>NZ_JJMI01000042.1:0-114515 GCF_000705335.1 Mangrovibacter sp. MFB070
AGGCAGCCCCGGCCCGCCAGGCACGCCTCAACGATTTAGAGGCCACACTCCACACCCGCCTGTAATATCTCAGCAAAAATCAAAGAAAACAGACAAAGCACAAATCCCCCAGCCACACCATACAGCACAAAAAAAACCCTTCTTGCAGCGAGGCCTGTTCGCGTAAGACCGGTGAACCGCAGAAAGGAAGACAAGGTTATTCCGCCCGGACGGCGGAATAAGGCGAACCGAGGCATGGATGCCGAGTCGAGCCGGCCGCAGGCTGACTGCCCGGAGGTGAACGCAGTGCGCAGCACCGGTCGCCCGCGAAAACGGGGATTGCAAAGGGGGCGAGCCCCCTTAGCCCGTTCACAGGCTGTGAAGCCGCATTAACCACTCGACTTCAAGTGAACGGAATAGTCACACCAGCCCGGGTGAACGGAAACAACCACACCACTAACACACATCAAAAAAACAAAACACTCACAAACTCCCCGACACCAACTCCGCCGCCCCGGCACGCCTCTTCTTCAGGTAATACCCCACCCCAAGCACCACCAGCCACACCGGAATCAAACACACCGAAATCCGAATCCCCGGTGTCATAAACATAATCACCAAAATCGCGGCCAGGAAAACCAGGCACAGAATATTCGTCAGCGGGTACCCCAGGCTTTTAAAACGCGTAGTTTTCCCGGCACGCTGCATCGCCTGGCGGAACTTCAGGTGCGTAATACAAATCATCGCCCAGTTAATTACCAGGGCAGAAACCACCAGCGCCATCAGCAATTCAAACGCCTTACCCGGCATAATGTAGTTAATCAGCACACACAGCGCCGTTGCCAGCGCAGAAACCCCGAGCGCTGCCAGCGGAATGCCGCGACGGTTGATATTTAACAACCCGCGCGGTGCATTACCCTGTTGCGCCAGGCCAAACAACATACGGCTGTTGCAATAAACACAGCTGTTGTAGACCGAAAGAGCCGCAGAGAGCACCACCAGGTTAAGAATATTGGCAACAAGGTTGCTGTCCAGCGCATGAAAAATCAGCACGAACGGGCTGCCGCCCTGCACCACTTTCTGCCAAGGATACAACGACAACAGCACCGCCAGAGAACCCACATAAAACAACAGAATGCGCCAGATAACCTGGTTAGTGGCGCGGGGAATAGTTTGTTCCGGGTTATCAGCTTCTGCAGCGGTGATCCCCACCAGCTCCAGGCCACCAAAAGAGAACATAATTACCGCCATCGCCATCACTAACCCGCTAATGCCGTTGGGGAAAAAGCCGCCCTGCTGCCACAAGTTAGTCACTGTGGCTTCAACACCACCATGGCCGCTTATCAGCAAATACGCGCCAAAACCAATCATGCTGACAATCGCCGCCACTTTGATAATGGAAAACCAGAACTCCAGCTCGCCATACACTTTTACGTGGGTCAGGTTAATCGCATTAATCACCAGGAAGAAAACCGCAGCAGAAACCCAGGTGGGCACTTCCGGCCACCAGTACTGAATATAAATTCCCACAGCACTTAGCTCAGCCATACTCACCAGCACATACAGCACCCAGTAATTCCAGCCAGACATAAACCCGGCGAATGGCCCCCAGTAGCGGTTAGCAAAGTGGCTGAAGGAACCAGCAACTGGCTCTTCCACCACCATCTCACCAAGCTGGCGCATAATAAAAAAGGCGATTAAACCGGCGACGGCATAACCCAGCAGCACCGAAGGCCCGGCCATATGAATGGTCTGCGCTATTCCCAAAAATAGCCCGGTACCAACCGCGCCTCCCAGTGCAATAAGTTGAATGTGGCGGTTTTTTAATCCACGTTTTAATTCGTTATCGTTTTGCTGAGTAGCCATTACCATCTCCGGGTCCAAAAGGTTACAGCCGAAGAGAGCAACTATCAGGCCAGGCTTAAGGTTCTCCTCAAGAAGAAAACACTAACTAATTGATACAAAGAATAATTTAAATTATCCCCACCACTCACAAAATGTGAATAATTCGTTAACAAAGGAATGATATGCGTATTTTTAGAACATATTACGCATCATTCGCGCACAAAATAGCCATTGAGTGCACGAAACAGTTCCATTTTGGTGCAGCACAAAAAATGCACATACAGCAAAGCTTCGCCGGAGGGAAAAAACTGCTAGTCTGTAAGCCACTTTTTCTGCGCTGATACCGGGCTTATGTACAATATCGACGACTTTGATGTGAAGATCCTCAACCTGCTGCAGTCCAACGGCCGCCTGACAAACCAGGAACTTAGCGAGCTGATTGGCTTGTCTGCCTCCCAGTGTTCACGGCGGCGCATCGCACTGGAGCAGGCGCAACTCATTCTTGGCTACCACGCCCGGCTGGCGCCAGATGCTGTGGGCCGCGAAGTGCTGGGGCTGATAGAAGTGCGCCTGCTGAACCACACCGCTGATTGCGTGGAAAGCTTCCATACCATGCTGCGTGATGTCGATGCCGTGATTGATGCCTTTAAAACCACCGGCGACGCCGATTACCTGCTGAAAGTCGCCGTCCAGGACCTGCAAGGACTGAGCGATTTAATCAGTAAGATCCTCTCGCGCAACAAGAGCGTTGCCCACCTGAAAACGTCCGTGGTACTTAACCGCCTGAAGGAAAACGGCCTGATGATGCCAGGCAGTGACATGTTGCCCTGAATCGGGGCATAACGCTTTATTATGGTGCAACACACAAGCCCGATTCGTGTACTAAAAAGCAATTAAATGCACACATCAACCAATATAAAGTCTTTACATGCACAAAATACGCAAAACCCAGGCCTGATGTATCAGTATGTTAGCGAATATGTCGGTGAATAATTCACCATTCAGCCTGTTTGCATGGTGATTCTGGCGTGTTTTTTGCTGGTTATGCTTATCCTGTGCCACTGAAAAATTATGATTTCTTATGGATAACGTTATAACGCCCAATAAACTCGCCCACACCTGGCTGGAAGATGCACTGGCCTTGCTGTTTGGCACACTGATGATCTCATTTGGTGTGGTTTTGCTACGCCAGTCTGGCGCACTCACTGGTGGGACTGCAGGCCTGGCTTTCCTGATTCACTATGTCACCCATATCTCCTTTGGCGCGGCATTTTTCGTGATTAACCTGCCTTTCTACTGGCTGTCTGTCCGCCGTATGGGCATGCAATTCACCCTGAAGACGTTCTGTGCCGTCGCACTGGTTTCACTATTTTCTGATTTGCATGGCCGTTTTATTCACATCGACCAGCTCAACCCGTTTTATGCCACGCTGTTTGGCAACGTCATGATGGGGATTGGTTTTGTGGTGCTGTTCCGCCATAAAGCGAGCCTTGGCGGCGTGAATATCCTCGCACTTTACTTGCAGGACAAAAGCGGGATCCGCGCTGGAAAATTCCAGATGGCGGTAGATGCCTGCATAGTGACGGCTTCTTTGTTCGTTGTCAGCCTGCCGATGCTGGTTGCCTCAATTGTTGGCGCCACCCTGCTGAATCTGATTATTGCCATGAATCACCGCCCCGGACGCTACGCGGTGTAACCTCTGACTAACCAGGAGTATTAAATGTTGTTCCAGCATGTTGACGCCTACGCGGGCGACCCGATTTTGTCGCTGATGGAAAAATTTCACCAGGACCCACGGCCAAACAAAGTCAACCTGAGCATTGGTCTTTATTACAACGAGAAAGCCATTATTCCTGAACTGGAAGCGGTAGCGCGCGCACGTCGCCTGTTAGAACAGCATCCTGCCGGGGCCAGCGTGTATTTGCCAATGGAAGGGCTGAATGCCTACCGCAGTGCGGTGCAACACCTGGTGTTTGGTGAACAACACGCCGCGCTGAAAGCCGGGCGCATCGCCACAATTCAAACCCTGGGCGGTTCTGGCGCACTGAAAGTTGGGGCTGACTTCCTGAAATGCTACTTCCCGAATTCAGACGTGTGGGTGAGCGACCCCACCTGGGAAAACCATATCGCCATTTTCTCCGGTGCAGGCTTCAATGTGCACACTTACCCGTATTTCGATAAAGAAACCCGCGGGGTAAACTTCACGGCAATGCTGGATACACTGCGCCAGTTGCCGGCACACAGCATTGTGCTGCTGCACCCGTGCTGCCATAACCCAACCGGTGCTGATTTAACCCATTCACAGTGGGATGAAGTAATTGAAGTGCTGCAGGCAAGGGAGCTGATTCCGTTCCTGGATATTGCCTACCAGGGGTTTGGGGCAGGTATTGAAGAAGACGCTTACGCCATTCGCGCTATTGCCAGCGCTGGCCTGCCTGCACTGGTCAGTAATTCATTTTCGAAAATCTTCTCACTGTATGGTGAGCGTGTGGGCGGGTTATCTGTGGTGTGTGAAGATGCCGCAGCCGCCAGCCGCGTGCTGGGCCAGTTAAAAGCAACCGTGCGCCGTAACTACTCCAGCCCGCCTAATTATGGCGCGAAACTGGTTTCCATGGTGCTGAATACCCCAGAGCTGAACGCACTGTGGCGTGCAGAAGTGGATGCCATGCGCACCCGTATCAGTGAAATGCGCCAGGTACTGGTTGATACACTGAAAACGGCATTGCCCGGGCATAGTTTTGACCACCTGCTGACACAGCGCGGCATGTTCAGTTATACCGGCTTCAGCCCGGAGCAAGTGGATAAACTGCGCAACGATTTGGGTGTGTATTTGATTGCCAGTGGGCGTGTCTGCATGGCCGGGCTTAACCATAATAATGTCGTGCCGGTTGCCGAGGCATTTGCTGCAGTGCAGTAATAACGATTTCTTAAATGTGATTATTGGTCTGGCTTGTTTTTACCCGCTGTTTTACCAGCGGGTTTTTTGTTTGTCAGCAAACAATATTCGCTATAGCGGCGATGAATATGCACTAACTTCTGGTAACTCACTGGCTAAAAAATATTGTTATGTTTCATGCAAAGATAACAGACTCAATACAATATCTGACAGTATCCGGAATGAGCATAGTCTGCATACTTTTATCGCCAGGAACGCATTATGAAAAAACTGACAGTCAATTTCCTATTACTGATGATGGGATCAACCAGCCAAATCCCTATTACCAGTGCCGCACAAGCCCCCCAGTACGTACTCGAAAAAGTGGTTACCCTGAGCCGCCACGGCGTGCGCCCACAAACCGACAGCGCCTCACTACAGAAAGCCACTGGCCAGGCGTGGCCTGAATGGACAGTGCCGGATGGTTTTCTGACTGGTCATGGCTATATGGGCGTGGCACAACAAGGAGCTTACCAGCTCCAGCAATGGCTGGCACAAGGTTTACCCTTAAAAGAACAGCAACACTGCCCGGCAGAGGGCAGCGTTTGGGTATGGGCCGCGCCAGACCAGCGCACCAAAGCTACCGGAATGGCACTGGTCGATGGCATGTTCCCGGGCTGTGGTATTGCTGTGCATTCCGCCTCCACCCCACAAGATCCATTGTTCGACACTCTGGACATGGGGCTGGCACACCCGGATATGGCGGTGGTGAAACAAGAAGTCATGGCGCGAATGGGAAGCCCGGAAGAAGCAGCGAAACGTTATCAGCCAGCCGTTGATTTATTGCGTCAGGCGGTATGCACACCAGATAAAGACAGCTGTAAGTTTCTGGATAAACCCTGGAAAGTCAAAATTAGTGATGACGGGAAGGTAAAACTGGGCGGACCGGTTTCTGAAGGGTCTTCAATGGGGGAAACCATTCGCCTGCAATACAGTGAAAACCTGCCACTGGAGCAGGTAGCGTTTGGCCACGCAGCCAGCGCGGAGCAAGTCAGTGCTTTGATGGCCTTGCATGCCGCGAAATATGACCTGGTGAGTGATACCCCAGAATATGCCCGCCACGGGGGTTCCATTCTGATGCGCCAGCTACTTAATGCGCTCACTGCCGGAACGCAAAACCCAACCAGCCAAACCATTAACCTGGCACTACAACGCCCACTGGTGATGCTGGTTGGCCATGACACCAATATTGCCCAAATTCAAACCATGCTCGGGTTTAACTGGCAGTTACCGGTTTACCCACGCAACGACATTCCCCCCGGCGGCAGCCTTAACCTGGCCCGCTACAAAAATACCCAGACCGGCGAGCAACTGGTGCGCATTACATTCAGTGCCCGTACTCTGGACCAGTGGCGCCAGCTTTCACCACTGAACGCACAACACCCGTTACCCGAAGCGGAATTCCAGGCCGCATGGTGCAAGAAAACGGATGTTGGCACCTTGTGCCCGCTTACTGAATTTGTCAGCCATGTGCGCCAGCAACTGGTCGACGATGGCAAAGATGTGGCTGTGTTTAAGTAATAACGTTTGCTCTCCATGAACAGCCTGCTGGTGGGGCTGTTCATGGTTTCAGGGGTTTACCGCTTCACTTGCCCACATCACTGATTGGCTGACGAACCAGCAGCACATAAGCCGCAGCACCAAGCACGGTAACACAGGAACAGATGGTCAGCGCCAAATGGAACGAGTGCGTGGTATCAACCACCCAACCAGTCACTATCGGTGCAAAAGAGGCACAGATGAAACTGGCAAAGTTCTGGATACTTCCCACAGAAGCCGTCATTCGGGAAGCCACCGCAACATGAATCAGCCCCCAGCAAGAAGTTCCGGCAAAGTGAATGCAAAACAGTGCCATACCAATCAATAATACAGCGTTCATGGACGAGGTAGCTTGCGCCACCAAAAATGTAAAACTGGCTGACAACAACATGCCGGCAATAATGCAAATTTTACGGCTTTTTAACGGTGCAACCCCCCTTTTTACCAGAGCGTCAGTTACATAACCATTCACCAGCATGCCAGCAGCCCCAAATAAGAAAGGTATCGCCGCCATCAAACCGGTGCTTTTCAGGTCCATGTTATAGGTAGTTTGCAGATAACCAGGCAACCAGGCCAAATAGAGCCATGCGGTGTAGTTGATGCCACTGAAACCCAGCATCATGCCCCACATCGTACGATTGCGGAACAACCCTCGCCATTCAGCGAAGCTAAGCGGCTCCCGGCGTGCATTGACACTCCCGGCATTAAGGTAAGCCTGCTCTACTGGCGTCAGAGAAAGTTGCTCACGGTTGCGATAGAATAAATACCAGCCTATTGCGACAACGATACCGAACAGGCCGATTGTAATAAACATACCCCGCCAGCCAATCAGCAGCATCATCGCAGCCAGAATCGGTGGGCTGATGGCAACCCCTATCGTAGAAGCGGCATTAAAAAAACCCATTGGGCGGCCGCGCTCTTTGATGTTAAACCAGTCATTGATAACTTTAACTCCGCACGGATTCATTGGCGCTTCACCTATTCCCATGCCAACCCGTACCAGTACAAACTGGGCAAAACTGTGCACCAGACCTGACATTGCCTGAAACAACGACCAGAAAAACATTCCCAGGCCCAGCATAATTCGCGGGCCTTTCCTGTCCAGCAAAGGTCCACAAGGAAGTTGCGCTATACCGTAAGCCAGTGAAAACACCGAGAGCAAAGCGCCAATCTCAGTGGCACTAAGCCCAAGGTCATGGCGTATTGTCATATTGGCGACAGATAGTGAACTACGATCGAGATAATTCACAACAGCAGCAAGAAATAATAAAGCCATCGCAGTAAACTGAATTTTCTTAATTCTACTACTGCGCTGTAATAAACCCTCCGGAGGTAAAACCGCTTCACCTTCCGGGCGAGTATTTATTGTCGGTGAATGCTCTGGAATAACATTTACTTTGTCCACATGCTGCTCCTGAATATTTTTTGGCAACAAGAACCTCTCGCCTCATGGAGAAGCGAAAATACAGTCAACTGTGAGCGTTAATAACGCATTGAGATAATCTTTATAAAATATCCCTTGACTGAATATGAGCTTAATCACCGACTTCCAGTGAATTGAATTAAGATAACAGTTTCGTGCTCTACTCTGAGGTTTTCTGTTTTTTATCTGTCTTTAATTTATTTTCCTGTGAATTGATGAATTGAACGAATCATCGATTGTTTTGCTGTGTTCAGGTGATCGCGTAACGCCCGAATTGCCTCAAGGTCATTACGGCAAATCAGGGCGCTCAGAATGGTCATATGCTCGTCAATGGCAATAATATTGCGCTGTTTAAGATCGGCCTCATCCCACTGGTAATGGAAATGGAAAATCACAGATATAATCTCAAGCGATTGATTAAAAAATATATTCTGTGCAGATGATAGTAACAGCGCATGAAAATCGCGGTCCAGACGGGAGAAAGTTCGGTAGCTGTCACCCACGGTATCACGCAGCATACGGTGGCGCTCCAGCAGATTTTTAGCCTGCAGCCATAAAGGGTGGTTATCTGGCAAATTCAGAAAGTGCTGCATCGCATGCATTTCCAGCATCTCACGGAGCTCGAACAGTTGTTCAGCATAGGCTTTATCGAACTGCTTCATGCGCCAAAGCCCGCGCTGTTCACTGGTTACCAGGTCATAACGGCAAAATTTTAGCAAATATTCACGCACAGTGGCGGGGCTGACATTGGCGGCTTTTGCCAGTTGTAACTCCGAAAACACTTCTCCGGCTCTGAGTTGCCGCTGGTTGATCATTGTGAAAAAAGCCATTTCAAACAGGCGGCTTTGCTCCTCTTGTGGCGGAGTGACAGCCTCATAGCCATCTGCAGTATCAGGGTTTCTCAGGCGGATGTAATCTGTGCCTATTTTTTCCAGCACACCACATTCGACAAACCAGGCCAGCGTATGCCGTACCGTGGTGCGGCTGATAGCATACATCTCTGCCAGTGCTGAAATAGATGGTAAGGGGGAAGGAATATGGTTTAACGACATGTCATGGATGAATTGATTAATCACATTTTGGCGTAAATTCTGTGAACGGCTCATAAACACTCTCCTTTTTTCCTCATTAAAACCATATTTAAGACACTTTTTTGAGTTTATTCTCACACTTTTACGCTCTGATTAATCGCAGCATTATTTTTTTAATCAATAACTCTCGCAACACAAAACAGGAGTATTGATCATGGCGATGATGAACACATTGGTATGTACTGAGCCAAAAAAAATGATATATCAACAACGCACCGTACCTATTCCTAAAAAAAATGAAGTGCTGGTTAAAATAAAAACTGTAGGTATTTGTGGGACAGATATTCATGCCTGGGGCGGTAATCAGCCATTCTTTAGTTACCCAAGAGTGTTAGGCCATGAAATATGTGGTGAGATAATTAGTGTAGGAGAAAATATTGGGAATATGCACGCTGGACAACAAGTCGCGGTAATTCCTTATGTTGCCTGCGAACATTGTCCAGCCTGCCTGAGCGGACGAACCAATTGTTGTGAAAACATCTCTGTGATTGGTGTTCATCAGGACGGTGGGTTCAGCGAATATTTAAGTGTTCCTGCACGCAATGTGCTTTTAGTGGAAGGTATCGATCCGGAAGCGGCGGCGCTGATTGAGCCTTTTTCGATCAGTGCCCATGCTGTGCGCCGGGCACAGGTAGAAACCGGTGATGATGTGTTAGTGGTGGGTGCTGGCCCCATTGGCTTAGGCGTTGCAGCTATAGCCAAAGCAGACGGTGCGCGTGTAGTAGTGGCAGATACCAGTGAGATGAGACGCCAGCATGTTAAGGAACACCTTGGGCTACCAACACTGAACCCAGCAGACAGTGAGTTTGATGAGGAATTGCGCCGTTATTTTGAGGGTTCTCTGGCGAAAAAGGTGATAGATGCTACCGGGAACCAGCGCGCGATGAACAATGCAGTGAACTTGATACGCCATGGAGGGATAGTGGTTTTCGTTGGGTTATTTAAAGGTGAGTTACAGTTCTCTGACCCTGATTTTCACAAGAAAGAAACCACGCTGCTGGGTAGCCGCAATGCAACCCATGAAGATTTTGCCAAAGTGGGGCGACTGATGTCTGAAGGCCAGTTAAATGCCAGCATGATGCTGACCCACCGATATGCATTTACCCATCTGGCAGACGTTTACGAGCAACAAGTCATTAATAACCAGACACTGATTAAAGGCGTTATCGCATTTTAAAACTATAACAGACCGGAATTACAGATTGCCTTGCTGCGCCCGGGGAGGTGTTGGGCGCTTTTTTTTTGCTGTTTCTAGCAACACCGTGCAAATGGTGAACAGGTGACAATGCAATCAATTACCACGGCTTAACACGCACAAATTGGACAGTTCCTCTTCCGAAAGGCCTGTTAATTCCATAATAAAATTCCGGTCCGAGCCACGTTGCAGAAGAGTTTTGGCGAAATTGTGCACAGCCAGCTTCTGGCCCTTTCTTATCCCGATTTGTTCGCCTTCCCGTATACCCTGCTCACGCCCGAGTTGTTCCAGTTGTTGTGCAATGGTTGCCATCGTCTTGCTCCAGGGGTGAATAATCAGAAGTCAATTTGCGCCAGTTCCTCTTCCGAGAGGCCGGTTAGTTCCATAATAAAATCCCGGTCTGAGCCACGTTGCAAAAGAGTTTTGGCGAAATTGTGCACAGCCAGCTTCTGGCCCTTTCTTATCCCGATTTGCTCGCCCTTCCTTATCCCGATTTGCTCGCCTTCCCGTATACCCTGCTCACGTCCGAGTTGTTCCAGTTGTTGTGCAATGGTCATTAGTGCCTCTCCATGTTGTGGTACACGTTGTGCCAGTGTCTTAATAAACGCTCTGGCATCTGCTGCTTCACCCGCCCGTAGAATATAGTTTACCAGGGTAACTACCTGTGATGACGAAAGATAGCCAGTAAGTAAAATTGGTGCAAGTTTATCCACCAGTTTTGCCAGATCACGCTGGTGAATATGTTTCTGTAACAACGTTAGCCCGGCCATACTGCGATGGTGCGCAATTTCATCATCAGGAATTACCGTAACATCCACCAAAGGGAAAGGCTGGCTGTACAACCTGCCCGCCTGTTCCGGGTCTGCAAATGCATCCAGCCAGCGGCTGGAGTAGGGGTAAGGGCTGCGTTTCCCGGCATAAAAGAGCACCGGGATCACCAGCGGCAGTGTGGTATGCCCGGCATCCAGGTGGCGTTTCATGGCTGCTACGGAATAACGTAATAACCTGAACGCCATCTGTTTATCTGGTGTGGACTGGTGCTCAATCAACACATAGATATAGCCTTCATCACCCGTCGTAGTCTTCAGGCTGTAAAGGATATCGCTGAAATACTGGCTCATGTTATCTTTCACAAAAGAGCCGGATTCCAGTTTCAGCGTACTGAAATCACAAACAGCCCGTAACGGTGGCGGAAGGTGAAGCTCCATAAAATCCCGGGCGATTTCTGGCTGGGTAAGAAACTGGCGAAATGCCGCATCATGCGGCATCGCCCCGGTGGTTTCCTTGTTCATTTGCTCCGTCCCTGGTCTGTTTCCTGCGCAGGCTAGCACTGCCTGTTTGCCCGGATCATGGTCTTTCATTACACAACCCGTACTTTCCTGGATTTTTGCGTACCGGTACGCAGCCCTGGTGCATACCCTATGAAATATGCACCAGCTTTGTTGATTGCCTGCACAGGCACGCAGGCAATATTTTTCCGGTGTTATTCACCCAGGCGGCGCATTAGCTGGCTTCTGTCGATTATCTTGCCATCTTTGTAATAACGCTCCGGCCAGATTTCAGACGGATGCACACCAATTGCCTGAGCTATCAGGTATTCGCCTTTCGGCCAGGGGCGGGTTAGCGCATTCGACAACGTTGAGGAGCTTAACCCTGCATGGCGCGATACCGCCGCCATTGAGGTGTCTTTCTTGCGCAGTGCTGCAATGATATCTGCCGGGTGCCAGTTCTCTTTTTGCATGGTGATTTCCTTATTAGCGTAAGCAATGAGAGGTACACGAAGATATTACGAAGGTTTTTTATGCGGGGATACTACGAGGAACGTAGTGGGGAGACAGATTAAAAATTCACTGATTACTATTCACTGAGGCGGGCAACAACAGGAAGGGAAAAAGAATATAAGGGAAAAACACCAACAGAATAATCACAAACCGCGAATAACCGGCGTCATTGATTCTGCGAACCGCGGAAGCCAGTAACGGCAGGATAAAACACAGTAACAGAATAATGCTGGTATCCTCCGCAGAGGATAATCTCAGCCAGCCGAAGTACCACAGGCACTGAAAAATGAACACGACACCATATTCAAACCGGGTATCCCTCCCTTCGTAACTGAACGTGGAGAAAATACCTTTTTTCAGAACCCTGAGTATACGCATTGAATGTCCGCAGTATTAAAAAGATGGTTGTATTATTGTGCAGGTTAGAAAGCAGGAAAGGGCGAGATAACAGTCACGCCCGGGTACGCAGGCAGCCATTATTACGCATCAGAATGGGAAGACAGCTGAAACAGCCTGTCAGCAAGCGACACAATATGCTCATGCTGCGCCAGTTTCGTTCTCCACTCTTCCGGGATGCCCTGCCAGCCATAAAGTGCACCAGCCAGTTGCCCGGCAGTGGCTGCCACACTGTCTGCGTCATCCGCCAGGTTGGCGGCGAGAGCACGGTATCCCGGAAATTATCGGTGTACCAGACAGCCCAGAGCGCGGCTTCCTGGGTATCAATCACATAGCCACTGGAACGGATTTCATCGCGGGTTTTATGCCGGTAAGTTCTGGCTGAAAGGGATCAAACTCATTGTGAAAAGAGGGGTTGATACCTCAGCTATTGCATTCAATATCAGGCGCGCCTATTTAATTCATTTAAAGAATCACTTATTCAAAACCAGCTAAACAAAACAGTAAAAATGGACATCATTAATAATAACTAATATAAATTCCACAATTAAATGATTTTGTTTCGAAAGAGACCGAGATACGCCCCCAAGAAAACTCCCATCTATAGCCATGATCTATTTTCACATAATCATCCGATAAGCGAAGCTCATTGAAAAGCCAGTTAAAAAGCTCATCAATCTCATATTCCAACATATTAATATCACTCCTTTCCTCCCAGTTAGATAGTGAGCGATAATATACCCCACCCTTATTAACAAAATATAACATGAATGGAGTATTTTCAAAACATGCAGGCCTAATCGTTAATTCAAAAACTCTCCCCATCCATAAAATATCATTGACCAAATAATGATAAGGAATTATCTGATTAGCTTCATTTACATTTTTTAATTTATCATAAATCGACGAAACGACCCACTCATTGTGGTCTTTAGCCTCCAAACGCTCACCATTAAAAAGTAGCACACCTGAAGAAATATCAATATTAAAATCAATCATATATCTATTACCTTGCCAGGAATCAATAAATGCCTTAATTCTTCTGGAATGAAGAATTGCAACCCACCACCTTTACCATATATTTCATTCGCACCAGCTCGCCCATAAGCAACATTAATATCTTCTGAAACATAGTATGCTCTAGCTTGTGTTCTAACAGGCCATCTAGGATCTAACTTAATCTGTAATGCTTGATGGTAACCAATAGGATCGCCTTTGAATTGTCTTATAGTTGGATAAGTAACTGTATAGGCTGGTTGTTGATTTCCATTAGGATGTAAAGCATACAATATTGTTCCCTTCTTCAATTTCCTATTAGTATAAACATCGACCCCTGGATAGTCATCATTCCCTGGACCTTGCCATTTAGTCGCTTCTTTAGATGGGTCATTACACTTACTCAACCCCAGCGGATCCACCCAGCCCTGCGCATTTGGCGCATACTGGTACAGGTTCAGCCCACCCGCCAGCCCTATCGGGTCCTGCTGCGTAAACCGCCCGCTGTCCGGGTCGTAATACCTGAACAGGTTATAATGCAAACCGGTCTCTCTGTCCAGGTACTGCCCCTGCATCCGCAGGTTCTGCGCAAAGCCTGCCGCATGGACCGGCGCTTCGCGTAACAGTTTGCCCCAGGCACCCGTCTGCCCATCCCAGCGCACCTGCCCTTCGTTGTCCGTCAGCCGCTCCGGCGTGCCGTTGGGCTGGCAGTGGAACCAGTAGATTTCCGGGTCAGTGATGCCGTCGATACGCGCCAGCGGTTCATAGCTCCCCTGGTCTGCATACACATAGGTCAGCGGGATGTCGCCGTGCACTTCCTGCAGCAGGCGCAGCCCTTCCCACACAAACCCTGTCGTCACCCGGGTGCTTTCGCTGCCGTCTTCCCGCACCTGCCAGCGCGTTTTGCTGACGCGCCTGCCCAGCGGGTCGTACTGGAAGCTCACATGCACCGCCGGGCGGTGCCGGGTTTCGCTTACCACGTCTGTCAGACGATGTTCCGTGTCGTAACGGTAGCGCCAGCGCTGCTGGCCGCTGATTTTCTCCACCGTGCGCCCGTGAATGTCGTAACGCCAGCGAATGCCGTTCAGTTCCGTCACCCGGTTGTGCAGTACACGGCCGCCACTCTGTGCCAGCGGGTTGCCCGCGCCGTCCTGCGGCCAGTTCACTGTGCCACTGCGGCTGTCTTCCTGCTGCTGCAGTTTGCCCGTGCTGTCGTAGGACCAGCGGCTGGCATCGAACGGGTCGCGGTTGCGCTCTTCACGCACCAGGTTATTGCGGAAATCGTATTCCCAGCGCTGCCGCCAGTGCATGTCCCCCGGGCGTTGCGGGTGACCGCTGAACACATCACGGGCCTGCAGGCGGCCCAGCGCATCGTAGCGGGTGTGGCTGCCCAGCACGCCCTGGGTACGGCTGGTTTCACGGTGCAGCACGTCCCGGGTGAAGTCCGTGACCGGCAGGCTGTCCAGCGCAATGCTCAGCAGGTGCCCGCTGCCGTAGTAGAACTGTTTTAACTGACGCCCGTCCGGCAGCGTGGTCTGCGTGCGGTTGCCCAGCGCATCGTATTCCCAGGCGAGGGTGGCGTTATCGCCGTCTTCACTCACCAGTTGCCCCAGCGCGTTATAGCCGAAGTGCAGCACCTGTTCGGCCGCATCGCTGTAAGCGCCGTCACCCAGTGCCGGGTGGCGGGAAACAGACACCATCTGGCCGCGTTTTGACCACTGGTAGCGGGTGCGCGCATCCGGGCTGGTGCGGGCCGTCAGCAGGCCCCGTTCATCATAATGGAAGCCGTGGATGATGGCGTCGGCATGGCCTGCCGCGAAGGTGCGCCGGAGTGTGCGCCCGCAGGCATCGTATTCATAGCGGGTGGACACACCGTCCAGCCCGGTTTCTGCCAGCAGCAGGTTGTCATCGCCCCAGGTGAAGCGGTATGCCTCGCCGTTTTCATTGCGCAGAGCCACCAGGCGGCTGCGGGCATCGTATTCGCGCTGAACAGTGTTCCCTTCCGGGTCCTGCGTGGCTGTCAGCCGCCCGGCGTTATCGTAGCGGAAACCGTGGCGCCGCCCGTCTGCTGTCTGGTGCCATTCCGGCAGGCCGCGCGCACTCCATTTCAGGTTCTCCTGCCAGCCTTCTGGCCGGGTCAGCCCGGTGGGGCGCCCTGCTGCATCGTACTGGTAGCCGGTCACTGTGCCGTCTGCCGCGGTTTCTTCCAGCAGCCAGCCCAGCGGGTGGTAACGGTAACGGGTGGTGCGCCCGGAGCAGTCCGTTGCCGCGCTTACCAGCCCGGCACGGTTATAATCGGTATGGCGGCGGCCGCCTTTCGGGTCCGTCTCACTAATAACCAGGCCGTATTCATCGCGCTGCACGGTGGTGGTGCCACCCTGTGCGTCAGTGATGCTTTTCAGGCCGTGGTGTGCGTCATAAGTGTAGTGGGTGCTGTTGCCGTCCGGGTCCGTCACCTGAACCGGCAGGGCACGGTGTGCCAGCCATTCGGTGGACTGCACGTTACCTTGCGGGTCAGTCACGCGGACCTGGTTGCCGTTGATGTCGTACACATATTTCCAGGTGTTGCCCAGCGGGTCGGTTTCGCTGAGCAGCTGGTCGTTCTCATCCCACTCAAACAGCCAGTTTTCACCGCGTTCATCTTCCAGGCGGGTGACCATTTGGCTGGCATTCCAGTGGTGGCGGCGAACGGCACCGTTTTCCCGGGTGACGGTAGTGATACGCGCCACCAGGTCATATTCGATTTTGCTGTGTTCCCCGGTACTGGTGCGGTTTTCCACCACGCGCCAGTGGTCTTGTTTTTCCCAGCGGTATTCACTTTCCAGCCCGCCGGGCAGTCGGTGCCACACCATTAACCGGTCATCGTTGTAACGGTATTCACGGCGGGTGACGCCGCTGGCATCGGTGGCAGAAGCCAGCAGGCCGCGGCTGTCATAGCCCCACTGCATCAGGGGCCAGTGCTGGTTGCCGTCGAAATGGCTCAGGGCGGTGACACGCTGCGGGAAATCCGGGTGTGTGTAAGCCAGTGTGACGTCCACCGCGCCAGCGGCATCATGAATGCGCACCAGGCGGCCCTGTTCGTCGTAGCTCATTTCCAGACTGTTGCCGTAATCATCACACAACATGGCCAGTTTCAGGTGCGACGGGTTCTCCCGGGTGGGTTTGAACAGCCGCCACTGGCTGCTGTCCTGGTCGCCAATCACCACATCGCCGTGTTCATTGCGGCGCACCAGGATCCCTTCGGCCGGGCTCAGCAGCATGCTGTCCGGTTTGGGCAGGGTAAACTGCACTTCGCGCCCGGTTTCTTCATACCAGGTGGCCTGGTCACCGTCGACGTGCAGGTAACTGTCGAAGGCGGTGCTCCAGCCGGTGCCGAACAGGCCGTCACGGGTGTTCAGGCTGTTGTAGGCGCGCTGCATGCGGAACGGGAAACGCCCCGGCAGCGCGACATCCAGTTCGTTGTCGTCATTCAGGACTTTTACGCCACTGGCGGCATGGACCGGGTTACCCGCCGCCATCACCGCACTGGTCAGCAGGTTGGTCATGTACCCCGTCACCCCGGACATCATAATACAGGGCAGGTTACGCAGTATTTTACTGGGGCGGCCCAACAGCATCATGATGACCGAAATGCCCAGGTCGAATCCGGGTAATTTACCGCTGTGGATCGGGCGTACTGTCAGTGTGCCGCCGCCGATGGTGACATCGGGCGACACACTGGTGGAGATGGTGGCGTCACAGGTCGTGCGGTCATTAGCACGCACGGCTGGCTGCCCGTTGATGAACACATTGCTGGAGCCTTCTGCCAGGTACTCCTGCGGGGAGTGTTTTTCACAATCAATGGTGTCCAGGGGTGAAGACTTGGTGTTAGCATCCGCGCCTGCGACTGTGGGTTGCCACATATTCGCTGCCACCGAGCTGGCAAAACCCAGCACACCCGCTGCCATATCAAGGAAGCTGATACCCGAATCCGACTCTTCTTTCTTCTCCGGTTCAGTGGCGTGGCCCGCAGCCCGGGCCGCCGGTTTGCCATTGATATTCACATTACTGGAGCCAGAGTTGATTGTCCCGGCCGGGGATGGCGGTGAAATCAGGTTGCCCAGTGCCGTGGCGGATGAACTAATTTCATCAGCCAGACCCGTTACACTGGCAAGTACGCCACCCACCAT
The DNA here is from genome assembly GCF_000705335.1 of Mangrovibacter sp. MFB070. Taxonomy (NCBI): domain Bacteria; kingdom Pseudomonadati; phylum Pseudomonadota; class Gammaproteobacteria; order Enterobacterales; family Enterobacteriaceae; genus Mangrovibacter; species Mangrovibacter sp. MFB070. The sequence continues at coordinate 17,350 of NZ_JJMI01000042.1, forward strand.
TCCGGATAATACGCAGCCCGCACCGGCAGCAAGGCCAGTAGCACCTGCCGCCGTTCCACCCATGGTTGCCATTGCGGCGGTCAGTGCGCCACCTCCGGCCAGGGGAGCGGCGGCGGCAATGGCACCACCCACCACCATACCAATGGCAGCATAGGTAGCTATCTCCGCCACAGAACTGACAATATCTGCCAGTAATGTGGTGTGAATAATTTGATCGCCCAGGCGAGCTGCGTGGTTGTCACTCATTTCAGGCGTCCTGCTCCGTAGGGTTAAACGTAATGCTGGCTTTTAACTGGCTCCAGTGTTGTTCATCCTGTTCGCTGAACGGCCGCAGAGCTGAAAAGGTAAACAGCAGCATTTGGGGTTTATCCGCCACCGGCACTGCCAGCTGTTTTTGCCACAAATCCACGCCATTACGTGCAAAGTGGCTTTCCACTTCCACACCGCGGGTCAGGTTGTCCGGGCCTATACTCACCCGGGTGAATTCGCCCTGTTGCAGGGAAGTCATTTGCGGGCGCATGCCATCCCACTGGCGGTGAAATTCTTTCTCGAAGTCGCTGTCTTCCAGCACCGGCCCGCGGGTGATCACCACAGAAAGCCCGCTGTCGGTATCTCGCAGGATATGTGTTGAGGCATCCGCCCACTGGCCGGGGAACAGGGCTATCTGCCCTTCGTTAAAGGTGTAATTCATAGGGGTCTCTGGAATGGCATTATCTGTTGCGCCGGGCGCGCAGTAACTGGCCCGGCGGCGGTGTTAATGTGAAGCGCGGTAAAGGGTTTTCAGTGCCTGGAGCGTGGCCGCGCCCTGCGAACCCAGTTTTGCTGTCAGGGCATTGTCTGGAGTGAAAGTGCCGGTTGCTGTGTTAACAGAGAAAATAACGGATTCAACCGCACTGGCGTTGGGCGATTGCGCATCATAAATAACAGCAAGCTTGATACTGTCTTTATCATCAGCCAGCACGCCCACAGCACGGGTTCCGGCACAAACTTCAGCTTCCCAGTTATCGAAACCAATGGTTGGCACCAGATTCTGAATTTTTCCGTCAGGGGCTGCCCATGAAACAAAACAAACATTGTCGTCGTTAGCATTAAAGCCCTGGCCTGCAAGAATATTCCCCAGGACCTTATCATCACTTTTTACTGAGAAAGCCTGTTTATCAACCGGCGCACCATTTTCAATTTGTTGTTTTGCCGCAGCCTCATAAAGGCTTTTTTCATAGCTGTGGGTATTTATTGCTTTGAGTGTAACGCCCGCTAAAGCAGAAACAGGGAAAAGTAGTGACAGCGCTAAGGCACATACACTTATGCGTGCTTGATTCATTCAGATAACGCCTTTTGGTAGTTATGAGCCAGTTTATTATCATAATTATTTTTACGATACGCTGGCCCATTATAATTATAAGCAAATGAAGCCCAGTTTTTATTAATCAGGGCATTTTTACGATGCGCATTATTCGCGATAAATCTGACAAAGGCATCCAGTTGCCCCTGGAGTGTTCCCATCGCTTTCACAAAATCATCAACCGAAGAAAAACCGGCTTCCTTGAAGTTGTTACCCATAATTTGAAAAGCGCCCCAGGATGCCGACCGTAGTGCAGCATTTTTATCGAGTTTCATGGCTTCTTCAAGCTTGCCATACTGGGCGCTGTATTTTCCATACCCACCCGCTGTAGGGTTAGACAGCACCGGATTGCTGTCATACTTTCCGCCGGTTAACTTATGGAAGTAATGGCGTTCATATAAAATTGACGGGCGGCCTTTTTCATCAAATGCTCCACGGGGAGACTCGGTGTACACCACCGCTTTGATGGCAGCCACTTCACAGCCTAAAGTTGCTGCGGCCTGAACAAACTGTTCCTGAGTAATGCCAGGTACCCGCGTTGTGCGGTTAACCGTAGTATGGAAATTGGCATGCAGGGTCAGGTTACGCATGGTGATGCCGTTCGGGTCAATCACGCCATCCGGGTTACGCATCCGCACCACTTTTTCCTGAAATAACCGAATTCTGGCGATGGTATTTGGGCCAATTTTCCCATCTTCTGCTAATAAATGACCCGGGGTGGGAACAACACTATTTTTATTCAATAAGGTTTGAATTGTGCGAACATCACCATATAAATTACGCTGATTTTCGCCAACAGGTGAATTTATCCTTGCCATAACGCCCTCAAAATATTTAATAAGTATTATTGTCTTAATGAATTAAATAAAAATATTTACTTCCCATGTTGAAAACGAATTCCGCGAATCATTTTACGGTACTGTTCGATATCGCTTTCGCTGTAATCACCCACGCAGGTGCCGATATAACAGACCTTCTTTTTGCCCAGAGCCGGGTCATCCAGCAATAAAACGGTCTGCTTTTGGTGAACGGGTGTGTTGTCGCTTTTAAATTCGTAGAACAGTTCAGCGGCTGGAAGGCCGTCTACATCAATAATTTCAAAAGAGTTCAGCCTGAAATCGGCCAGGCTTTCTCCCAGTTCGCGGATCATGCTGGCCGCGACATCGTGCAGTTTGTCGTCAATACTGGCGGCGCTGCGTGAGACGCTGAAGGTAAAGGCTTCGGTGGATTGCTCACTACGCGTAGATTTCTTCATAGTACGGTCTTAACGGTTGCTGGCGACTAAAGTCGGGCCACAGGCAGTGTATAGCCACTCCCCCCACCCCGTGTCGATGAATAAAATAAACGTGCTGCCCTGTGGTATTAAGCACCGCCCGTTCCCGGGCGATTCAGGCAAATTGTCGGTGCTGGTTATTCTTCGCTGGCATTAAACACAAAGAAGCTGTCCAGATCTTGCTGGATGACGGATTTAAAATTTTCACCCGGTGCTGAGATATTAGAGCCATTACCTGAGTTCAGATTTAATGGCTGCGCATTAATATCTCCCTGGCCGCTTACAGTGATATTCAATTTGGTGCCAATAATCGTTACCGAACCGTCTTTGGCAAGCTCAATGGCGCTATCACCACATGCCAGGCGAATACCCTCTCCGGTGGTCAGAATGTAGTTATTAACCACTTCTTCCTTCATATTGCCGCCGGTGATGGTTTTCACTTCTCCCTTCACACCCACCGTCTGGTCTTTAACCACGCGTTGCACTTCATTTTCACCTACAAAATGGGTGTGGTTTTTGTCGATGTTATGGTTTTCATCGTTTTCCACATCCACGTCCAGGTTACGTTCGGCGTGGAGCCACACCTGTTCTGAACCGGCTTTATCTTCAAAGCGCAGGGCGTTAGCGGTACTGGCGGTGCCGTCTTTTGAGCGGCTCAGGAAACCCATTTGGGTGGCGGCAGCAGGCAGCGCCCAGGGCGGCATGCTGGCATCGTTATACACACGCCCGGTAATGATGGGGCGATCCGGGTCGCCGTTGATAAAGTCCACCACCACTTCATCGCCCACGCGGGGAATTTGTACGCCACCGTAACCCTGGCCTGCCCAGGCGCTGGAAACACGTACCCAGCAGGAACTGGTGTCATCGCCTTTTGCCAGGCGATCCCAGTGGAATTTCACTTTTACCCGGCCGTATTTATCGGTCCAGATGGATTCCCCGGACGGCCCCACTACTTTTGCCGTCTGCGGCCCGCCGGTTCGTGGCCACTGGGCGCTGAATGCCGGGCGGAACGGAATGGAAGACGGGATAACGGTAAAATCAGTACGGTGAATGGTTTCGCCGTCACTGCCGCTGGCATAGCGGTTTTCTTCATACATGTAGTCTGCGCTAATGGTCAGGTATTCGCCGTTATCGCTGAAGAATGGCGCATTAAGCAGAGTAAAGGTATAACCCGGTGCTATACCAATTGCCGTACCGGTGCCGTAAACCTGTTGGTGTTCTACCTGCCAGCGTTCCTGGCGGATACGGGCGTAAAATTCACCGTGCCCATGTTCCACAAAGCGCCCCGGCCAGTCGTAAACGTCTATGCTGCCCGGTGCAGGTGAAACCGGGTTCTGCCGCGCCTGGTAAAGCCAGGCGTTGGGTTTGCGGAAGTCGTAATCATCCAGGCTGTAAATACCTGGCGTTACGCTGTCTTCCAGCGCCCACTGGCTGATACCTTCTTCATCGGTACTGCCGCCAGAGCCGGTTACATGGTACGGAATGTTTTCATACCCGGTGAACGGCACATGCTGCTCTACCGCATCTGTCAGCACCATCGTGTGCTTGTCTGCCTCGTGGCGGAAGTGGTAGCTGATACCTTCCAGTTCCATCAGGCGGCTGATAAACGCAAAACTGCTTTCCTGGTACTGAACGCAGTATTCCCACACCCGGTAGCTGCCGGTAAGTTTATCTTCAATGTTGACCTGATATTCGCCCAGCAGGGTTTTCACTATCTGCGGCACGGTCTGGTTCTGGAAAATACGCAGGTTGTGGTCGCGTTTCATCGGCCACAAATCGGGCTCCACTGTTAGCGCGTAAACGGCATAACGGGTGCCACTGATTTCCGTCGCGCTCACTCCCACCCGGGTGATTTTGCCGTTGATATAACGGGAAGTGAGCAGGTTTTCCGTTGGAATGGTGACGGTAATGGCTTTTCCCAACAAGCTGCTACGGTCGATACGGGCATCTGTGCCCAGCACAGTCACCGTCAGCGCAAAGGATTCAGATAATGCTTCACGCCCGGAAAGTTTCCAGAATAACAGCCCTTCAACCGGGAGCTGGACGGTAATTCGGTTCAACATAAATTCATTCCCAGGATGTGTTGTTTGCAACCGAGAACACAGCAGCACACCTGTTGGCGGCACCGCTGTCTACTGGCGAATCAGAGGACATACTCTTTTATATTTCACATTACAGGCAGGCCGCGCTTACGGAGCCTGTCACGCGAATTATTGGAGTAAAGATGAGTTAAACACAGCAAAACCGGGCAATAAGCCCGGTAAATTTACTGGTAAGAATCAGGCGGGCAGTTAACTGGCTGCCCGTTTCAGGTACTCAGGATTGCGGGTTGATAAACCAGGTGCCGGGGCGGTCAACGGTAATGTTTTCATTACGCGCATCGCCGTGGCCGGTCACTTTTAGTTCGTACTGCCCGGCTGGCAGTTGCAGTGAAGCGAAACCATTGCTGGCAGGGACAACCGCTTGTTGCTTGCCATTCAACGTCAACTGGTCGCCTTCGCGCATACGCACATAAACCAGGGCAACAGGCTCTGCGTTGGTGGCAACCGGCGCAGTTGTTGTTGCCGGGGCTGACGGTGTGTTAGCCGCCACCGCCGCGTTATTATCACTGGCAGTATCTGCCGGAGTTGCCGGTGTGGGGGCTTCGCTGGCGGTTGGCACAGATTCAGAACCACCACCATGGAATAACACGCCACCCAGCGCAATACCGACCAGCACCCCGGCGGCAACCAGGCCCGGCACCATAAAGCGTTTCAGCCCGGCAGGTTTCTGGGGTTCTTCTTCGGTTTCTACCGGCACCAGCATAGTGCCCGGGCGGTTAACCTGCGCGACATCATCAATACCGGCTACCGCGGTTTCCACCAGCGCCGCAAAGGCATCAACAGATTGCGGGCGGTCTTCCATTTTCAGCGCCAGCGCCTGGTCAATCGCGTTCAGCAACGCCGGTGAATAGCCCTGCGGGCGGCGTTTCATTAGTGGCTGGTAGTTATCTTCAATGCTACGCACCACGCTGACTGGCGGCGGTGCGCCCACAACCAGGGTATGCAACACGGCACCCAGTGCGTAGATATCCGTCCACGGACCTTGTTCGCTGTCGTTGTCATCGGTGTATTGTTCGATGGGCGCGAAACCGGGGCGCAACATGGTTTCGGTTTCATCGGAAATATTGCCGATACTGCGCCGGGCAGAGCCGAAGTCCAGCAATACTGGCAGGCCGTTGTCCTGAATCTGGATGTTATCCAGGGAAATATCCCGGTGCAGGTAACCTTCCTGATGGATGGTTTTCACTGCGCCCAGCAGCATGGGCAGCATGCGGCGGATCCAGGTTTCATCGATACGTTCCGGGTGCTGTTCGCGCAGGCGGGACAAGGTGGTGCCGCTATAAAATGCGGTACCCATATATGCCGTATCGTTATGCACCCAGAAACGCAGCACATGCAGCAGGTTCGGGTGGTTAAAGCGGGCCAGCAGGCGCGCTTCCTGAATAAAGCTGTTCAGCCCGGCGGTAAAAGCTTTGCCGAAGCGTTCGCTACGCAGCACCAGGCGCATATCGTCGTTGCGCACCGCCAGCGACGATGGCATGAACTCTTTAATGGCGATAGTGCGTTCCAGTTGATGATCCCAGGCGCGATAGACAATGCCAAACCCGCCACCACCAATGACTTCCTTAATTTCAAACTCATTGAAACGGTATCCAACGGGGAGTGCGTTAGATACAGTCCGATTGTTTTCGTATTCCGACATAATGGGAAAACTCGCTTCCTGTGGTAATGGCGTTACGCCTCAAACTGACACTGAAATTCGCCCTGTTCAACCGTGATACGCAACCGCCGGAATTGTTCATCCCGCGCACTGGCGCTCAGTAAAAGGGTACTCATTTGCGGCAGTAGCGTGTTAGTGAGAATGGCATCAACCATGCGCCCGCCAGACTCCACTTCTGTACAGCGTTGAACGATTTGGGTGATAACGCTATCGTCCACGTCTGAAATAATGCCATGGTTTTCTTCCAGGCGGCGCTGAATACGGCGCAATTGCAGACGGACAATTTCTGCCAGCATAGTATCACTAAGTGGGTAATAAGGTACGACCAGCAAGCGCCCCAGTAAAGCAGGCGGGAAAACTTGCAGTAACGGCTGGCGCAGCGCACCACTCAGGGCTTCGGGGTCTGGCATCAAATCCGGGTCAGCACACATGGCGCTGATTAAATCCGTCCCCACGTTGGAGGTCAGAATAATAATGGTGTTGCGGAAATCAATATGCCGCCCTTCACCATCTTCCATCCACCCTTTATCAAATACCTGGAAGAAAATTTCGTGCACATCCGGGTGTGCTTTTTCGATTTCGTCCAGTAACACCACGCTGTAAGGGCGGCGGCGCACTGCTTCTGTCAGCACACCACCTTCACCATAGCCAACATACCCCGGAGGCGCGCCTTTCAGGGTGGAAACGGTGTGTGCTTCCTGGAATTCACTCATATTGATGGTAATGATGTTCTGTTCACCACCGTATAAAGATTCCGCCAGTGCCAGCGCGGTTTCGGTTTTCCCGACACCAGACGGGCCACACAGCATGAAGACACCAACGGATTTGTTCGGGTCGTCCAGCCGGGCTCGCGTGGTGCGCACCCGGCGGGCAATCATTTCCAGGCCATGGCGCTGGCCAATCACACGCTGGTTGAGTGTATCGGCCAGTTGCAGCACTGCGTCAATTTCGTTTTTCACCATGCGTCCCAGCGGGATACCAGTCCAGTCGGAAACGACAGCAGCAACCACATTGGCATCTACAGCGGCAAACAGTAACGGAGCATCGCCCTGTAATTCACGCAGTTGTTGCTGGCGTTCGCTGAGTTGCTGATTAATGCCTGATGCCCGGTCATCATCGGCCTCTGGCGTTTCTGGCAATGCGTGGCGCTCGGCACGTAACGCAATAATATCATCCACCAGCGTGCGTTCCTGCTCCCAACGCGCAGTCAGGGTTTCACGCAGGGCTTCTTCACGGGCTTTGTCTGCTTCCAGGGTTACCACCCGGGTGCTGTCACCCAGGCCAATGCGCCCTTCGCGGTGGGCAATTTCCAGTGCCACTTCAATGGCTTCCAGGCGATGCAGGCAGTCTTCCAGTTGCGGCGGTGGAGCACTCTGGCTGACTGCCACACGGGCACAGGCGGTATCCAGCAGGGCAACGGCTTTATCAGGCAACTGGCGTGCCGGGATATAGCGGTGAGAGAGTTTCACTGCGGCAGCCACGGCTTCATCCAGCAGTAATACATGGTGGTGTTTTTCCAGCGGGGAAACCGTGCTGCGCAGCATTAACAGCGCTTTTTCTTCATCCGGTTCATGTACTTGTACAGTCTGGAAACGGCGGGTAAGCGCCGGGTCTTTCTCAATGTATTTTTTGTATTCCGCCCAGGTGGTGGCACCAATGGTGCGCAGTTGGCCACGCGCCAGCGCCGGTTTCATCAGGTTGGCGGCATCGCCAGTTCCCTGCTGCCCACCAGCGCCAATCAGGGTGTGGATTTCATCAATAAACAGGATGATGGGTTCCGGGCTGGACTGGACTTCGTTGATCAGGCTCTGCAGGCGGGCTTCGAATTCGCCTTTCATACCAGCACCAGCCTGCAGTAAACCGATATCCAGCAGCCAGAGCTGTACCGCCTGTAAAGGTGCCGGGACATCACCTTGTGCAATCCGGCAGGCCAGGCCTTCAACAACCGCCGTTTTACCCACCCCGGCTTCACCAGTGAGCAGTGGGTTGTTCTGGCGGCGACGCATCAGGATATCCACCATCTGGCGAATTTCTTCATCGCGGCCAACCACCGGGTCGATTTTGCCGTCACGGGCTTTTTCCGTGAGGTTCTGGCCATATTGCACCAGGGCGCTTTGCTGGCTACCCGGGGCCGCCTGTTCGCTTTGTGGTGCGCTGGCAACCTGCTGGGTTTCTTTGCTGTTGGCAAAAATCGTGTCGAACTGGTCAATAAGCTGGTCGGCGTTCAGGCGGGTAAACTGGCCGGAAATCCCTTTAAGTACATTGGCAAGGTTCCAGGTTTTCAACAGGCCAATCAGCAAATGCCCGCCGCGAATGCGCCCGGCACCAAAAGTGAGGGAGGCATATACCCAGGCGCGCTCAACTGCTGTGTCCACATGTTCCGACAAATCAGAAATCGCGGTTGCGCCACGGGGCAGGCTGTCCAGTGCGGCCACTATGTCGCGCGCCAGAGCCGCTTCGTCGAGGTCGAAGTGGCGAACCAACTGTTGTAAGTCGCCGTCCTGCTGCTGCATTAACTGATGCAGCCAGTGTGCAAGTTCAACGTAGGGGTTGCCGCGCAACTTACAAAAGGCGGTTGCGCTCTCCAGCGCGGTAAATAACAGCGTATCCAGTTTGCCGAACAAAACGGCGCGGCTGATCTCTGACATGATTATTCCTGTTGACGGTTGGCACCTGGTGCCTGAAATACAGTGTTGTTATTGTTGTAAACCCAACGCGTGTGTTAGCTGTGTTCTGGCTCAGGCATAAACACCAGATCATGGCGGTCGGGTTTTTCCGGGCGCTCGCCCAGCCAGGCGCTGTACCCCAGGCGGTTATTGCCGCCCAGCGTCGCACCCGTTGCCTCGGCACCTTTAAGAATAAGGCGCACATCCCAGGCGTAGTCCGTTCCCAGGTACTGGCGCACCCAGTCACGTAATTCGGTTACTTCTCGCTCGCCTGGCAGAAAACGCTGGTAGTCCTGCAGGCTTAACGGGCCAATTTCGAGGCGGAATTTATGCTGCACATCGCGCACGGCAATACCCACAAAGGTGGATTCCCCCAGGCGCGGCGCCCGCCGCCCCTGGCCACCCAGCCGGGTTTGGTCTCGCTGGTCTATCGGCATCCAGTGCGGAATATTGCCACGCACCCGTACCGGTACCTGGAAATAGTGGCGCAGCATTTTTTCCAGCCCTTCGGCATCGCGACCACTGCGTGTCAGGTGGCCGGCCAGCCCAAACCGGGCATGTTCGCTCAGGCTTCCCCGGTGGCGCTGCCCGGGCAACCCCATGCCAGTGAGGCAGGCCAGGTATTCTTCGAAACGGCGGTTATCCGGCCGGTCCAGCGAAACGGTGGGTTGCGCATCGGCCCAGGCACGGAAAAACAGCAGGCTCAGGCGGTGATGAAACAGGTCAGCAAACGCGCTCAGTGAGTCGTCCTGGTGGTGATAGATACGTTCACGCACGTATTCTGTCATGTGCACCGGTAACGGGCCGTTGGGGCCAAATAACCCGAAACTGAAAATCGAAACTTCGTGTAAATCGCGGCCTTCGAGTTCTTTTACCGTTGCCAGCGTGGAGGGCGCAAATGCCATTGAAGGTTGTTGAGCAACCCGTAAGGCATCAAAACGGGGTAACGGCGCACGCCCCAGGGGATAACGCCCTCCGCCCTGGGCATCAACCCGGCGCAGTAATTGAAACAGGTCATAGCGCCAGGGTGCGGCCATAACAGCCGGCCAGAAGTTATCTGCCAGGCGGGTTACCCGCTTAACAGTGGGTAGCCGGGTTTCAGGTGTTGAGGTCTCGCTCATATCAGTGCCCGTTTCCCCATGCGTGGCCCCCACCAGCCAATTTCACCGCGTTGCTGGCTGGTCAGTGTCACTTCCGTAAAACTGTTGATTGCCACCAGGCGGGAGAACACACGCTCGAGCACACTGCCGAGCAGCCAGGGGCTGAACCCGGAGAAATCCTGTTCATCCACTTGCAGGTCAATGGCGATACCCCGGGCGAAAACAATCGGGCCGGGTTCTGGTACCCGGCGGTGTACCGGGCGCAACTGGCAGCGGCGCAGGCCATCTATCTGGCGGGCGACAGGCACTTCCGCCAGGTTGCCATACAGCCCGAGCAACTGGCGCAGGGCTTCAGCCCCTTCGCCGTTTTCGCTGTCCATCAGGCTGAGGTAGTTCATTTGCAGATGGCTGATAAGCCGCCAGGTGGCAACCCCTTCGGCCAGCGCCGGGCGCGGCGGAGTGGGGCCTTTAAGCAAAGAGATACCGGCAACGGGTAGCGAATCCGGCATCACAAACTCGCCCAAATCTTGTTGCAGCATCAGCGGTAAATCCCGGCTGGTGCACAGCACTTCTGCTGTCAGGTGGCTCAGGCTGTCGGACCAGGGCGCATGGCTTTCATCTACCAGTGAAACAAACACTTCGGAACCGACATAGCCAGTACGGGTGCCGTAACGCAGGGCATGTTCTGAAAGCGCGCGTTGTTCACGGCGCAGGGAGAAGTAAGTGCCATAGTTGCCGTGGTCACCACTGAATGATTGCCAGAACGGGCGGAATAGCTGCTCTTCCCGGCGATCAGAACGTGAGCCATAGATATTTTTTACCGCATAGATTTCGTAATCCAGCGGGCGAACATTATCAACAACCAGGTGGTATTCGCCCTGGCTGTCCTGAATTTTTTGCCGCTCGGCATATTTGGGGAACAGGTTAATGACCGGTGTGCAGTGCAGGGCAAGGTACGCTTTATCTACTATGCGCTCCAGTGCACTGTCGGCTTTATCCAGCAAAATAACGATATCAAAGGCACTGGCACCGGCGCTTTTCGCCAGCAGGCTGTGCAACTGGCTGACAGCAATAAACTGGCAACGCGCCGGGAATGCGAAATATTCCTGTAGCAGGCGGTAGCCATCGAAGTTTCGCAGGTCATCGGGCAGCATAGCCTGTTCCGGCGCGAACCCTTCCTGGGTCAGGGCATCATCGCCCAGCACAATACGTTGCGGTGATGGCGCCACAGTCTGGCAAAACAGGCCCACAGAGTGCTGCATCACCAGTTCAAGTAATTTCTGCGCTTCAATGTCCGGGCCACTGAGGAAAAAGTCCAGCCGGTCGAAGTTCAGGTTTTCCAGGGTATTTTTGCCATTGCAGCTAATGCGAATGCGCAGTGCGCTGGCGGCGCCCCGTTGGCTCAGCCCCATCGCCATCAGTGGTGCATCGGCCGGTACGCCACCCAGTTCCACATTGCTGATATGCAGTGGCAACAGCGTGACATCATGGGCAGTAGTCCAGGCACAGGTGACGCCATTTTTTTTCAGCGCCAGGCTGTCCATCATGGTGCCACGCGGTACGGTGAAGCCATCACTCAAGTCGCCTTTTTGCATATCTGGCTGGAGCTGGGCAATCGCCATAGAAGGCGTGGGAGCAAGGTAGTTTGGCGCGAACATTTCCAGCAAACGCTGAGAGAAACGCGGAAATTCCGCATCCATTTTTAGCTGGACGCGCGAGGTCAGAAAGGCAAAGCCTTCCATCAGGCGTTCGACGTAAGGGTCTGCGACTTCGATACCCCGCATCCCGAGCCGACCGGCCACTTTGGGATAGCGGCTGGCAAATTCTGCGCCCATTTCGCGCAGATACGCCAGCTCGCGGTTGTAATAGTCGAGAAGTTTACTGTCCATAATCAGCCTGCGTCTTTTAACTCAAAATGCCCGTTTTCCAGATCCACATCGGTGCGGAACAGGAACTCCAGCGGCCAGGGTACACACCACAACCGGCCTTTTATTTCGATGGACAAAACGTTGTGTGCATCCAGCGATTGCGGGTCAGACAAGCAGCGCACTTGCAGCCCCTGCGGAATAATGCGGGGCTCAAAAGCCAGAATAGCTTCGGTGAGTTTGCGCTGAATATCCTGCCATTCAATTTCCGACATCCGTTTCCCGGCCAGCGGGGCGATACCGAAATTCACAACCGAACGGCGAATATGGGCAAAATCGCGCAGATCATTCTGCGCTTCATTGTTGATGGTGTTGAACAGCCACTGTAAGTCGCGCAGCACGTTGCGCCGCAGTGTGCTGTGGGAAATCAGATTATGGCTGGCCGGTTCTTTTTGCTGGTCGGGCGCGTCATCTGTCAGCCGGTCCAGCAGGGATGGCTGCATTTTGTCGCGCGCGCCTGGCGCCTGCTTACTGGCTCTTTGGCGGTAGCCGGTGCGCAGCAGATCAGAAGGGTTAGTGTTCTGGTCGCGATTACTCATGGTCAGATTCGGAGCCAGCGAATGCCAGCGTTTCCAGTGTCAGCAAGGAATAGGCATCATCGGCATTGAGCAGCACTTTCTGCCCCTGGCCGAGACAAAACGCACCGTCTTCGTCCAGTGCTGCCCAGTGGGTTTCGCGCCCCAGCAGAAAACGGTCTTCTGTGCGGGCATCCACCGGGTAACGTGCCGGGATTTGGCAAACTTGCTCGCTGCCATCCACCAGGGTTATCCGCGCATGGCGCCACACCAGGTCGGTGACACTTGCCGGAGCCTGAAAAATGATTTCGCGAATGGCGCAAAATGGCGCCCAGAAGTAATGCCCGTTGACGATAAATTCGCACACCGGCCCCAGGCGGGCATCGCCATCCATCAGCCAGTCAAACGCCACGCTGTCCTCGTTAACCTGCAGCGTACCCGGGTTCAGCTCAGCGGCTTCCAGTGCCTGTTCGCGCAGTGCCAGAGCAGCAGCACTATCGCCAGCACTTTCCCGTGCCAGTGCGGCAACCAGGTGGTGAACCCAGGGCCAGGCTTCTTGCGGCATTCTGGGTGCGGTTTCACCGGCAAAAACCTGTGCGCGCGTTAACTCGCCTTCAATAGCCTGTTCCAGTAAGGTCACTGTGGGTTGTGCCTGGGGTTTCAGCGCCGCCCAGCTTTTCAGTTGGGTACGGGCTCGCTGCCAGTTGCCCGCCAGACAGAGCAACTGAACAAACGCTGCGCGCAGGTCCGCATCCGCAGGCCGGGATTTGATGTCACTTTCCAGGCGCGTCAGGGTTTCTGCCAGCGAGTCTCCGGCCATCTGTTGGTAGAGGGTGTGCATAATCATTCCTTGTGGTGGTTAGGTTACTTCAGCGTATGGTATGCGCCTGCTGCCGGGTCTTTGAGTTGCAGATGCACGGCTTCCACCAGTTGGATAGTCAGCGCGGTATTCGGCTCCAGGTATGGGCCCCATACTTTGCGCACTTCATCCAGGCGGGCTTTCAGTTTGTCGCCATCACTGGCCTGGTCACGCGGCATTTCTACCGCTACGGTGCCATCCACCTTCCAGCCGTTAATCCGCGGGACATACTGCATAATCAGCCAGCTTTGCGGTGAACGCTCGTCGCTCACCACCATGCGTTCGTTATTCACAGAGGCAATCAGCAATGTGTTGGTGTTGGCTGTTGGGTTAAGCCCGGCCACCGGGAAGCCGTGAACAAAGGTCATGGTGATAGTCTGGCTACCATTCTGGCCCTGTTGGGTAACTTTACCCCGGCCATTCAGCCAGCCACCTTTTTCACATTTCCCGTCGTCTTTTGCCGGAATAAACAAAGCCTGTGAGGCACTGTCACCCTGCCAGAAGGTACGCAGGCGGCAGCCATCTTTTAAGTTAAATTCAAACCAGGGGGTGCGGTCTGCCTGCGGCGAGAGGTCCTCTGCGCGTTGGTTATTAGCAGGAGGAATTGCCGCAGTAATAACCTGGGCCGCCGGAGCAATATCGACACGCCAGTCATGTTTTTTCTCGGCGGTACCGGTAGCCAGTTTATTGCCATCCGGTGCTGTCATTTCCCAGCGCAGGGTATTCAGTGTGCCACACTGGCTTTGCAGCAATTTGCCAACCTGTGGCAGGAACCCTTGCAGGATTTCCGGTTTTTTCTCGCCATTCGCGACAATACGCAGCGGTAATTCATTGGTACACCAACTTTTTGCTGTGTTGTCCTGGATGTTGTCTATCCAGACATCCAGTTTCAGAGACGGTGACTGAACAATCCGGTAATTTTCTGCCCACGCGCTGGACGATGCCGCCAACAACGCCAGTAAACCCGAAAGCCAATATTTCATATAAATCCTTGTTCGTTTCAATCAATCACGAAGGGGAAAAAATTGTGCGGCTTCTGCCAGTGTGTGGATCAGCGTGGTTTCTTGTGGCTGACCAACCCATACGGCTATCGCACTGTAATTATCCTGTGTATCGTCACTGGCTTCGCCATGTTTTCGCAGGCTTTGGTGCATCAGTGTCAGCCACTCTTGTGGCGTGTTCACCATTTGTAACGACTGCTGCATCTGTTCTTGTGTTACACCATGCCAAAAGCCATCAGTACACAGCAAAAAAGCATCGCCGTCTTCTACAGGAACCACATCGCTGTAACTGGCTTCCCGGCGTTCATCGCCCATCCCTAAGGCAAAATAGAGCAGGTTGCTGCTGACACCTTCTGTCTGGTGGCCGGCATCTTTTAACTGCTGGATCAGGCTGTGATCGGTAGTGACCTGGTATAAAAAGCCACGCCGGAACAAATACAGGCGGCTGTCACCCGCATGTGCCCAGTACGCCAGGTGGTAATCGCGGTCAATAAACAGGCTGACCAGCGTGGTGCCCATTTTACTGTTGTCCTGGTCGTTTTTCTGTTCGCTGCGAATCGCCTGGTTGGCGTTATTCACATACAGGCGAATGAACTGCGGGTTAAGGTGCTGCTCGCCATCAAACTCCGCCAGGATAGTATTACGGGCGATACGCGCGGCGACCTCGCCACCTGAGTTACCCGCAACACCATCACACACCAGAAAGCATGCCGCGCGCTCGCCAATCACCTCACCGGTTTGATCCTGGTTGCTTGTCCGCTCTCCTTGTTGGGAGAGCGATGCCATGGTGATATTCATTCTTCTTCTGATCCACTTTGTGAGTCTTTGTACTGGTTCACTTCCATGTCGTAAGCGTGCAGGAATGCTTCACCAAACAAGGTGTGGAAGTCATCTTCAATTTCCCCGGCAGTTTCGCCGTAGGTTTTCACAAAGTAATCCCACAAGGCGGCTTTACGGCTGCCGGGTAAACCAATGCGCGACACCACACCATCTTCCCGGGCCTGCTCTTCGAGCTGTTCCGGGTTAAACGACTGCAGCATAGCGGCAATAATGGCCCGGATACCGGAGATCATGCCCAGTTGGTGAGCCTGCAAGTCTATCAGGGCATCACGCACGGACTTACGCGGCGGCATAAAGCCCGGCATACGCGTGCCGAACATTTGCATTAACACCGTTTTACCGGATGGCAGCAGTTTGAACGGGTTGTTGGCGTCGTCCAGCACCATGGTCATATCGGCTTTGACACCGCGTTTGAGAATGGAGCGGGAAGAGAGCAGTGCCACCGTACCCTGCGAAAACATGCTCAGCATTTGCCCAAACTGGCGCATGTTTTCTTTGTCGAACTGCGGTACGGGTTGCATGTCGCCAAGGCCCATACCTTCCAGTAATGCAGCCAGTAACTCACCCTGCAATACATCGCCTTCACCCTGCTGGCTGGTGACCGGCGCAGATTTGTCGGCAGACGACGGTGAGGCAACCGGGTCGATACGCAGGCGGCCTTTAGGGGTCTGCACATGGGCGCGTTGCACAGTCTGCGGAGTGGGCAGGGTGATGCCTTCGTAGCCGCTGGTAGCTTGTGTTGCACTGGCTGGTATGGTTTCTTCTGCGGTTTCCTGTACCGGCGGCGGCGTTACTAGTATATCGGCTGGCGTGACAGTAGTGGCTGTCTCGTCTTCAGCAAACAAGGGTGAAGACGCCAGTGATGCCGTTTCAAACAGTGCAGAAACCGGGTTTTCGTTGTGTGTGGCCGCAGGTTCTGGTTCTGCTACCGAGGGTTTTGCGACCGGCGGCTCTGCTGCATGATGCCGCTCTGCTGGTGTTACTGCTTCCTGAGGTTGAGTGATGCTGTCTGGCGCCGTTAATGGCACTGCATTACCCATCATCAGGCCCAGTGGGTCATCGTGGTTACGTGCCGCGGGTGCGGCTTCGCTGGCACCGAATAAAGCCAGTGGGTCCAGTTCACTGTTACCAGGCGCAGGTTTATTTTCTGCGGTTTCCGGCTGAACCAGCGAAGACGGGGTATTGTCTTCAAAAATGCTGTCGCCACTGAACAGTGAAGACTCAGCGAATAAGTTATCAGTCTGCGGTTTTTTCTCGTTAAACAGCGGCTCGCTGGTATTGAACTGAGCGAGCGGGTCTTCCGGGTTACGCTCAACACTTTCTGGTTCAGCGAAGGGATTGTGGCCAGACTCCGTTGTGGTGTGCTCGCCTTTCCCACTAACCGGGCTGCTGGAAATGTTGTCGGAAATGGAGAATTCCTGCATCAGGCTGTCCCAGATTTCACTGGGAACCGCCGCTGTACCATCGGCGTTAACCGCTGATGGTTGCGCTGGCGCAGCAGGCACCGGGCGAACCGGCGCAGGTGCTGCCTTATGAGGAACGGCACTGGCGGCATGGTGTGCAGCAGGTTGTTGAGGCGCAGTCGGCTGCGCCCCCAGTGCCGTAACTTGCAGGCGGTATTCGTCAATGCCCAGAATATCGCCATCTTCGAGCTCGACCTGGCGGCCGCGATCCAGCGGAATATCATTCAGCAGTACGCGGGTGATGTTGCCACGGTTAGTAATGCGGCAGGTGCCCTCTGCTGTGATATGCACTATCGCCTGCAGGCGAGAAATGGTGCGCGTTTCATCTGGCAGAACCAGGTTGTTATCGGAACCGCGCCCAATGGTGCCGCCTGGCGGATAGAAATCGCAACTGGTCTGCGGCGGTTGTTGACCCGGTTTATTGGTGATTATCGTGAATCGCATAGCGTATTCCTGCCTGGGTATGATTAGCGCTCAAACGTTGCAGGTCTTTCGGTAAGGCCTGCAGCGTTTGGGGAGCGGAGGTAGAATATCAAAATGAAGTTGAGATTTGTCTCACTTTGTAAGATAAAACGTGCTGCCCAGATAGTGGGTAGAGTTTAATAACAATCAGTTTGCAAATGATTTATAGATTTTGACTGCACCAGTGCTATTGGCAATCAAAGTACAACGCAACACGTTATATTCACCCTTGACTGAACCAGATAAACTAATTTTTCCCTCTTCATTAATCAGTTTATCTGCATTATTAAATGCATCTACAGGTAACTGGCTGTACTCTAACCATACCGCCGCACTCTGGTTTGCATCCTGCTTCAGGCGTTCTGTCTCGGCAATTTTTGCGATGCAGCGATTTTCAATCCAGTGAATGAATATTTCCTGCTGCGAAAACGTTGATAAATTTGGCAAGGCGCTTCCTGCAGGCGATGTAAAAAGGATAAAAAACAAAAAACGATTAATTTTCATCAACCTTACCCAAATTTAATATTGCCAAATAGTAAGAGCTACTGACTATAGTTTTTTCAGGAGTATCAACTCTGTCTTTTTGGCACATACAATCAATTAATCACGCCCTTATCCTCTGAAATTAATTTACTACCATGGTAGACGGAGTAAACCCATGTTTCGAAGTCATCAGTAACCAGTGAATAAGTATAAGCACCATTTTTAAACTCATAGCCTCTGAAATCACAAGTTTCCGGGCAATTAATATTTATTTTTTTCCCTTTTAAAGTAATGCTCCGCCCTGTGGCTTTACTTTTTGATTCAATAGAAACGTTATCACACGAAACGTTGCCTTCAGCACAATGCCGCGTAATCAAAGCAGTGAATTTATTGCCGCTATATTGAACGGTGCTATCCGCGTAACATAATGAAGAGCACAACACCAATGCAGAACATGCTATAAGTATTTTTATCATTACTAAGTTTCACACTAAAAGGCTGCATTATTGATATGGCATTGCTGCCAGTTGTGTAACGCGCTCATTATCCATACGTGCCACACATTTACTCTCCAGCATGTTGTTAGCATTGGTACCTTCTTCAGCCAAAAAAGCTTCCAGCCTGCACTGCCCATCCCTGAATTTAAGCCATCCACGCTGGGAATCGAGTAATGTTTTAAGGTAGTTTTGAGCTAAGTTTTTATCTGCGGCGGAAGAGTTATTAACCCGTTTTTTTGCTGCTGAATACGCAGCGTTAAGGCTGGCTTCAGCCTGTTGCTTTGCTTTCAGAGTGCATTGCAGTATATCACTGCCAGATGTCTGGCTTGCACAACCGTCATCAGCATAGACTTTCATTGTTAATATCAACCACACAGCGAGAAACAATGTTATTGTTTTCATTCCACAACCAGCAGTAATTAAAAGAGATTACTTTAACGATATTAAATAGCGCTAATGGGAAAATTCTCTCTATATTTATTTATCTGATCTTTCCAAAATCAAGAATGTACCATCCACCCAATCCATAAATAATTTATCTTTATATATAGCCGGCTCAACAGATTCTCCAGTGTCCGAATTAGAGATATCACCTGAATGGCAAGTTATTTGATAACTATTAACTCGTGTATCGCCAGGAATATTGAAAGTATAATCAGAAAAATGAGAACCATCTGAATTACTCATAATACTGTCAACATAAGTAGATATTTTAACACTGGTGTTGTGATAATTCGGTTGCTTACAAGAACCGAATCCATCAATAGTAGAGGTTATTTTTTTATTTGAAAATACAATAACTTTACCAACCAGTCGGTTATCATCAATTTGATAATCAACTGTGCGTTCTGTGTTCATATTAATGAGAACATGCTCAACTTGCCAGGCATTGATGATTTGATCATTATCCGGTATATCGGCAAATGCTCCCCGAGAGAGAAAAAAAACTCACCAATAAAACTATATATAATGATTGGCTCAATTTACTCTCCATCATATATCAAACAACCAATAGCATATCAATATGTTGATCTATGATATATCATCATAACTCAGTTCAGTGGTTGAAGTTGACTAAGCAGAATAAACCCCTGATTTTTTCCAACAGAGTCTGGCTGGTTGGCATCATATTGCGCTGCTTTAATCCACTGTTGATTTACACGCTCCAAAGTCACAATAGCCATATCAGCAGTAATTATTGCTCCATTTTTAGCGCTAACATCTGGTTCCTGTTTAAAATGCGCATCAGTTATACCGGGTTTGAGTGTATAAGAAAGGCGATAAGGCCAGGCTTCACACCCTGCAGCATTTTCCAGTGTATTAATATCGAAGTGCTGGTCAGTACCAACAGTAAATTTGATCAGTTGCCCACTGTAGTAATGGTGGTCGCATTCCGTGTTCGATGACAAATGATTTATAACTGCGGTACCCGAACGTTCCAGGTGGCCTTCTTTGAACTTCAAAAAGTTTTCAGGAACCGGGCTAAAATAACGAGTTAACAGCGCTTCACTATTTTGCTTATCGAGGTTAACAATTTTTTCAGCCTGGTTGTTAGCACTTAAAACAAAATAGCGATAGTGTAGTTCAGGTGTATTGACTGTGCCGGTATCATTCCAGACTGGCAACCAATAGACCTGAAGCACCCCTTGTTTAAGGAGATGTTCTGCGTTAGCGATGGTGGAAAGACTAAGTAGCAGAACTGAAAATATCAGTCTCCTGACCATTTACGGATCCTAACCTGTAAACATCAAATTAAAGAAGCTGACTAATTATCCTGCACGCCTTTATATTTCAGGATGATATCTGATAACTCTTTACTATGATATAAATCAATGCATTTGGCAGCAATCATAGAAACGGCGGATTTATTTGGATAATCTTTTTTCAAATACTCTTTTGCTAATTCCCTTACTGCAGTGTGCGCTGATAAAGAGTAATCACCAAACTCCAAATATCCCCGGGCTGCTGCAGATGCATCATTTTTAACTTCCTGGAATGAGTAACCCATAGCAAGGCAAGCGCTGAGAGCATAGTTTTTCAAATATACTTCAGGGCTATAATCAACTCTGGCTATAGCAGGTGCAGACAAAAGCAAGCTTAGCAGAAATAGCTTCCCGATTTTAACAGCCATATTGAGTCTCAGTAGCCAGTAGGAAGAACTGCCTTGAAAATATCTGATTTGCCAAAATATGGTTAAAAGCGATCCCTTCCGGGATCGCCATCAACAACCCGCTTACGCTTCGCTGTTTTCTTTGATATTCCAGCCAACGGAGCTTTCAGCGCCTTTGCTACCGGAAGAAGTTTGTTCCCAGTACTGCTGTTTCACTTTACCAGCCTGGAATGCATAGGTAACACCAACGGTGTCGCCGTTATCAGCGCCAGTGTACTGAACAGAAGTTACCAGAACTTCTTCCAGAGTGATGCGTGCGTATTCCACCTGCTGACCACCTGCTTTACATACAGACAGTTCAACTTTAGTCAGGTGTTTACCATTCGCACAGTATTTCATGATAGCGGTTGCTGATTTGTCGATCAGGGCATTAACGTGCAGGTCGTTAAAGTTTACTTTACCGGCACCGCCGCCACCGCCAACGCTCATGTTACCCGGCTGAGAAGCACCCCAGGAGAAAGAAGTGATATCAGTCCAGCCAGAGTGATTAGAGTCTTTGGACTCACCCGTCACACCGTCGACTTTCAAAAACATATCAATAGCCATAATAATCTCTACTCTTTGATTGGTTAGTTTTGCTGGTTACAGCACTTAATATGGCAAACAGGAAATCATGGGGCTTCATAAAACCATCCATATTTTACCTCTGCCTCGGCACTGGTTTATTATCTGGAATAATAAACCAGTAAACTCATTGAAACTGCTTAGTTGCTTTTCTCAGCAAAAGCTGAGAATGTGTAAGATGATTTAGCACTATTCATTCAGATGACAGGTTAATGGCATGAAAAAAATAATACTCTGGTTTTTATTTACAATAACATTATTTATTAGCCTGATTGCTCTGCGCAACACTTTGCTGATGATCTATTACGCAGTAACGGCTCATATTACCGCCATTTACACTCTGGGGTTTATCATGGGTAATGCCATTTACACACTTTTTATATCAGCACTTTGTTTATATTTTTTCACATCCGCCATGAGAAATAAATAAAAAAGAGCGGGATATATTATTTTCGCCATCAAGTGGTATCATAGCCATAAGTGTACCACCAGAAGTTTTAAATTATTTCTAACTCAATTCCCAAAACCAAACTTCGCGACAGTTAATATAACAATCAGAATGACATTGGATCATATTATCATTTACTGGTTCAACAAGGTCAATATGGCCGCCACCATATCCTGTTATGGCATTAAAGAAAATAACACCTTTTCTCTTTTTTAAAGATTGCCCAGCCTTACGTATGTCAGTATATATCTCAGCAAGACCAAATGCGCTGTCTTTATTTAGCTGATCTGCCAAAAGCTTTGCTCCCGGCTCAATTCTCCTGCCTTTATAAGGTCCACTCTTAATCAACAACCGCCCTTGAAAATTCACACTGGTCTTTAATAAAGCAAGGCTCATTCGGATGGCGCAAGTATTTTGGTAAGCTGGGTTTTTACTCAATAAATCTTCTTCACTATAGCCCAACTCATTAAAAAGAGCTTCCCTTGAGATAAAGTCAGGACTTGATTCATTAGACGAATAGTGGTGTTTTTTCAATTGTGAATACAGGGGTTTCATTATTTTTCCTTATTTAGAGCAAGGCAGTCTTATTTCAAGTGCCTCTATAATCAATTTTGATGCTCTTTCTTTCAATCTTTCTTTTGGAAGATGCTGGAAAAATGAATAAATATTCTCACGCAGCGTATCTGGTAATGCCGCGGAGTAACTGCACCAGCGAGTCCCTTCAGAGGCATCTATAACCCCCAACAAATACATATTTGCTTTCATTCTTTCACGCTCATCATCTTTTGAAAGCCATGCCTGATAGAATTTATCTCCGCTCAGGTTAATGTCATTTCTCGACAACAGTGTCTGATCAGCTAAGAAATTAGCTGAGTTGTCCCGGCTATAGACCGGTTCTGATGACGCATGAAGATTCACAGAGAATAGCGCCGAATAAACAAGCAAAAATGCCACACTCACTTTTCGTCTGTTCATTAAACATCCTTATTATAAACAATGATCAGCAGTGAATAAGAGATTATCGGGCCAAAAATAACCTGGCCCGATACTTCAGCTATTACTTACGCATCATTGGTTTTCAGTGATGGCAGTTTGGAAACCAGACGCAGCGAAACAGTCAGGCCTTCCAGTTGGTAATGCGGGCGCAGGAAGAATTTCGCGGCGTAGTAGCCCGGGTTATCTTCAATTTCTTCCACCTGCACTTCTGCCGCGGCCAGCGGTTTGCGGGATTTGGTTTCCTGCGAGGAGTTCGCCGGGTCACCATCCACATAGTTCATCACCCAGCTGTTCAGCCAGCGTTCCATATCGTCGCGTTCGCGGAATGAACCAATTTTGTCGCGCACAATACATTTCAGGTAATGCGCAAAACGGCAGCAGGCGAACAGATACGGCAGGCGGGCGGCCAGACGGGCGTTCGCAGTTGCATCGGCATCGTGGTATTCCGCCGGTTTTTGCAGTGACTGAGCGCCAATAAAGGCCGCAAAGTCAGAGTTTTTGCGGTGAACCAGCGGCATAAAGCCGTTTTTCGCCAGTTCTGCTTCGCGGCGGTCGCTGATGGCGATTTCAGTGGGGCATTTCATATCCACACCGCCATCATCACTTGGGAAGGTATGGCAAGGCAGGTTTTCTACTGCACCACCAGATTCCACGCCGCGAATAGAGGTACACCAGCCAAATTCTTTAAATGAACGGTTGATGTTGGCCGCCATGGCGTAAGCGGCGTTGCTCCAGGTGTAACTGTCGTGGTTAGCGCCATCCACCTGTTCTTCGAAATCGAAGCTGTCCACCGGGTTAGTGCGCACACCGTAAGGCAGGCGGGACAGGAAGCGCGGCATGACCAGGCCCAGGTAGCGGGCATCTTCGGATTCACGCAGGCTGCGCCATGCAGCATATTCCGTGTTCTGGAAGATTTTGGTCAGGTCGCGCGGGTTAGCCAGTTCCTGCCAGGATTCCATTTGCATCACGCTCGGCGCAGAACCGGTAATGAACGGGCAGTGTGCTGCGGCACCAATACGCGCCATTTCGCTGAGCAGTTCAACATCCTGCGGGCTGTGGTCGAAGTAGTAATCGCCAACCAGGCAACCAAAAGGTTCGCCACCGAACTGGCCGTATTCTTCTTCGTAGATTTTTTTGAACACCGGGCTCTGGTCCCAACCCACGCCTTTGAAGCGTTTCAGGGTACGGCCCAGTTCCTGTTTGGAGACGCTCATAAAGCGGATTTTCAGCATCTCGTCGGTTTCGGTGTTGTTCACCAGGTAGCTCAGGCCACGCCAGGCGCTTTCCAGTTTCTGGAATTCGTCGTGGTGAATAATCTGGTTAACCTGTTCGGAAAGTTTTTCATCAATTTCCGCGATCAGCGCCTGAATGGTGCGGTAGGTATCGCTGGAAATGGTGACGGTATTTTCCAGCGCCTGTTGTGCCAGGGTTTTTACCGCGCTTTCTACTGCTTCACGCGCCTGGTCTGTTTTCGGGCGGAATTCTTTGCTCAGCAGCGCGCTGAATTCATCCTGGGTAAACGTCTGAGCGCTGTTTTGCTGTTGTTCAGTTTGGTTACTCATCGATTACTCCTCGTCACCTTTGGCGGTGTCTGCCGCTTTGGGTGCCTGGCTCAGGGATTGCAGTAATGTCGGGTCCTGCAGCACTTTCGCAATCAGGGCTTCCGCGCCATTTTTGCCATCCATGTAGGTCAGCAGGTTGGACAGTTGGGTGCGGGCTTCCAGTAATTTGTTCAGCGGTTCAACTTTGCGGGCAACGGCGTCTGGCAGGAAGTCATCCATGCTGTCGAAGGTCAGTTCGACATTCAGTTTGCCGTCACCAGTCAGCGTGTTGTCGACCTGGAACGCCACACGCGGTTTCAACGCTTTCATCCGTTCATCAAAATTATCGATATCAATTTCAAGGAACTTGCGTTCATCTACCGGGGCTAAAGGCTCGACAGGTTTACCGACTAAATCTGCCATCACGCCCATAACGAAAGGAAGCTGGATTTTGCGCTCCGCACCGTAGATTTCTACGTCGTACTCAATCTGTACGCGGGGTGCGCGGTTACGGGCAATAAACTTCTGCCCACTGTTACTCATTGCCATGGTGTTCTCCATCGAATATGCGCGGTGAAGGTGAGGCGACGGCGCTGTGCCTTCGCCACAAGAGGGTGCGCCGGTTAATCACGGCGCCCGAAAATATTTTCCAGTTGGTGGACACCATCGGGCGCGAGGTCGCGAATGATGTCCATAAAGTTCATTTCAATCAGCCGCTGTACGCGCTCAATCAGCAGCGGTGCCGGGTGGCTCGGTTCATACAGCAGGAAATACTGGCGCGCTTTTTCCAGCATCAGTTGTGCATCTTCACGCGTTGCCGGTTGAACACTGCGCCAGTCCACATTACGTGGTGCAGCCGCAGCGGGTTGTTGCTCATCAGATTCAGCCACTGTGTTGCCCTCCGTCTGGCTTTCGCCTGTCAGGCCGGGGATCAGGGTGGATAAATCCGTTGCATCGCAAGCCTGAGCCACCGTATTGACTGTTTTCAGCAGCACTTCCATTTCCGGCAGCGCGCTTTCGCCCAGTTGCTCGCTGAGCACTTCACGAATGGTGAGCAGGCGTTCACGAATATGCAGCAAGGCTTCAATGCCTGGCTGCCCGCCGCGTGCCAGTTCATCTACCAGGCGGGGACGCCCGCCGGGGTAATCCGGGCACTCGGCTTTGCTGCCATCCAGTAAACTACAGGCATCACGTAGCGAAAGTGTGTCGGCCGCGCTGCGCAGTAATGCGGCCTGGCGTACAGCAGTGGTAAGTTCGGAACCATCACCCAGTGCAGCCAGCGCGTTTAAGCGGTAAAACGGATCCCGTTCGCCGTATTCTTCCAGCAGGGGATACAGCGGCTCCCAGTAGAGCACCAGTACCTGTTGAATCAGCAGCAGGCCATCTGCATAACCTTGCAGGCCGCGTCGCCGGGTCCAGGCATGGATAAGCGCCATAATTACCCGCAGGTCTTTACTGCGTTCCAGCAGGCTGGTGGCCAGTTTCTCGACTTTGGTCCAGTCTGCCGGTTCTGCCGGAATGATGGTGTCGCCAAACTGTTGCTCTGCTTTCCCCTGGCTTGCCTGTTCCATTGCCTGGAAATCGGCATCGTACTCCAGGTTATCGCCACAAGGTTTGTCGGCGCTGACCGGGGCCAGAAAAGCGTCTATGTTCATGAATTACCTGTCAGTCAAACATGGGAGGATACAGCCCGTGGCGGCCAGGTTGAGCACCACCTGCAGGGTCAAACAGCATGGAAAATAACTGGCTGGTGAAATTGCCACTGTGTACATGGGTGTACAGCGGGTAGCCATCGCAGCGGTTTGTCCACCAAAAGCTGGTTTGCCGTTGTGGTTCAAAACATTCAGCAGCCTGGCGCCAGCTCAGTGCTGCGGGTGCATCGTCATAACCAATTACATCCAGAATGTCTGACTGGGCATCCCCGTCCGGCACCACTGGCGACGGAATGCTTAATATCGCCTGGTCAAGTTGCTCACCGGCAAAACCGTTTCTGACAGCGGTCATCAGGGTGCGGCCCAGTTGTTGGTACCAGGGCTCCGCCAGCGCCAGGCACTGGGGCGACCATTCGGCCGGGCTGAATGCGCTCAGGGCGCATACCGGATACTGCCGCCCAACACTGTCTCGCCCGGGGAGCAGGCAACCCAGTTGGATAACCTGGCTGCCCAGCATGGGCGGTACTGCAAAATTCCACACGGGTGCTTTATGGAATTCGCGCTTGGCACTGTGGGGCGGGTCATTCTGGTTTTGCCAGTTATGCAGGCCGACCTGGAACCAGTGCGACCACTGGCGTTGCAGCGCATCGGGAAAGCGGCGCTGCAAAAAGTCACCGGTGCTGGGCAATTTCCCAAACCAGCACGGTACAGGGTAGTTGCTCATTCAACATTCCTTGCGGTTAAGGGCATGAGAAGCCAGAAAGCTGGAACGGGTTACGAATGCTGTTTGGGGTGAACTCAAGCGTCACACTGTGCCCGTCAACAGTAAATGTTGCCTGGCGGCTCAGGCTGTTGCTGCCAGGGGACTGTTTCGCCCGGTCAAAGAACCGGTTCAGTGCCCATGGGCCGCTGCTTACCAGCGTGGATGTCGTGCCATTGGCGAGCCCCAGTTGCATGCGCACCTGGTTGGTGCCGCCGGTACCCGGCCAGCTCACCAGTTGTACCGCCTGTGGCCCGTGGCTGTAACGCAGCAGTTGCCCGTCTACATCCAGCGAAAGGGTCAGAATATCGTTATCCATACGGATGGTGCGTATCGTCACTTTGTAACCCGGTGTGGTTGCACCATTCGAGAAGAAAGCATCGCGAATGTATTGCGCCTGCTGGAAAGGCCGCAGGATAGCTTCACCGCCTGGCAGGGTTTTGCCATCAATGCCTGGGGTAAACCGCCAGCGCGCCTGGGTGGTATCGACCCGGTTTGTCAGGTTGTCCCGGAAGAAGGCATCCATTAAGCCAGTTCCCGGCGCAAACATACGCGCCAAATCATCCGGGGTGATATCCGCATGCGCACTGCGCACCAGCGGGTAGCGCCCGGCAACAGCCTGGCGGCAGAAGCTGCCAATTTCGACATTCAGGCGTTTGCGAATGTTGTCCATGTCGCGGCGCTGGGTATCTGAGCTTGCGCCCACCGCCATGCTGGTAAACATGTTATTGAGGCCACCAGGTAAGCGCCCGGCGCTGGCCTGCAGGCGGCTGATGGCATCGCCACCAGGTGCTGGCATGCCGCTATTTGCGGCGTCCTGCACGGCAGTCAGGTAACGGTACAAGTCATCAATCTGTTTGAGAAAATCATCAAACACGATGGCTTTGCCGCCTTTTTCCAGCGGCTGTGCCAGCTCAATGATTGGCGCATAGTGATCGGTAACTTGTTGTTCCGGTGTTTGTGCTGCGGCAATAGCACCGTTACTGGTTGCGCCAAATAAATTATTCAGTGAACTGCTGTTGTCATCCGCTGCGGCTTTTTTATCTTCCGGCGCATCACTCGCCCGGGAAAGCGTGAGCACTTTGCTCAGGTTCATGACTAACTGGCGTAACGGTGAATTGTTGCTGGATAACACGCGGGCCGTATTAATGCGGTGAGTCAGGTCTGCACTGTTATTCAGTTGGATATCTGCCAGGTAGTTATCCCAGGCCGCCATAAAATCACGCGCATAAAGCTGGCGCACGGCTTCATTAATGGCTTTTTGGTCTTCTTTCTGTGGTGCGCCAAGTACCCAGGCATCGTCTTCGTGTAGCGATGCAGTCACACTGGCGATTTGTTTCTCAAAGTGGTTCCAGTAGCCTTCCGGGGTATACAGGCCTGGTACGCCTTCGGTGATTGGCTTGCCTGTTTTGCGCGAGAACACCAGTTCACTTTGTGGCCCACCCAGAGTTGCCAGCGAGACCGGCTGCAAAGAGTCATCGTGCTCCAGTAAGCGTTTCAGGCGGCCATAAACCCTGACTGACAGCGGGTTTTGGTTAATCAGTTGCTGCTCGCGCTGGATGAGTTCGTCGTCTTTGGCGTAAGGCGAAGACTGAATCTGGCTTTCCAGCAGTTGGGTCAGGTGCCACTCCATTTGGTGCAGTTCATTCTGCGTAACATTGCGCGGCAAATTACGCGACAGGTTGAACATCACCCAGGCATGGAGGAACTTGCCATCGTAATGTTTCGGCTGGTACAGCATCTGGTAGGCTTTCAGCGCTTCATAGCTGTATTCCACATCACTGCCGTTGTCGTTACGTAACCAGGTGGTAATCCGTTGAGCGACTGCCGGCAATACCATTTCCTGCAACGCTTTTTGGTACAACGACTGGGTGGCATCGCTGACTTCGTTACCGCGATACAACCCCATCCGCCAGGTGATGCCCGGCGAGTTAATATCTACAGCATCGCTTTTCGGCAGGTTCTGCAGGCTGTTGAGGAATGGCAGGAGATCGAACAAATCGCTGCTGTCGCTGGTTTGTAACGCTTTACTCTGCGCCTGAACCCCTGGCACTTTCGCCTGCACTTCAGCCAAATAGCCTTTGTTGTTACCGTAGCTGGTGAGCCATAACCCGGCAAGTACCACCAGCACGGCTGCCAGTGCAGCATAGCCCGACCAGATAACCGCCCGGTTACGAATAGCCCACCAGCGGTTTTGCCCGGCAATCCCGGCTTCCTGGAAAATCACCCGTTGCAGCAAGTTTTTAATAAAGTAACTCTGGCCTTTGTTGCCAGGTATTGGCGCTTCTTTGCTGACACTGTCCCAGGCATCATTGGTCTGTTTCTTATCGCCGCCGCCGTTATCCTGCGGTAAGTTCAGGGCGCGCGCCAGGTCACCCATTACGCGGTCAAAAGGCAGGCCTTCCTGAGTACCACTGGCAAAGTAAATGCCGCGCGGAGAAAATTCGGTTTCGAAGTTGGAGCGGGCAAAAACGGTGCTCAGGTAATCAGCCAGCAGTGGGCGCAGTGCCGCAAACTCCTGCGGGAACAGGTAGCTTTCCGCGCGGGTTTGCGGGTCGCTTTCCTGTAGCATGATGTCGGGCAGCCCGGCATCAAGGCGTTGTTGCAACAGCGCATATTCTTGAGTAAATGCGCCCATCAGGTCGAAACTGGCCAGGCTTGATTGCGACCAGGGGAAGGTGAAGCCCCAGATTTGCTCACGCTGGGCTTTATCCAGCCCGGCAAAATAGGCACTGAACCCTTTAAGTAAATCCGCTTTGGTGACCATGACATACACCGGGAAGCGAATACCCAGTTGCTCATGGAGCTCTGCCAGGCGCTGGCGCAGGTTGGTTGCCTGCTGTTGCATTGCTTCCGGCGACAGTGTCAGCAAATCAGAAATGCTGATGGTCATGATGACGCCGTTGATGGGCTGGCGGCCACGGTATTTACGCAACAGCCCCATAAAACGCTGCCACTCGCTGGCATCCAGCGCTTGCTGGCTTTCGTGGGTTGAATAACGCCCGGCGGTATCCAGCAGGACGGCTTCGTTGGTAAACCACCAGTCACAGTTACGGGTGCCGCCTATGCCGCGCAGCGCCGTTTTCCCGAATTTGTCCGCCAGCGGAAATTGCAGGCCGGAGTTAACCAGCGCTGTGGTTTTCCCGGCACCCGGTGCGCCAATCATGACATACCAGGGCAGTTGGTACAGGTACTGCTGGCTGAAGCGCTGTAGCCACGGGTGACCATGTTGGCTGCGGCTGAAGTGCGCTTTTTTCAGGAACTGGGAGGCATCGTTAAAGCGTTCTGCCAGAACCTGTTCTTCATTGGTCAGGCGCTGGCGGTTTTCCGGTGCAGTGGTATCTTCACCAGCCGCATTCTTGTTGATGTTCTCCATCATTTTGCGGTTAAGCCATGCGTTATAAATCCGCGGAATGATATGGCTGTGGATCCACACCAGGTAGATAAGGCCAATACTGATCACCCGGTTTTGCACCGACTCCAGCGGGCGAGTATCCACAATGGAAAACAGGGGGCCAATCATCCAGATAACCGCCGCAAATGCAGTTACCCCAACAAAACCCCATAAAATGCGGTTAGTGAGTATGGAAAGGAGAACTCTCAACATCCTTTAGTTTCCTTGCGCAATGCCGTTCAGCTCAGCCTGGGTATTTTCCGGCGAGACAAGTAAAGTGATTTCAACACGGCGGTTACGGGCGCGATTTTCTGCTGTGTTATTCGGTGCCACCGGGTTGGTGTCGCCACGCCCTTCCGCTTTCACCCTTTCCGGGCGGGAAAGCTGTTTTTCCAGCATGTCTGTGACTGACTGGGCACGCTCAAGAGACAGTTCGTAATTCGAGGCAAAACGCGCACTGCGAATCGGTACGTTATCGGTGTAACCGACAACCAGAATTTTACCGCTGACGTTGTCCATCGCTTTCGCTACCCGATCAATTACCGGTTTATAGCGGTCGCGCACTACAGTGGAGCCTGAAGCAAACAGGCCATCACCTTTGAGAATTACCACACTACGGTCTGATTCATCGCGTACCGCGACCAGGCCTGCTTTGATTTCCGGGCTCAGGAATGCCCGCAGGTTAAGGACTGGCGGGTGGCGCGGTGCCGGATTTTTAATAGTGACGTCTGGCAATGTGGTCTGGTACACCGCGGCGAGCACCGGGCTGGTGTAATCACCAAGCCGCCAGTTCAGGCCGATATAAAACAGGCAGGCAAGGAACCCGGCCAGGGCTGTACACGCCCATACAGGCACTACCGGGCGCCATAACTTGCGCATCACTGGCTGGTCTTCCGGGTGAACAGAAAGTGGCGGAGCATACTGGCCGCGTACACCACGGATCATCTGCCATAAACGCTGTTTAATGGTTTCCAGTTGCGTGCGGCCGTTGTCCAGCACGCGGTAGCGCCCTTCGAACCCCAGCAACAGGCAGGTATTAATCATTTCCAGTAAGTTGATGTGCTCACGCGGGTTTTGTGAAAGCCGCGCCAGTAACTGGAAGAACTTTTCACCACCCCAGGTTTCATTATGAAAAGTAACCAGCAAACCACTGCCTGCCCAAACACTGCGGCTGCCCCAGGGGGTGAGCGACGCGGCTTCATCCAGTGCGGTGCACAAGCAGTAGCGCGCACCAACAATCACTTCATACGCCAGGCCTGATTGCTGGCAACGTACTTCGAAGCGGCGAATTTCGTCTATCAACCGTTGGCGTAATCCTGCCGGGTCGTTGTGTGAAACAGAGTGGCGGATTTGAACAATGGCATTGAGTAAAGGATTGGCTGCCGCCACCAGCGGATTAGCGCTGCTGGCGCCTGCAAACATGGCATCACCGGCTGTGGCTTGAGATTCCTGCATAATTGGCGCGTATCCTTGAATTATTCTGCGTGGCTACGAATAGCCCAAAATTCCATATCCAGCCCGGGGAATTCACCGGCCAGATGCAGCGCAAATGCGCCTGATTTCTCCATCTCTTTCCATAATTCCCCGCCCTTCTCCAGTTGGAAGTAGCTGTAACCGGCGTGCCAGGGAATTTGCGGAGGAGCAACCGGCATTGCGCGCAACACCATGCCGGGTAACTGGAGCTGCACCAGGTCGCGAATTTTGGTGACCGGTGCAATCTTCATTTGTGCCGGGAAATGGGTTTGCAAGGCGTCGCCCGGGACATTGGCCCGCACTGCCAGCACAAAGCCAAACTCTTTCACCATGCTGGTTTCCGGCACAGTGGCAACATTCAGGCCATGAGAGCGTTCGTTAAGCGGCAACTGAATCGCGCTTTCTTCCATAACCTGCGACAGCCCCTGGCGTAACAGCAGAATCAGTTTGCTAAAGCACCATGCCAGGTCGTCATGGTCGTAAACAGGCAGACCAGCGGCAGGGGCGCGTTGCGGCATCCAGGTGGCCAGTTCAGTTGCGAAGCCAATCCACTCGCGCCACAGTTGTTCCGGGTGGAGTAATGGCAGGCTGCGCAGGTGTTCAGATAACCCAAGGTGGCGGTTTACTAACGCCAGCAGGCTGAACTCAATCATTTCTGAGGTATTAAACCGGCCAGGTTTACTCAGGCGCTGGCCGATTTGCTGGCTGCGTTGTGCCAGCAGGCCGTGCATGTCTGTCAGGTAAGCAAATAAATGCTCATTATTAATAGCGTTGAGCATTGGGGGAATGTAGCTGTTTTCCAGGCGGACCTGGTTGTCGTTGCGCTTTTCGATAACCTGCGCCACACCAACCGCTGTCCATTCCGCTGTCAGGTCACTTTCCAGCATCAGGCGCAGGCGTAATTTGCCAAACTGGACGGTGGCGCTGCCCACCGCCATGTCGTTGTCGTCGTCCACATCGGCTTCCCAGGCGATATACCGCGCCAGGGAGTCAGATGCTTCACTGAATATCACCGCTTCACGGCCGGAACGGCTTACAGGTAAAGCCAGAACGACACGCGCGTTATTTACGTTATCGCCAATAGCCAGCGGAGCCGGGCCATCTTCCGCCCGGGTGAAAGAGAATGTTGTACCGTCGGGTAACAGGCCCGTTGCGCTGCTCAGCGCCACACAACCCTGGCGCAGTAAAGCTTCGTCAAATTCAATGTGCTGGAAACCCCACATGTACGGACGGGTTTGCATACCCCAGTCGCGTAACTGACTTTTCAGGTAGCTTTCCGCACGTTGAAAATGATGGGGGCGCAGGAACATACCTTCTGTCCACACGACCTTTTCTGCTTTGTTCATACTGCTTTCCTGTTGTAAGACGGGTTATTCGTTAACAACGCGTATGCCATTGATATCCAGGAACAGGTGCGCCTCAAGGGTGTCTGACGACCATTTCCAGAACTTGTAGAAGCTGTCTTCGCTGGGCGCGGGTAACGGCAAGGAGACACGCCATTTTTTACCGTCAAGGGACTGGTATTCAGCCATGATGCCGATAAAGCGGGCATCCGGAGTGCTCTGGCCTGTCAGTTGTTTATTCTGCTGGCCGGGCATCAGGAAGAACTGATCGCTGTTGAGCAGGTTGGCGCCCAGAACGCCCTGAGGGTTGTTTTGTAACGAATAAAAGTCGGCTGACATAAAGTCAGCGTCTGATTTGAGCAAAAAGACCCGGATTTTAAGCGGGGCAGACTGATTTATCTGCGGGTGCGCCATAAACACCAGGTTGTATTTGGCAGGCACAGTGCGCGATGAAGAAACACAACCTGATAACAGTGCCAGCGCCACCATGAAAAACGCCAGGAGTCCCTGGCGCATCAGACGAGTTTTCATCATGAGGATTCACACGAGAAAGCGGCTTACTGGATTATCCAGGTTCCGCTGTTGGTGTTTTTGCATGCCTGGCTGGTGTTATCAACAGACACACAGTTGGGTTTTTTCGCTGCAGCACGGCGTTTGCGCGGACGATCTTTACGCAGGGTGGATTCGTACAAATCGCTTTTTACGACAGCACGCAGAGGAACATAACCAATCAGCTCATCTTTACCTTGTTCAGCAACCGCCATCCAGTAATCCTGAACGCGACCGAGAACCTGGTAAGTGCCACCGTTATCCAGATAGCGCACAACGTTACCGCCAAAATCAGGGCGGCTCATTACAGAAGCTTTGTACAGCGCACGGTACTCTTCATTAATCGGGTGGAATTCAGTCGGCGGCGTAATGGCATGACGGTAAGTCAGTTTCACACCGTCAACGGTGCTGCTGACGATAGTGTCATCATTCACTGCAGGTGGATGCTTCACACAACCAGACACACCGAACACAAATAACAGAGCAAGGACGATTCGTAATTTCATCGTATTCTTCCATTGAAAGAGGGAGTGACAAAAGTTTGATGCCGTACCTGAAGCGTTGTATGCACAGGCATGGACGAAAGCGATTGCCTTCACCGTCGCGCATAACGGCAAACCAACCATAAAAAACTTCATGCAGATTGTGGTGACATCACCACGAGTAACCCCGCTAAAAAGCCACAATGCCAGCAAACAATCTGAAGGTATAACGCGTATAAGATTAATCGACCAGCGTATCTGGCACTATACCTTTGCAACATTATTACACAGTGCTGTGATGCTCCGGCGTGAAATAATAAACCACCGAAACAATCTGCAGACACAATCTTAAAGGCAAAGCTACCGCACGAACCTTACTCAATAAGGACCGGGTTACAACATCAGATTTTATTTTCACTGCCACAAAGGCAACACAACAACCAGATGGATATATTCACCCCACCGGTTTTAGCATGGATATATTTTACTTAAGGAGCCAAAAACCCTTGTATGTAATTACAAACTGAGGAGCTGTTTGCTGGAGGCACTGCTGTGTGCTCTACATATGTCCACAAGGGGATTTTGACACGCTTATGCATCAGAAAAGTCATTCAAGCTACTGATATTTATTAAATATCAGTATGAAGTACATTTACATGTACAAAAAATACACATAAAAAAATGTGTAATCAGGTATTAATTTTATAGGCCATACGATATTTTATCACGACCACAAAAATAACCAGGAATAGTCCTAATAGTACGAAGGAATGAGGCCCAAAAAGCCCATACCTACAATATTTAGTAGGCTTTTTTAGTAACTTTTCTACTATGATAGAAATATTACGAATATATTTCGTATGCGTTTTATCCGAATATATCCTTTCAGTTGAAAGGCAATGTGATATTAATAATGAGCGGGTAAAAGGATTAACCTATAGATCATTTTTTTATGTGATTAAGATCACAGTTACCCATCACACAGACCCGCAAGGCTGAAATATGTACACAATTCAGACAATCCGCATACTCGGTATTCCAGCCAGTACCACCCCACAAAGGCCTGAACCGCAGTGATACAGAAGATGATTACCCCCGTTACTCTGCCGCTGCTGGGTTTTGCCGAACTCTGTGCAGCCAGCCAGACAGAAGGTTTCGCTATGCTCATGCGCCTTGAACAACACTGGCAGGATGGGAGCAACCGTTTTAATAAGCCAGGTGAAATTCTGCTGGCTGCCTGGTCAGGCGATGAGCTGGCTGGTATTGGGGGCCTCAACCGGTGCCCGTTCGACGCACACCCACAGGCTGCAAGATTACGCCATCTTTATATCAGCCCGGCGTTTCGCCGCCAGAAAGTGGGCCTCGCTCTGGTTAATGCACTGGAAGCCCACGCGAAGCTTGCCGGATTTCACCACCTCAACACTCATGCGCCTGAAACAGCTTTTGCTTTTTACCAGTCACTGGGATTTCTTCCCGTAACCGGGCAAGAACGGCTGACGCACCAAAAACACCTTACGCCTGCCACACACCACAACTGGCAACAATAGACTGGCAACAATAGTTGCCAACCCCTGTTTTCAGCCAAATACGCCCGAAAATTAAGAATTACCCGCGCCGAATAGAGGCATGAATATTTTCATGGTAGATTCCTCGACAAATTAAGCACCACGCAGAATCATAACCTGCAATTACAGAATAATTATCTAACCAATTTCCATGAAAACGCTTACGCACAAACCGCAGTTAATACTGCTTATTTTGTTGATCGCTGTCGGCCAGATGGCGCAAACCATTTATATTCCGGCAATGAGTAACATGGCGGCCAGCTTCCAGGTTCGGGAGGGCGCGATCCAAAGTGTCATGGCTGCGTACCTGCTGACTTACGGTCTTTCGCAACTATTTTATGGCCCAATATCAGACCGGACAGGCCGCCGCCCGGTAATTCTGGTGGGTATGAGCGTATTTATGCTGGCCACTCTCATTGCGGCAACAACTCCACACTTTTTGGTACTGGTGCTGGCAAGCGGGTTGCAGGGAATGGGCACCGGTGTGGCGGGTGTGATGGCCCGAACCATGCCGCGTGATTTATATGAAGGGCAGTCTTTACGCAAAGCTAACAGCCTGTTAAACATGGGCATTCTGGTTAGTCCGCTATTGGCACCGTTACTGGGTGGTGTGCTTAATACTTTTGCCGGGTGGCGTGCCTGCTTTCTTTTTCTGCTACTGCTGTGCCTGGCGGTTACCCTGTGTATTGCGCGTTTTATGCCAGAAACCCGCCCTCTGGCGGCACACCCTTCGTCGTTGCTGCGCAATTACCAGACCTTATTCAGCCAGCGCGCATTCTGTTGCTACCTGCTGATGCTGGTTGGCGGTCTGGCTGGTATTGCGGTGTTTGAAGCTTGTGCTGGTGTGCTGATGGGCAGTGTGCTTGGGCTTAATAGTGTTACTGTCAGTATTCTGTTCATTCTACCTATTCCTGCCGCCTTTTTTGGTGCCTGGTATGCAGGCCGGGCAGGAAAGCGGTTTGCTACGTTAATGTGGCAGGCCGTGCTCAGTTGCCTGGGTGCGGGTTTGCTGATGTGGCTCCCCGGCTGGGCCGGAATAATGAATATCTGGACACTGCTGGTACCTGCCGCACTGTTTTTCTTCGGCGCAGGGATGGTTTTCCCGTTAGCCACCAGTGGCGCTATGGAGCCCTTTCCGTTTTTGGCAGGTACTGCCGGGGCGCTGGTAGGTGGGTTACAAAATATGGGCGCAGGTTCGATGGCCTGGCTCTCGGCGCTGTTACCGCAAACCAGCCAGAACAGTGCAGGTATGTTAATGACCGCGATGGGCCTGGTGATGCTGGGTTGCTGGTTACCCCTGGCTTTGCGCCAGCAACACCGCCACCAGCAACCGGTTTAAGCTCAGTGATGGTGTGCTTTGGTTTTCCCGGGTGTTTTCACTTCTGCGGGTGGGCACTCGGGTTTTATCATTGCCTGGAGTAATGCGGCAGTCGCTGGCCGCCATGCGCCTTCTTCCCCATCGTAAAACAGGTTATCAACATTAAGCGCATAGGGAATGTGTGCCTGCTGGAGCTCACATGCCATAAAAGTCGCGAAAGCGATTTGGGAAGGCTGAACCGGGTTTTTCAATGTTGCCCCAGCTGACCAGCCACCAACCCAGGAGGCATGCCCGGTTTTTTGCTGCCAGTGCAGCGCAACGTTGATTCGGTTACGAATTGCAGCTTTTTCCGCAGCGGTTCCTGTGGTCCACGGGTATTTATTACCCACTTTAACCGGGCCCCAGGGGAAAATATGCCATTCGGCCAGCACATGGCCGTTACTTTGGGGAGGCCACTTTAGGTTGACCAGGTCTTCCGGGGTGGCGCGCTGGCGTGGCGCAATAAATACCATGCGCAGCGGGTCTGTATGGTGAATATCCCGCACGACTTTTTCATACAGGCGGTTTAGTGCCTGCTGGTCATGATTCAGTTTTTCACCGGGTTCATAAATGATATCGAACCCCAGTTCTGGGTGTGTGTTGCCAAAATAGCGGCTGACGGTATTCCACCAGGCAATAACTTTGGCTTCATTA
Organism: Mangrovibacter sp. MFB070; assembly: GCF_000705335.1. NCBI lineage: Bacteria > Pseudomonadati > Pseudomonadota > Gammaproteobacteria > Enterobacterales > Enterobacteriaceae > Mangrovibacter > Mangrovibacter sp. MFB070. Next base: position 54,486 of record NZ_JJMI01000042.1, read on the forward strand.
CTGTTGTTGGGGTCGTTTTTGAATTCATCTGCCTGGTAAGCAATGATGGGTATCACGCCGTATTGTTCGCAGGCCTCCACAATTTTACGCAAATGGAGCAGGTGCTGTTCAGTTGCGTCATCTGCCACCCGAATACGCACATGCCCCAGGCCTCGCTGCTGGTAGTCGCGCACCACCAGCGGGTCAAACTCACGAATGCCTTGTTCGGTTCTTGCCCAGTCAACATCCATACCCGTACCCAATGCCGCCGCATATTGCCGGGCAGTAAACCCTTCCGGCAAGGGAGAAGGCGCCGGTGTTGTAACTGGTGCAGGCACAGCCGAAGGCAATGCCTCCGTTATTGGCGCGGTGGCGGGCAATGATGTGGCACAAGCCATTACACTGACTGACCCTGTCATAAACGCGATGAAAGTCTTCAAGGCACTGACCTTCCGGCAATTGATATCAGAAATATATGTATTTATTTAGCATGCTTTGGGGAAGTATGTGCATAAATAAAATCGTTACTCTGGCGGCCCAAGATGTAACCAAATTTGGTGAATATGCACAGCAGCAAATAATAATGCCAGCCCGAGAACCCCCAACGCAATCATACATTTGCCACGAACAGTTTGCGCGCCAAGTAAATCCTGACGGGCGATGTCCATAAGCTGGCGTTGCCGGGCCCAGGCGTAAACCACGCCAACCAGGACAGCCAGCACTAACAACGACCCCCAAAATAACGGGCCTGCCCGGTGCCAGCTGTGGCGTAATGCCAGTGCCAGCAAGGCACCGTACCCCAGTAATGTGCGATACCAGGCAAGCGCGGTGCGCTCCGGTTGCAGCCCCGGGTCTTGTTCACGGCGCTGGCGGCGTGAAGATTCAGGCATAAACCATCATCACCATTGCGATGACCACCACCGCGACCATCACCAGGCTTATCAACTTCAGGCTGCCGGTGTAGGGCAGGTCTTGCTTCAGGCGCATCGCTTTTTCATTGCGTAACCAGCGTATATAGCTGTAGACCGCAAGGCCACCGGCAAACAGGCACAGAAACAGCGACAAGATTTCACGAACCAGGGGGGTGGCCAGGTCGGGAGCCAGTTGGTCCAGCCCGACACCAGCAGCAAGGAAACCTAAGGCGGTACGGATCCAGGCAAGAAAGGTGCGCTCATTCGCCAGAGAAAAACGGTAGTCAGGCGCTTCGCCCAGTTGGGTGATTTTCATTGTGCGTCTTGTGCTCCTGATGCATTTCCAAAGTGAGACCCGGCCATCCTCTTATATCAACATGTTATGGCCGGGAAATCACCAGGCAATATGCTCCGGCAAGCCGGGCTCTTTCAGGAAACGCCCCACAGCAGAATTGCCAGTAATTGTGGCGTGATAATACGCAAGAACATTACCAGTGGGTAAACCGTGGCATACGAGAGCGCGGCAGCTCCGCTGGTAGTGTGAAGATTATTGGCAAAAGCCAACGCTGGCGGGTCTGTCATGGAGCCGGCCAGCATCCCGCAAATTGTCAGGTAGTTCATTTTTGCCAGTAACCGCGCCGTAAAACCCACCACCAGTAGCGGAATGGCAGTGATTAGAATGCCGTACCCCATCCATAACACACCATCTCCCTGGGTCAGAGTGGCGACAAAGCCACTACCGGATTTTAGCCCGACAACAGCCAGAAACAGCACAATACCCAGTTCCCGCAGCGCCTGGTTGGCACTGGGGGGCATAAACCAGTAGAGCGTGCCAATACTGCCGATTCGGCCAAGGATCAGCGCCATAATTAGCGGGCCGCCAGCTAACCCGAGGCGCAGAGCCACCGGGAAGCCTGGAATAAACAACGGGATTGACCCCAGCAACACGCCCAGCGCAATACCAATAAACACGGGCAACATTTGCACCTGCTGGAGTTTTTGTTGCGCATTACCCAGTAGCGCGGCAACGGCGTCAATATCCACCTGGCGCCCAACCAGGTTGAGAATATCACCGAACTGCAGGCTGGAGTGGCTGCTGGCGACCAGCTCAACCCCGGCACGGTTCAGGCGGGATATCACTACGTCATACTTCGTTTTTATGCCCAGGTCGCGGATTTTTTTCCCCAACACTTTTTCATTGGTCACAACGACCCGCTCTACCCGCAAGTCTGTGCCGGTGGTGGAAAGCCCGGCATCAACTTGCTGGCCTATAACCAGTTGCGCACTGTGCAGGTCTTCCTGGCTGCCAACCAGGTACAACAGGTCTCCGCGCTCAATTAATGTGGAAGATGAGGGCACCATCAGCGAATCGCCGCGTTTTAACCGGGAACAGACAATGCTGTCGCCATTAAGTAGTGGGATATCCTCAAGTGCCAGATTATGGAGGTTAGGGTTCTCCACCTGAACGTTAATGGCGCTCAACTGCTGGGACTGGCCGTTAACTTTCTGGAAGCGTGCAGCTTCACGGTTGACGTTAATGCGCAGTACTACGCGTAACAACCACATACTGAACAGAATGCCGCAGATGCCAAAAGGGTACGCCATGGCATAGCTCATTCCCATTTCGTTACGTAGCGCCGCCGGGACGCCCAAGTCAGTAAGAATTTGCTGCCCGGCACCCAGTGCCGGTGTGTTGGTCACGGCACCCGAGAAAATCCCCAGCACCACGGGCAGCGGGATATCAAACAGCCAGTACAGTAATGCGGTCACCAGCCCACCCAGCACCACAATCAACACGGCAAACAGGTTCAGCCTTAAGCCAGAAACCCGCAAAGAAGAGAAGAAACCGGGGCCCACCTGAATACCGATGGTGTAGACAAACAGAATCAGGCCAAACTCCTGAACAAAGTGCAGGATATCGCTGTTGATATGTATACCGGCCATATACAGAAAATGCCCGACAATAATCCCGCCGAACAACACACCACCGACGCCAAAACCAATACCACGGATGCGAATATTGCCAATCCACAGACCAACGATGGCAACCAGTGCCAGTATGCTGACAGTCAGCGCGATGTCACTCATCATTCAGCTCCTGTTTCTGCGTTGGTTTGATTGTGGCAGAGCGTTACAAATATAACTGCCTGATAGCGCACAAAAGACCATGTATTACTCATGGTTAAGTACAATGCTTACCGGCAAAAAACAGGCAAAAAAAAGCCGCACCGGGTTACCGATGCGGCTGGGGATGCAAGTACCAAAATTAGCTGTTGAGTGCCGGGCGCTCGCTAATGGCGATACGCTGCGGTGCCAGGGCTTCAGGTACTTCACGGGTTAAATCAATATGCAGCAACCCGTTGTTGAAGGTTGCGCCAGATACCTGCATATGGTCGGCCAGAGTAAAACTTAAACTAAACGGCTCTGTTGCCAGGCCATGGTGCAACCAGGTGGTTTCCTGTTCGGGTTTTACCGGCGTACCTTTAATGGAAAGCCGTGGCCCTTCAAGCTGAATATCCAGGTCTTCCTGGCGGAAACCGGCCAGTGCCAGTGTGATGCGGTAATGGTTATCGTCCGCTTTTTCAATGTTATAGGGAGGGAACGACTGAGCTTCGCTGCTGTTCAGCATGGCGTTAGCCAGTTTGTCAAAACCGATCCACTGACGGAATAAGGGGGAAAAATCATAATTACGCATAAATAATCTCCTTCTTTGAAGCGAGTTGATACTGCCGGTATACGTAACCGGCCTGTGCTCCCTGACGGCAAGCACGTAACAGGCTGCACCACCCACAGCAATGCAGCACAAACAGAATTAGTTAATGGCGATGCGACGCGGTTTGTTGGCTTCGGGAATAACGCGTTCCAGTTCGATATACAGCAAGCCATTCACCAGGTTAGCCCCTTTAACGTGAATGTTGTCAGCCAGTTGGAATTTGCGCTCGAAGTTGCGTTCGGCAATGCCCTGGTACAGATAAGTGCGTTCTTTTTCTTCCGCTGCATGTGCGCCTTTCACTACCAGCAGGTTGTCCTGCGCAGTGATATCCAGTTCGCTCTCAGCAAAACCGGCAACGGCAATTGCAATGCGGTAGTGGTTTTCATCAACCAGTTCAACGTTGTACGGAGGGTAACCCCCATTGCTTTGGGTCTGGCTATTTTCCAGGTGGTTAAACAGGCGGTCAAAACCAATGGCAGAACGGTAAAGCGGGGAGAAGTCAAAATTACGCATCGTTAATAGCTCCTGAAATCAGCGAGAATGTTTTATGGCCTTCCTGTTGGACAGACCGCAGAACCCGGATACCCATTTGGCCTATCCGTTTTTGGCTCTGAATATAAGATGGTGACAGCCTCGTTGTTTTCAAGTGTGCAAATTGCACTTTTTTTGCACTTTATTACACTTCGCGTAGACTAAACAAAAATCATGTAGCACCTGGCGCAAATGAATGTGTCTTTTGCATGGAAGCAGGTGCGTTATGGACTGAGCGACCGCGGTTTGCTTCTGCCGTGTCAGAAGCTTCAGCTACAATGACGATAACACAATGAAAATACGCCAATTACAGCACTTATTTTTAGGGAGTGGGCTGGTCGCTTTGTGCGGCTGTTCCAGTATGATGACGCATACCGGTGGCCAGGAAGGGTATTACCCCGGCACCCGGGCAAGTTATGAATTACTGAAGGATGGCGATACCAGTTGGGGGATTAAACCGTTTGTGGCACTGGATATGCCATTCACGGCAGTGGCAGACACACTGTTGATTCCCTGGGATGCGTTTCACACCAATGATTCTGTCCGTGCGCGGGTAGAAAAAAGTGAGCAGAAAAACCTCGCAACCAATTCGGTTATCCCCCCCGCGGCGCCCTGATGTTATTGCCGGGTAACGTTACCCGGCAGAGTGTCAGCAGCCGGTCTGGCAGATGTATATTTGCCGGAAGCCTTGTTTATCGGGCTGCATCCAGGCAATAAACTGCCCGTCAGGCGAGAAGACAACTGCATCACCGGAAATTTCTTCCTGCGGTGCGGTAAGTTCACGTATTTTCCCTTCCGGATAGCTGCACATCACGATTTTTCGCTCACAGATAAAGCCCAGCCATTTGCCTGTTGGGTGCCAGTTAATCGCCGACTGTACATCATGCTCAAGCCGGGTTAACTGCCGGCATTCTCCCCCGTTGGGTGAAACCAGCCAAACCTGAACCACGCCGTTATTATCTCGCATCAGAAAAGCGATATTTTCGCCATCCGGGCTGGCACGCACCCAATGGCGCGGCTGGTTCACAAGACCTGGCCAGGCACGCTGATGCGTGTGCGTCAGGCGTTTTTGGGAAACGCTGGCTGGTGGTGCAGGCATGGTTTCGGGGGTACCCGCCAGGGGGACGTCGCCCGGTGTTTTCCAGGCGGCTTCGTTATCGGGTAAGTCGGCAATAAATAGTTCAGGTACGGTTTCGCCCTGCGCTGAACGGGTATCGCCAATAAAGGCCAGGGCATAACGCTGGCGTTCCCTGTTGGGCTTCAGGTAGCCCTGGCTGCCCACCCAGCCCTCTTCATAGGCCCGGTTAATGTCATCGCTTCCTGGTTGAGGCTCCGGTGTGGTGCGCGAAACCAGCGTACACCAGTGACTACCGGCATATTCCCGCGAATGGCGCAGCGGTGGGTTTACCGGGCCGAAAGGCACTGCAACACCAACATTACGCAAATCCAGCGCCGGATCCCGCTCGTGGAGCACATGGTCGTTATAAGTAAAGCTCAGGTATTGCCCGTCCGGGCTCCAGACATGCACATGGCTGCCGCCACGCAGTGCGCCGGGGAAATAAGGCGCGGTAATGGAAAGGGCATCCAGGTTAGCCGCCTGGCCGCCACAGACCGTTACACCACGCCGGTGATGAAAACTATACTGCCAGTTTTCATCCGGGTTTTCCGGGCCATGAATAAATACGTAGCGCTCAGGCAGTTGTGGGTTCACCGTAATAACCCCCACATGAGCACCCTGCTGCGATCGCCAGATAACTTCGGTAGCACCAGAGTGAATATGGACGCGCTCTACGGTTTCACTGGTGAATGATGCGCCAGACGGGCGAACATCAAACACCAGCCACTGGCTGTCTGGCGTCCATGTATTGATATTGGTCAGTTGGTGGTGACGGGGTGAGAAAGTGACTTGTTTCACGGGATTACCCTGGCCTTAAGCGATAATGGCTCAGGGTAATCGATTCAGACGGGTGTTGCCTGGTTTTCTCAGTTAACGCCGGGAACAAATTGTTCGATTGCCCAGGCGACACCGTCTTCCGCGTTGGTTTTACTGATAAAGTTTGCCATCGCTTTAACCGGCTCTATGGCATTACCCATCGCCACGCCCACACCTGCGTACTCCAGCATAGCCATGTCGTTTTCCTGGTCACCAATCGCCATTACGTTTTCTGGTTGCAACTGCAGGCGCTCTGCCAGTGCCTGTAAACCGGCACCTTTGTTTACCCGTTTATCGAGTAATTCGAGGTAAAACGGCGCGCTTTTCAGGATGGTATAGCGGGATTTTGCTTCCTGTGGGATCCGGGTAATTGCTTCATCCAGCAATGCGGGCTCATCAATCATCATCAGTTTTGGAAAGCGAATAGCCGGGTCCATACGGTCAGCTTCGCAGAACTGCAACGGCATACCCGTCAGTGCGGCTTCATGCACGGTATAACGGCTGATATCCCGGTTGGCGGTATACAGAATGTGGTGATCGAGCGCATGAAAGTGAACACCCAGTTCGCGGGAAAGCCCTTCCAGATAACGGTAATCATCGTGACCCAGAGTAGTTTCAGCAACACATTCGCCACTGGCCGCTTTTTGCACCAGTGCACCGTTGTAAGTTATGCAGTAGTCGCCTGCGGACTGCATATCCAGCTCTTCGAGGTAGCGTTTTACACCAATGTAGGGCCGGCCGGTTGCCAGCACAACCACCACACCTTTTTCCCGGGCTGCACTAATGGCCCGGTGGACACCTGGGGTAATGACATTATCGGGGTTAAGCAGGGTGCCATCCATATCGATAGCAATCAGTTTTATCGCCATGACAGAAATCCATAATGGGTCAGGAAGGGCATCGTAACGCGACTTTGGTCACAAAAACAACGCAGAATAAACTCACTTTCGTGCAGAACAAAAAAGCCAGTGGTATTTCACACTGGCTTTTTTTCCGGCTAACCGGTCATCAGATATCGATATTCGCCGCTTTCAGGGCGTTTTCTTCGATAAAGGCGCGGCGTGGCTCTACCGCATCGCCCATCAGCGTTGTAAACAACTGGTCGGCGGCAATGGCGTCTTTTACTGTGACGCGCAACATGCGGCGGCTGTCTGGATCCATGGTGGTTTCCCACAGCTGTTCCGGGTTCATTTCGCCCAGACCTTTGTAACGCTGTACAGAAAGACCACGGCGGGACTCTTTCACCAGCCAGTCCAGTGCCTGTTCAAAGCTGGAAACTGGCTGACGGCGCTCACCACGCTCAATGTAAGCCCCTTCTTCAATCAGGCCGCGCAGTTTTTCGCCCAGCGTGAAGATACGTTTGTATTCCCCGCCCTGAACGAAGTCCTGGTCCAGAACATAATCGGTATCCACACCGTGCGTACGCACCCGCACAACAGGTTCAAACTGGGAGAGTTCAGCGTTTTCGCGGATATCGAATTTCCAGATGCTGCCGTGCTGTTCTTTCTCTGTCAGCTCAGCTACCAGCGAAGAAACCCAGCGGGTCACTTTCTGTTCGTCGGACAGGTCATCAGCCCCCAGTGTTGGGTGGTAAATTAACTCGCCCAACAATGCGCGGGGATAACGGCGCTCCATACGATGGATCATCTTCTGGGTACCGTTGAATTCGGCCACCAGTTTTTCCAGCGCTTCACCTGCCAGAGCCGGAGCACTGGCATTGGTGTGCAATGTGGCACCATCCAGCGCAATGGAAATCTGGTACTGATCCATGGCTTCATCATCTTTAATGTATTGTTCTTGCTTGCCTTTTTTCACTTTATACAGTGGAGGCTGAGCAATAAAGACGTGCCCACGTTCAACGATTTCCGGCATCTGGCGATAGAAGAAAGTCAGAAGCAGTGTACGGATGTGCGAACCATCGACGTCAGCATCGGTCATGATGATGATGTTGTGGTAACGCAGTTTATCCGGGTTGTATTCATCGCGGCCGATACCACAGCCCAGTGCGGTAATCAGTGTCGCCACTTCCTGAGAAGAGAGCATTTTGTCGAAACGCGCTTTTTCGACGTTCAGGATTTTACCTTTCAGCGGCAAAATAGCCTGATTCTTGCGGTTACGCCCCTGTTTTGCAGAGCCGCCCGCTGAGTCCCCTTCCACCAGGTAGAGTTCAGACAGAGCCGGGTCGCGCTCCTGGCAATCCGCCAGTTTGCCCGGCAAGCCTGCCAGGTCCAGCGCACCTTTACGGCGGGTCATTTCACGGGCACGACGCGCCGCTTCACGGGCTCGGGCCGCATCAATAATCTTGCTGACAACGGTTTTGGCATCAGCCGGGTTTTCCTGCAGGTAATCAGCCAGACGCTCGTTCATCTGGGATTCCACGGCTGATTTCACTTCAGAAGAAACCAGTTTGTCTTTGGTCTGAGAAGAGAATTTCGGGTCCGGAACTTTTACTGAAACCACAGCAATCAGGCCTTCACGGGCATCATCACCCGTCGCGCTGATTTTCGCTTTTTTGCTGTAGCCTTCGTTATCCATATAGGTGTTCAGGGTACGCGTCATTGCCGCACGGAAACCGGCAAGGTGGGTACCGCCATCACGTTGAGGAATGTTGTTGGTAAAGCAGTAAATGTTTTCCTGGAAGCCATCGTTCCACTGCAGCGCGACTTCCACACCAATCCCGTCTTTTTCAGTAGAGAAATAGAACACATTCGGGTGGATAGGTGTTTTGTTCTTGTTGAGGTATTCAACAAAAGCTTTGATACCGCCTTCGTAATGGAAGTGGTCCTGCTTACCTTCAACACGCTTATCAATCAGGCGGATGGAGACACCTGAGTTCAGGAAGGAGAGTTCACGCAGGCGTTTTGCCAGAATTTCGTATTCAAATTCAACCACATTGGTGAAGGTTTCCAGACTTGGCCAGAAACGCACCATGGTACCGGTTTTTTCGGTTTCCCCGGCAACGGCCAGTGGCGCAGTTGGCACACCATGCTGGTAAACCTGGTTGTGGACTTTGCCATCGCGACGAATCACCAGTTCCAGTTTCTGGGACAGGGCGTTAACCACCGATACACCCACGCCATGCAGACCACCGGAAACTTTATAGGAGTTGTCGTCAAACTTACCACCGGCATGCAGCACAGTCATGATAACTTCAGCGGCAGACACGCCTTCTTCCGGGTGAATACCGGTAGGAATACCACGCCCGTCATCCTGAACGGAGACTGAGTTATCTTCGTGGATAGTGACAACGATATCTTTACAGTAGCCTGCGAGCGCTTCGTCGATAGCGTTATCCACGACCTCGAATACCATATGGTGCAGGCCGGTGCCGTCATCCGTGTCGCCGATATACATACCCGGGCGCTTACGCACCGCATCCAGCCCTTTCAGGACTTTGATACTGGAGGAGTCATAAGAATTCGACATCAACGTTTCTCGCTCATTTAAACTAAGTTAATCCGTTATTTTACCCTGATCCACAGCGAACATCCTGGAATTTTTATCCGCCATGTCCATCACATGTTCTGCGCTAATGGCACTCACAAAAACTTGTGACTGTGTGGCCTTCAAACGGCTGGCAAGTAAACCTCGCCGGCGGTCATCAAGCTCAGAAGCAAAATCATCTATTAAGTAGAGGCAGTGCCGCCCGCTACGCCGGGTGAGAAATTCACCTTGCGCCAGCCGCAGGGCACACATCAATAACTTTAACTGCCCTCTCGACAGGGTATCTTCCACTGGCGCGCCATCAGCACGAATGCGGAAATCTGCCTTGTGAGGGCCATGAGAGGTGTAGGTCAGCGCACGGTCGCGCTCAAAACTGCGTGCCAGCACCTCACTGTAAGGCGTCTCTTTTTCCCAGCCGCGCTGGAAAGAAAACGCCAGGTGAAACTCGGGTAAAAACAGAGCGCAGGTTTGTGCCATATCTTCGGCAATCGCTTCACTGTACTGCGCCCGCCACTGGCTGATTTGCTCCGCCAGCGGAGCCAGTTCCTTATCCCAGGGAAGTAACTGGTTGTAGTGAGTAACCTGGCGCAACGCGGCATTTCGTTGCCGGAGCAGGCGTTTAAGGTTGCTCCATGCGTTGAAAAACGCCGGTTCATCATGGAAACACCCCCAGTCGATAAACGCCCGGCGAAACTTCGGCCCGCCATTAAGCAGGGTGAAGCCTTCCGGAGTAATCAACTGCATGGGCATTAAGTGCGCCAGTTCAGCAACTTTATGCCCGTCCGTGCCATCAATTCTGACTTTGCTGTCGCCGAGGCGGTCTTTTGTCAGCCCAACGGCGATTTCCCGTGAATCCCCTTGTAACCGGCCATGCAGCACAAAATCTGGCTGGTCATGGCGAATCACCCGGCCGGTTTGCAGGCTGCGAAACGCCCGCCCGTGCCCCAGGGTGTAAATCGCTTCCAGCACACTGGTTTTGCCGCTGCCATTGGCACCGACCAGGAAATTAAAGCCGGGAGATAACAGGAGATCCGCGCTTTCTATATTACGGAAATCTTTGATAAGTAAACGAGACAGCGACATGATTAACGCATCACCCGGAGGTATTTGTTGCCGTTTTCCGGAAAATGGCTGGCTACCCACAACCCGCATAAACCGGGGATGGATAAACAACGGGCCTGAAGCGCCACTAAAAACCGGTGCTGAACGTGCCGGAATAACAAGTCAAATAACCCCAGGCTGATGACCCGCCTTACCCTGCCGCTGGTAAGGTTTCAGGTGGTAAATAAAACACACTAAAAATCAATTCATTGATTTCTATTTACTGGCTTACTGTTACTGGCTCACTGGCAAAGAGAAGGTGTTTGCACGCTTAACCTTCTCTCTTTAGCCGTTTCCCCAGTAGTTCTACAGGCGCATTGGCATAACAACGTAGGCCGCGGCCTGGCTTGCTGCATCTTCAATTTGCACACTGGAAACGGAATCGGTAAGCAGGATACGCACATTTTCGCACTTCAGCACGTTAAGAACATCCAGTACGTAACTTACGTTGAAGCCGATTTCCATTTCTGTGCCTGCGTAGGTCACATCCAGAATCTCTTCCGCTTCTTCCTGTTCCGGGTTGTTGGCTGTAATTTTCAGTTGGTTCTCACTCACATACAGGCGAACACCACGGAATTTTTCATTAGAAAGAATGGCTGCGCGGGCAAAAGCCTGTTTTAACAAATCGCAACCTGCTTCCAGGGTTTTATCCGGGTTCTTCGGCAATACGCGGCGGTAATCCGGGAAACGGCCATCAACCAGTTTCGAAGTGAAAATGAAGTCACCAACATGGGCACGGATATTGTTGCTGCCAATTTGCACCTGCAACGGTGTATCGCCGCCATCCAGCATACGCATTAATTCAATAACGCCTTTGCGCGGCACTATTACAGAGTGAGCGGGCAGTGTTTGCCCAACCGGCATGGCACATACCGCCAGGCGGTGGCCATCGGTTGCCACGGTACGCAGTTCTTCACCTTCGGTTTCAAACAGCATGCCGTTCAGGTAGTAGCGCACATCCTGGTGAGCCATAGAAAATTGCGTGGCTTCGATCAGGCGTTTCATGGTGGCCTGCGGCAGTGTGAATTCCACTTCACTTTGCCAGTCATCGAGATTCGGGAAATCGGCGGCGGGCAATGTAGACAGCGAAAAACGGCTGCGCCCGGAACGCACCAGCATGCGGTCGCCTTCCAGCGTAACCGCGATTTCCGCGCCTTCCGGCAGACCACGGCAAATATCAAAGAATTTACGGGCTGGCACCGTGGTTGCCCCCGGTTCATGAGGCTGAACCAGGCTAACACGCGCCACCATTTCCATTTCAAGGTCAGTACCAGTCAGCGACAGCGCCCCTTCCGTAACCTGCAACAGCAAGTTACCCAGGATAGGTAACGTCGGGCGACCACCTAAAGGACCGCTCACTTGTTGGAGCGGTTTTAATAAATGTTCACGTTCAACGGTAAATTTCATAGTGTCACGAAGATAGTGTTCTGATTAAATTGGAAAAATCTTCTTTGATGTCGTGACTTTCTTCACGCAACTGCTCGATTTTACGGCAGGCATGAAGCACAGTTGTATGGTCACGACCACCGAAGGCATCACCGATTTCCGGCAGACTGTGGTTGGTTAATTCTTTTGCCAGGGCCATTGCCATTTGCCGGGGGCGCGCCACAGAGCGTGAACGCCGTTTGGACAGCAAATCGGCCACTTTGATCTTGTAGTACTCTGCCACTGTCTTTTGAATATTGTCGATAGTGACCAGTTTTTCCTGCAAGGCCAGCAAATCTCGCAGCGCTTCACGGACAAAATCGATAGTAATTGCCCGGCCAGTAAAATTGGCGTTAGCAATAACACGGTTCAGTGCCCCTTCCAGCTCACGCACATTTGAACGCAGGCGCTTGGCAATAAAGAAGGCCACTTCACCGGGCAGGCGAATATCGTTTTCATCTGCCTTTTTCATCAGGATTGCCACGCGAGTTTCCAGCTCTGGTGGCTCAATGGCAACCGTTAACCCCCAGCCAAAGCGGGATTTCAGACGATCTTCAACGCCATTGATCTCTTTCGGGTAACGATCTGACGTCAGGATGATCTGTTGGTTGCCTTCCAGCAGTGCGTTAAACGTATGGAAGAACTCTTCCTGTGAACGCTCTTTATTGGCAAAGAACTGGATATCATCGATAAGCAGGGCATCAACCGAGCGGTAATAACGCTTGAACTCTTCAATTGCGTTATTTTGCAATGCCTTAACCATATCCTGAACAAAACGCTCTGAGTGCATATACACCACTTTCGCATTGGGCTTACGCGCCACAATGCCATTGCCAACAGCGTGTAACAGGTGGGTTTTCCCTAAACCTGTACCGCCATAAAGGAAAAGAGGGTTATATGCTCCGCCAGGGTTATCCGCCACCTGGCGGGCCGCAGCACGGGCCAGCTGGTTAGATTTACCTTCAACAAAGTTATCAAACGTATGTTTCAGGTTAACGTTAGAGCGGTAAGAAGGCTCAGCCGGTGCCGGGACGTTATCCCAACTGGGGCGCACGGGTACCGCCGCCGGACGCGGCGCAACGGCAGGCGCTGCTGCCGCAGAAGCGACAACAGGCTGAACAGCAGGACGGGCCCCTACTTCAAAGCGCAACTGGGGTGCATCCGCACCACAGAAATCGTTTAACAATCCGTTGATATTATTCAGGTACTTATCCCGCACCCAGTCGAGCACAAAACGGTTTGGCGCATAAAGGGCCAGCGTGTTATCGCTCAGTTCCGCCTGTAGTGGACGTATCCACATGCTGAATTCTGTGGCGGGTAACTCATCCTGCAATCGGGCAAGACACTGCTGCCAAAGCGAAAGTGACACGGCGGACTCCACTCGAACAAAGTCGATAAATGACAAAGACTGATACATTCATGATTGTTGACACACGCCGACAGCCCTGATTCTGGGTAGCATGCGAACCGCTATTCTGTTTGCGGTTTTCCCTTTTACAGGATCCCGATCCTGAGAAGGGACCGCGGATCATAGCGTAAAGTGGGCCAGAGATCTTCTGTTTCTCACAGTTTCTTCGTGATTTATCCACAGGCCCCTGTCTGACTGATCCAGTGTAATCGATCCCGGCTTAGGGGCGGCACTATTTCAGCCACAAATTGGAAAATTCAATGACCCGTAGCAAAATTTATCTTTAGTGATCTGATTAAAGATCCCTGTGATCCTTGCGCTTTATACCGGACCCCGTATAATTTGCGACCCGACGCGTCATCGCTCCGGTTTTTGTTGCAGGTAATTCGTTTGTTTTTCAAGCGAAAAGCTACTGTTACCTGTGTGCAATAAGGAAAGTGAATTGACTCTGGAGTGTACAATTATTACAATCCTGCCTCTTTATTTAGCCACACTGAGGCGTAAGTCGTTCGCAACTTGTCCGGGCATACGCAAAAGTAAGTGTTTTTTTTCCAAGCTTAGGTAGAAATCGCCATGAAACGCACTTTTCAACCGTCTGTACTGAAGCGCAACCGCTCTCACGGCTTCCGCGCTCGTATGGCAACTAAAAATGGTCGTCAGGTTCTGGCACGTCGTCGTGCTAAAGGCCGCGCTCGTCTGACCGTTTCTAAGTAATAGCTAACCCCTGAGTGGTTAAGCTCGCTTTTCCCAGGGAGTTACGTTTGTTAACTCCCAATCATTTCACTTTCGTCTTCCAGCAGCCACAACGGGCTGGCACGCCGCAAATCACCATCCTCGGCCGCCTGAATTCGCTGGGGCATCCCCGTATCGGTCTTACAGTCGCCAAAAAGAATGTTCGGCGCGCTCATGAGCGTAACCGTATCAAACGTTTGACGCGTGAAAGTTTCCGTTTACGTCAGCATGAACTGCCTTCCATGGATTTTGTGGTGGTAGCGAAACGCGGGATTGCCGACCTCGATAACCGTACGCTAATGGAAATACTGGAAAAGTTATGGCGCCGTCATTGTCGCCAGGCTCCCGGCTCCTGATAGGCCTGATAAAGGTCTATCAGCGCCTGATTAGTCCGCTTCTCGGGCCGCATTGTCGTTTCACACCAACCTGTTCGCAATACGGAATTGAGGCATTGCGCAGGTTTGGAGTAGTAAAAGGCAGTTGGTTGACAATAAAACGCGTATTAAAATGCCACCCTTTACACCCGGGTGGTGACGACCCCGTCCCGCCAGGACCTTTTGATACCAGAGAACACTAACGATGGATTCGCAACGCAATCTTCTTATCATCGCTTTGTTGTTCGTGTCTTTCATGATCTGGCAGGCCTGGGAGCAAGATAACGCTCCGCAGACCCAACAGACCACGCAGACTACGACTACCGCAGCGGGTAGCGCCGCCGACCAGGGCGTACCGGCCAGTGGCCAGGGAAAACTCATTACAGTTAAAACGGATGTCCTCTCTCTGACCATCAACACGCGTGGTGGTGATGTTGAGCAGGCGCTGCTGTTAACTTATCCCAAAGACCTTGGCTCCAACGAACCGTTCCAGTTGCTGGAAAGCACTCCTGATTTTATTTATCAGGCACAAAGTGGCTTAACCGGCCGCGATGGCCCGGATAACCCGGCTAATGGTGAACGTCCTCTGTACAATGTTGGGAGTGACAGCTTTGCTCTGGCTGACGGCCAGAATGAATTGTCTATTCCGATGACCTGGACCGATGCCGCAGGTAACGTTTTCACCAAAACCTTTGTTCTGAAACGGGGTTCATTTGCGGTGAAAGTGGATTACAGCGTGAAAAACGCCTCTGAGAAACCACTGGAACTCTCTGCATTTGGTCAGTTGAAACAATCTATCAACTTGCCAAAACACCGCGATACCGGCAGCAACAACTTTGCTCTGCACACGTTCCGCGGCGCGGCTTACTCCACGTCTGATGCGAAATACGAAAAATACAAATTCGATAAAATCGCAGATAACGAGAACCTGAACACCACATCTCAGGGCGGCTGGATTGCTATGTTGCAGCAATATTTTGCTACTGCATGGGTTCCGGACACCAAAGGCGTGAACACCTTCTCGACAGCTGATCTCGGCAATGGCGTTGCAGCAATTAACTATAAATCTGCACCGGTTGTTGTTCAGCCCGGCCAGACTGGCACACTGGGCAGCACCCTGTGGGTTGGCCCGGAAATTCAGGATAAAATGGCTGCAGTTGCACCGCACCTGGATTTAACCGTGGATTATGGCTGGTTGTGGTTTATCTCTCAGCCGTTGTTCAAACTGTTGAAATTTATCCACAGCTTCCTGGGTAACTGGGGCTTCTCCATCATCGTTATTACCTTTATCGTGCGTGGCATCATGTACCCGCTGACCAAAGCGCAGTACACCTCCATGGCGAAAATGCGTATGCTGCAGCCGAAAATTCAGGCAATGCGTGAGCGCCTGGGCGACGATAAGCAGCGTATCAGCCAGGAAATGATGGCGATGTACAAGGCAGAGAAAGTTAACCCGCTTGGTGGTTGCTTCCCGCTTGTTATTCAGATGCCTATCTTCCTGGCGCTGTACTACATGTTGATGGGTTCCGTTGAGCTGCGCCATGCGCCATTTGCTCTGTGGATCCACGACTTGTCAGCACAGGACCCGTACTACATTCTGCCTATCCTGATGGGCGTGACAATGTTCTTCATTCAGAAGATGTCACCGACCACAGTGACCGACCCGATGCAGCAGAAGATAATGACCTTTATGCCGGTCATCTTCACCGTCTTCTTCCTGTGGTTCCCGTCTGGTCTGGTGCTGTACTATATCGTCAGCAACCTGGTTACCATCATCCAGCAGCAACTGATTTACCGTGGGCTGGAAAAACGTGGTTTGCATAGCCGCGAAAAGAAAAAATCCTGATAAAATTTAGCGCAGGATAACAGCACCACAGAAGGCGGTCAGATGACCGCCTTCTTTATTTTTATGCCGTGCCGCCACTGTTAAGCAACAGGCGGGGAATAACCGAAACATCACAGAGAAAGACTTATGAGCCATAACGATACCATTGTTGCACAGGCAACGCCCCCAGGCCGGGGCGGTGTGGGTATTTTGCGGGTTTCCGGTAAACAAGCCCAGGACGTAGCCAAAATCGTGCTGGGTAAACTGCCAAAGCCCCGTTATGCCGATTACCTGCCTTTTCGCGATGTGGATAATTCACCTCTGGATCAGGGTATCGCGCTGTGGTTTCCTGGCCCCAATTCGTTTACAGGCGAAGATGTTCTGGAACTGCAGGGCCACGGCGGCCCGGTTATTCTCGATTTACTACTGAAACGCGTTTTGACCATTCCCGGTGTGCGTATTGCCCGGCCGGGTGAGTTTTCAGAACGGGCATTTTTGAACGACAAACTGGATCTTGCCCAGGCGGAAGCCATTGCAGATTTGATTGATGCCAGTTCCGAACAGGCGGCCCGTTCTGCTGTCGGATCACTGCAAGGGGTGTTTTCCAGCCGGGTAAACCAACTGGTGGAAGCCCTGACGCATTTGCGTATTTATGTGGAAGCCGCCATTGATTTTCCGGATGAAGAAATTGATTTTCTGTCTGACGGGAAAATTGAAGCAGAATTAGCAGGAGTGATGAGCGACCTGGAGCAGGTACGCCGTGAAGCGCGCCAGGGCAGCCTGTTGCGTGAAGGCATGAAAGTGGTGATTGCCGGGCGCCCCAATGCCGGTAAATCCAGCCTGTTAAATGCGCTGGCAGGGCGTGAAGCCGCTATCGTTACGGATATTGCCGGTACCACGCGCGATGTACTGCGTGAACATATTCATATCGATGGTATGCCGTTGCATATTATTGATACCGCCGGGTTGCGCGAAGCCAGTGATGAAGTAGAGCGTATTGGGATTGAGCGTGCATGGCAGGAAATCGAGCAGGCGGACCGTGTGCTGTTTATGGTCGACAGCACCACCACTGATGCCACAGACCCGGCACAAATCTGGCCTGATTTTATTGCCCGTTTGCCGGCACATTTGCCCATTACCGTAGTGCGTAATAAAGCCGATATCACCGGTGAAACAGCAGGCCTCACAGAAGTGAATGGTCACTCACTTATCCGGCTTTCTGCCCGCAATGGCGAAGGAGTGGATGTACTGCGCGACCACCTGAAACTCGCAATGGGTTTCGATACCAGCACTGAAAGCGGTGGTTTCCTGGCTCGCCGCCGCCATTTGCAGGCTCTGGAAACCGCAGCTCAACACCTGGAGCAAGGGAAAGAACAGTTGCTTGGTGCCTGGGCGGGTGAGTTACTGGCAGAAGAGCTGCGCCTGGCACAACAGGCATTGAGCGAAATTACTGGCGAATTCACCTCCGATGACCTGCTGGGGCGGATTTTTTCGAGCTTTTGTATCGGCAAATAATTGCCAGCCTGAGCAGAGCAGTAAACGTTCACTAACCCGTATTAACTACTTGTTAATACGGTTTTTTGTTTTTATAAGCACCCATTCAACTCAGTTACTCATCCACCAGCGGCCTGAGCAACATGCCCAGTTTGGGGTGAACAACACGCCGTTGGGCGGAAACCGCATAGAAGTTTTCGTATACATTAGGCAGCAGCATATAGCTTTTCAGCTCGCCGGAATCCAGCTCATCCTTCACCACCACTGGTGGCATCACAGCCAGTGCGCCGGTATCGCGGGTTAACAAGCGCAGCATTGCCATGTCGTCAGACTCAGCCACTATTTCCGGTAGCAGGTGATATTGTGCGGCAAAGGCATCAAATGCCGCACGCAGCGGGTTCTCGCCATACGGCAATACCCAACGCTGGTGGCGATAGCTTTCACCAAACTCTTCAGTTAATGCGAGCCCTGGCGGGCCAATAATCGCCACCGGCTGGCGCGCCAGAACCCGGCTTTGCCAGTTATTGGTGCTGGCACTTCTGACGGGAATATTGGTGAGCGCCAGGTCGAGCTGTAGTTCTGCCATGGCATTCAACAACCCCGTCTGGCTCATGGATTGCAGTGAAAAGCGGCAGTCATTCTGCTGAATCAATGGCTGGATGAACTGATCAATAAAGTTACGTGAAATCGTGGAAAGAATACCAATGCGCAATGGCGCGCTGGGTAGCGCGGTACCCGTTGTCAGCAGTTGTTCCAGCTCTTCACCATTTTTAAAGATCTCATCGGCATAGTTCATGGCGTGGTAGCCACTCTCAGTCAGAGTCAGTTTACGGCCTTCCCGGGTGAACAACTCAACGTTCAGGCTTTTTTCTAACTGTTTGATTTGCGAGGACAATGCAGACTGAGAAATATGTAATTTCTGCGCAGCCTGAGTCAGGTTCCCTTGCCGGGCAACCTGCCAGAAGTAATAGAGGTGATGATAATTGAGTCTGCTCATTAGATTCCAACCATTCTGTAAAACAGAACGTTTTTTTATTTAATATATATTTTACTTAATTTAAACAACATTCCAAAATACGGCTACTGTCAATTATGTGAGATCTATCATGTTTTCTTTATTCCTGGTCACACCGCTCAAACTGATGCTGCTGGGATTGATAGCCATTCTGGGTATCACTATCGTGCGTTACAGTTGGGTGGCGTTCAGTGGAGAAAGTGAACGGGGCCGCTTCTTGCGCGCGTTACTCATGACCATCACCGCAGTTGTCGTGGTGATCATCAGTAACCACTTACTCCTGTTTTGGGCCGCCTGGGTGAGTGTCAGCCTGTGTCTGCATCGCCTGATTTTGTTCTACCCGCAGCGCCCCAGGGCACAACTGGCGGCACATAAAAAATTTCTGCTTGCCCGCCTGAGTGAACTGCTGCTTGCTGGCGCTTTTATAGCCCTGTACAGCCAGTTCCACACTGCCACTATCAGTGAAATTGTACACCGTGCCAGCGAAAGCGCTGGCAGTGTTCAGCTCACTATTGCAGCACTATTACTGTCTATGGTGGCGCTGATTAAATGCGCGCAGCTGCCGGTTCATGGCTGGCTGATTCAGGTTGTAGAAGCACCTACGCCAGTTTCTGCACTGTTGCACGCCGGTATCGTTAACCTTGGCGGTATCCTGCTACTGTTTTTTTCCCCTGTACTGGCTGCAAGCCCGGCTGCATGCTGGTTTCTGGTGATTCTGGCCGGAGTCAGCACCACTATTACCGGCCTGGTGAGCACCACACGCATCAGCATAAAGGTGAAGCTTGCCTGGTCTACCAGCTCGCAAATGGGGCTGATGCTGGTGGAGATTGGTCTCGGGTTATATGAAATGGCGCTGTTACACCTGTTTGCGCACTCGTTTTATAAATCGTTTTCCTTTCTCAATAGCGGGAATACGGTTAACCACTACCTGGCGGCAAAACTGGCGGGTGGCGTTAAGCCCCGGGTGCGGCACTGGGTACTGGCGCTCACTTTCGCACTTATCCTGATTAGTATTGCACAGTGGCAATTCGCCATGATGACCAGCCTGGCGGCTACAGTGCTGATTTGGTTTGCGCTCAGTGCGTTGGTTCTGCCAAGCGTCAGCCGCTGGGACGCAGGTAGCCTGCCGCGTATCGCCATCACTCTGGCCTTCGCCGCAGGGCTACTGACCCTCTATACCACAGCAAAACACCACTTAAGCACACTGGTGGGAATGGACGCACCACTGAATATTTACGCCGACAGTTTTGTCGCCCTGCTGTTCTTCAGCCTGTTTGCCCTCTCTATTGCCTTACAGTACTGGCCCCATATCAGTTGGGTTAAACGCTTGTTTATCTGGCTCAATGCCGGTGCTTACCTTGATGAATGGGCAACCCGCCTGACACTGAAATTATGGCCGAGTGAGTCACTGATTAAGCTTCAGAATGCGCAATGGCAGCAGGTAAAAACGGAGGCCAAATAATGACTGAACAATCAACTGAACTGGCCTGGTCAGATATCGCCCTGAAGGTTGCCGCATCTATTGCGCCCGCCTGGCCACTGGACCAGTCTGTCGCCGTCAACCCCTGGTGGCAACAACGCCATAGCGATATCACTCAGATTTTTGCGAAGCAGGCGGTTATTTGCGGCATTACCGGGCTGATGAACAAAAGCTACTACCGCAAGTTGTGGGGTAAACAAATCACCCCACAGCATTTATCTCAGGCGCTGGCAGAACTGCACAGCCCACTGACGCCGGCACAACTGGAGGAAGACCTGCAGCATAATGATACTGAGCTGACTTTCCGCTGGAAAACACTGGCTATGTTGATGGATGAGGTTATCCCTTCGCAGCAAGGTCATAGCTGGGCTCAGGAAATCGTTCAGCAGGTGAGCCAGTTTATTGCGCTCTACCACCAGTACCCGGAGCGGTTTGATTCAACCGGGAAAAATGGCGAGCATCTTTACCAAAGCTGGTTAGAAGTGGTGGCACGGGATAAGGGCATCAAAACCTTGTTAGGCGTGGATTTGCTGGCTGGTTTCCGTGCACTGCCAAAGACAATTAACGGGTTATTTGAGGAAGCAGGCAACCGCTGGCAAAACACCTGGGAAAACAGTGCAGGGGCTGAAGCATTTATGCTGGCATCGTTGCACCAGTTATCGGGCTGGGCAGGCTGGCAGTCCTGGCTCGACTGGCAGGCAGGCCTTGAAAACCAGCACATTGATGTGCCACACACACTCGGGTTAAGCGCCATACTGCTGGCCTGGGACACCGTATTAATGCAGTGGTTACGCCAGCACCATGGGAATACTGCCGCAACTATTCGCCAGGCGATTCACCATCAGGCAAGCCATATTGATGCGTCCCACCACCTGGCACAACAACAACTGGCGCCGCTTTGGGTGTGGCAGCGTGCACTGGAGCTTAGTGTACAATGCCCCTGGATTGCGCAAATTAAAGCGGCAAAAACGGTTCGCGAACTGGACAGGCCAGAATTACAGGCAATTTTTTGTATTGATGTACGTTCAGAGCCCATGCGCCGGGCGCTGGAAAGCCAGAGCAGCGGGATTGAAACATTAGGCTTCGCCGGGTTCTTTGGTATTCCTGTTCGTTACCAAACCTGGGATGGCAGCCTTTCCCGGCCGCAATTACCAGGTTTACTGGCTCCCAATTTAGTCGCCCGCCAAACTCACAAACAGCCAGAGCGTATTTTGCGCCTGACCAAACTCGGCTGGCAAAATAGCCTGGAAAAACCCTCTTCCAACCTGGGTATGGTTGAAGCGGGTGGTTTACTGAAGCTTATCAGTTTGTTTAAGCGTGTTGTGTTGCAGCACGGTACAGAAAACCCCGTCAACCGCGATGTTCGCAATAATGCGCAGTGGGATTTGGAGCGCAATCAGCAGCCATTAACCGCCAGTGAAAAAGCTGAGTTGGGTGCCGGTATTCTGAAAGCGATGGGGATAAGTAAGCGGCTGGCAAAAGTGGTTCTGCTAAGCGGGCATGGTAGCCAAACCTGCAATAACCATACGTCATCCAGCCTTGATTGTGGTGCCTGTGGCGGCCAGACTGGCGAAGTGAATGTCAAAGTACTGGCCTGGTTGTTAAATGATTCAGCCGTCAGAGCAGAGATGCCTGCATTTGGTGTGACAATACCTGATGATACGCATTTCTACGCAGCCATGCACAACACCACAACCGATGACCTCAATGTGTTTGATGCACCAGACGCTCCCTGGAACACCTGGATTAACGAAGCCAGTAACCAGGCAAGGATTACCCGGGCAGCGCAGTTCGCCGTTCCTGAAGCGCCTGATGCGGCACAAGCCCACCGGTTCTTTAAACAGCGTGCGACTAACTGGGCACAAATGCGGCCAGAGTGGGGGTTATGTAATAACGCCGGGGTGTTTATTGCGCCCCGCAGCCTGACACGCAACCTGAACTTTGCCGGGCGGGCGTTTTTGCACGAATACCATGTCAGTGAAGACCCGGAATTCACCCAACTGGAAAAAATCATGACCGCGCCCCTGTTGGTGATGAACTGGATCAACCTGCAATATTACGCCTCGGTTACGGCACCAGAGAAATATGGTAGTGGGAATAAGCTGCTGCACAATGTCGTTGGCGGCCATATTGGGGTGTTTGAAGGGAACGGCGGTGATTTGCGGATTGGTTTATCGAACCAGTCGGTTCATGACGGGAAACAGTATCGCCACCAGCCCGTACGGTTAAGTGCTTTTATTCAGGCTCCGCAGGCGGCAATTGAAGCGATTATGTTGCGCCACCAGGTTGTTGCAGACCTGGTGAATAACGGCTGGTTGTTTCTGTACCAGTTGGATGAACACCAGCAAGTGTGGCAGTACCACCAGCACCAGTGGGTGGCGAAGTAAAAATAACGGCCAGTGAATCATGATGTTAGATTCACTGGCCGTGAAGAAAATTACAAGTTTATATTCCCAGCGATTACTCTTTCGGATCTTTTCCCGCCAGCAACTTATCCAGTTCGTCGCCGCCAACATGGCGGAAATCCTGGCCTTTAACGAAATAGAAGATAAATTCGCAAATATTCTGGCAACGGTCGCCAATACGCTCAATGGAACGTGCGCAGAACAACGCTGTCAGAACGCTGGGGATCGTGCGTGAATCTTCCATCATGTAGGTCATCAGTTGGCGCACGATGCCTTCATATTCCTGATCCACTTTTTTATCTTCACGGTAAATACGCACCGCTTCGTCGATATCCATACGGGCAAAGGCATCCAGAACATCGTGAAGCATTTGCACGGTATGGCGCCCTAACGACTCCAGGCTAACCAGCAAGGGCTGGTGCTGCTGGGAAAATTTCTCCAGCGCCGTGCGGCAGATTTTGTCAGCCACATCACCAATACGTTCCAGTTCAGCAATGGTTTTAATGATGGCCATTACCAGGCGTAAGTCACTGGCGGTTGGCTGGCGTTTGGCGATGATGCGCACGCAGGCTTCATCTATCTCCACTTCCATCATGTTGACTTTTTTGTCGCCGTCTACCACGCTTTTTGCCAGTTCGCTGTCCTGGTTATGCATTGCAGTAATGGCATCGGAGAGCTGTTGTTCAACCAGCCCACCCATCGCCATCACCTGGGTGCGGATATGTTCCAGCTCGGCATTAAACTGACCAGAAATATGTTTGTTGAGATTGAGGTTATCCATTCAGAACTCCTTTATGCCCGACAGGCTTTGTCAGATTGCAACACACTTGCTTTACAGCAAAGCGGTGATAACACCGCCAAATGGGTTGCTTTTTCAGTTTCAACACTGCCAGACACATCAACCATAACGGCCAGTGATGTAGTCTTCGGTTTGTTTCTTCTGCGGTGTGGTAAACAGATTATCGGTATTACTGAATTCGATAAGCTCACCCAGGTACATAAACGCTGTGTAGTCAGAACAACGTGCAGCCTGCTGCATGTTGTGGGTAACAATCACTACGGTATAGTCCTGCTTGAGCTCGGTAATCAGCTCTTCAATGCGCCCGGTGGAGATAGGGTCCAGTGCGGAGCAGGGTTCATCCAGCAGCAGCACTTCCGGGCGAATGGCGATACCCCGTGCAATACACAGACGTTGCTGCTGACCACCAGATAAAGAGTAGCCGCTCTGGTGCAGTTTATCTTTGGTTTCCGTCCACAGGGCCGCTTTGGTCAGAGCCCACTGCACACGCTCGTCCATATCTGCGCGGGATAATTTTTCAAACAAACGCACACCAAACGCGATGTTATCGTAGATGGACATCGGGAACGGAGTGGGTTTCTGGAACACCATACCGACTTTGGCACGCAACAATGCAATATCCTGCCGGTTGGTGAGAATATTATCGCCATCCAACAAAATCTCACCTTCAGCACGCTGTTCAGGGTAAAGCTCGAACATTTTGTTAAAGGTGCGCAGCAGCGTGGATTTACCGCAACCAGACGGGCCGATAAATGCCGTTACCTGGTTCTGAGCTATGTCCAGGTTGATGTTTTTCAGGGCATGGAATTTCCCGTAATA
This sequence comes from Mangrovibacter sp. MFB070, assembly GCF_000705335.1. Classification (NCBI taxonomy): domain Bacteria; kingdom Pseudomonadati; phylum Pseudomonadota; class Gammaproteobacteria; order Enterobacterales; family Enterobacteriaceae; genus Mangrovibacter; species Mangrovibacter sp. MFB070. The sequence goes on from NZ_JJMI01000042.1 coordinate 78,874, forward strand.
GAAGTCCAGATTACGCACCTGAATTTTGCCCGGGTTGTTGTCAGCCATACTCATGTATCTCTTTTCCTTATTCGCTGCCGCAAAGTTAGCCTCTGCGACAACGCTAAAAATGAATTAACCGTGTTTACGCTTCGCGAACAGCACGCGAGCCAAAATATTCAGTAACAGGACGCACAGTGTGATAATCAGAACCCCGGCCCAGGCCAGTTGCTGCCATTCAGCAAAGGGGCTCATGGCGAACTTAAAGATAGTGACAGGTAAGTTCGCCAGCGGTTGCATCATATCGGTGCTCCAGAACTGGTTGGACAGCGCGGTAAACAGCAATGGCGCGGTTTCACCAGCAATACGGGCTACGGCCAACAACACCCCGGTAATAATCCCGGAGACAGACGCTTTCAGGGTAATAGCCCCAATCATTTTCCACTTAGGTGTGCCCAGTGCATAAGCCGCTTCACGCAGGCTGTCCGGCACCAGTTTCAGCATGTTTTCCGTAGTGCGAATAACAATAGGCACCTGCAGCAACGCCAGGGCAATCACACCCGCCCAACCGGAGAAGTGCTGCATTTGCGCCACCACAATGGTGTACACAAACAGGCCGACCACAATAGAAGGCGCAGAGAGCAGGATGTCGTTGATAAAACGAATAACCTCAGCCAGGACAGACTTACGCCCATACTCCGCCAGGTAAACCCCCGCCAGAATGCCCAAAGGTGTGCCAACTGCTGTTGCCCAGAGGATCAATAAGCCACTACCGGCAAGGGCGTTAGCTAACCCGCCGCCTGGTGTGTTAGGTGGCGGCGTCATCTGGGTAAACAGTGCCAGCGACATACCGTCTATCCCGCGGGTAACGGTCGAGAACAGGATCCAGATAAGCCAGAACAAACCAAACGCCATGGTCGCCATGGACATGGTAAGAGCAATGCGATTTTTAAAGCGGCGGCGAGCCTGCATTTTGCGGCGGGTTTCCGCCAGTGCCTGGGCATTTTGCATTTCTAACGTTGCCATTAGCGTGCCCCCTCGTTCTTCGACAGCCGCATAATCATGAGCTTAGAAATCGCCAGTACAATAAAGGTGATAACAAACAGAATCAGGCCCAGTTCCATCAATGCTGCAACGTGCAGGCCAGACTCTGCTTCAGCAAATTCGTTGGCCAGCGCAGAAGTAATACTGTTGCCAGGCATATACAGAGAAACGCTGTCCAGTTGGTAGGTATTACCAATAATAAAGGTGACAGCCATGGTTTCACCCAGTGCGCGCCCGAGCCCCAGCATCACCCCGCCAATTACCCCATTTTTGGTAAATGGCAGAACAATACGCCAGATAACTTCCCAGGTTGTGCAGCCAATACCATAGGCTGACTCTTTCATTAACGTAGGAGTCTGTTCGAACACATCACGCATAACAGCCGCGATGTAAGGGATAATCATGATGGCCAGAATCACACCTGCGGCCAGGATCCCAATACCGAAAGCCGGGCCAGAAAACAGTGCGCCAACGAAAGGTATAGCAGAGAGGATATCGCCCACGGGTGCCTGGAAATAGGTCGCGAACAGGGGCGCGAAGATGAACAACCCCCACATGCCATAAACGATACTGGGGATAGCAGCCAGCAATTCAATGGCAATACCCAGCGGGCGGCGCAACCAGCCAGGTGCGAGTTCAGTAAGAAATAACGCAATACCGAAACTCACTGGCACTGCAATCAGCAGAGCAATAAACGATGTCACTAATGTGCCGTAAATAGGCACCAGCGCACCGTAAATATCATTCGGCGCATCCCAGTCTTTGGTCCACAGGAATGAAAAGCCGAACTTCTGGATACTTGGCCATGAAGAAAAGATAAGGGAGACAATAATGCCACCCAGCAGAAATAACACAATCAGCGCAGCCAGTCTGACCAGTGCGCTGAAGATCATATCGCCCTTTTTGCCTGGGGGATTAAACGCAGGCTTTGTTGCAGCCATATATTACTCTTCTGATTGAGCCCGGAAAGCCAGCTATTATGCTGATTTTCCGGGAAAGGTAACATCCAAATTACTGATACAACGGTTTACCGTCGCTGTCTTTTACGCTGGTTTTCCATGCCGCACGAACCTGCTCGACAACGCTGTCAGGTAAGGTTGCATAGTCCAGGTCTGTAGCCTCTTTACCACCTTGCTTATAAGCCCAGTCAAAGAACTTCAGCACTTCGATACCGCTTTCGGGTTTCTTCTGCTCTTTGTGAACCAAAATAAAGGTAGTAGAGGTGACAGGCCACGCATCAGCCCCTTTTTGATTAGTCAAATCCTGTGCAAAGGATTTGCTCCAGTCTGCCCCTTTCGCCGCATTGGAGAAGCTTTCTTCCGTTGGGCTAACAGGCTGGCCATCTGCTGACACCAGTTTGGTGTAAGCCAGATTGTTCTGTTTGGCGTATGCGTATTCCACATAACCAATCGCGCCAGGCAGGCGCTGTACGAAAGCAGCAATACCATCGTTACCTTTGCCGCCCAGGCCAGTTGGCCATTTCACGGTGGTTCCGGTGCCAACTTTCTCTTTCCACTCATCATTAACTTTTGCAAGGTAGCTGGTGAAAACAAAAGAGGTACCTGAACCGTCGGCACGGCGAACCACAGCGATATTCTGCGCAGGCAGTTTCATGCCAGGGTTGAGTTTGGCAATGGCCGGGTCATCCCACTTTTTAATATTGCCCAGGTAGATATCGCCCAGTGTTTTACCATCCAGCACCAGTTCACCGGATTTCAAACCTGGCAAGTTAACGGCCAGAACAACACCACCAATCACTGTCGGGAACTGGAACAAACCTTCTTTTTCCAGCCTTTCATCAGACAATGGGGCGTCTGAGGCACCAAAATCAACGGTATGAGCAGTAATCTGTTTTACACCACCAGAAGAACCAATCCCTTGGTAATTTACTTTGTTGCCTGTTTCTTTCTGGTACGTGTCAGCCCATTTTGCGTAAACCGGTGCAGGAAACGTAGCCCCGGCTCCGGTCAGGCTGGCTGCTGCTAATGCAGAGAAAGCACTCAGAGATAAGGTCGCGGCGACAACAGTTGCGACGGTGGTACGCATAATGTTCATAATGTCTCCTGCAGAGGTAATGAGTCTGTCTTCTATTTAGAATGATTACGCTGTGCAAAATAGGACAAAGAGATGACAGTAAAATGTATGAAATATTACAGTTTTATGACAACAAGAGATTTACCTGTTTTTATCCTTATAGATCAAGGATAAACACTGTAATAAAAACATCATATTCTTGTCAGAGGAGTATAATTCATGCTCATCGCCCCTGCTGATTATCCTCGTAATTTTTGATTTAAGGACAAAAACAGGGGCTAAAAAACAGGTGGCAGATCAGGCTTGTTTGATTTCCGGCTCACATAAAACCGGGAAATTGAGTGAGTTAGCAATAAAGCAGTATTGATGCGCCTTATGATGCAGGCTGCGGGCGAGTTCCGCATCATCCTGCGCACGAATCGTCACGCAAGGTTTTAACTGGATTTGAGTAAACCGCCCTTCTGGCTCTTCAACCATCGTACCTTCCGGGGTGTCTGTGTAGGACTGAACCACAATGCCGGCATCAGCACATAAATGCAGGTACCACAATTTATGGCAGGCAGATGTTGCCGCAACTAATAGTTCTTCCGGGTTCCAGCGGGTTGGGTCACCTAAAAAGGCAGGGTCTGCTGACCCGGCTATGGCGGCTTTATCTCCACCTCCGGCACTGATGATATGGTCGCGGCTGTAGGTGCGGTAAGAGGATGTTCCTTCGCCGGTATTACCCGTCCATTCAACATTAACAGCGTAATGATGCTGTACACGTTTCATCACGTTCTCCTTTTCAGACTCTTTTGTGTGTTTAAAAGATAGTGTCTGGCGCGTAAAAAAGCCCATCTGAAGATGGGCTTTAATTTTCTGGTAAGGCAGAACGAATAAATAATTATTCGACGGTAACGGATTTTGCCAGGTTACGCGGCTGATCCACATCGGTGCCTTTAATCAGGGCTACGTGGTAAGCCAACAGCTGCAACGGCACGGTGTAGAAGATAGGAGCAATCACCTCTTCAACATGTGGCAGAGAAATAATGTGCATGTTGTCGCTGCTGGCAAAACCAGCATCCTGATCAGCAAACACATACAACTGGCCACCACGGGCACGCACTTCTTCGATGTTGGATTTTAATTTTTCCAACAGATCGTTATTTGGTGCCACAACAATAACCGGCATATCTGCGTCAATCAGCGCCAGCGGGCCATGTTTGAGTTCACCAGCCGCATAAGCTTCAGCGTGAATATAGGAGATCTCTTTCAGTTTAAGCGCGCCTTCCAGCGCAATCGGGTACTGATCACCACGCCCAAGGAACAGCGCATGGTGCTTGTCTGAGAAATTCTCCGCCAGTGCTTCAATACGCTTGTCCTGAGAGAGCATTTGTTCAATGCGGTTTGGCAGTGCCTGCAAACCATGCACGATATCCTGCTCAACAGAAGCATCCAGGCCTTTCAGACGGGAGAGTTTACCCACCAGCATCAGTAAAACTGTTAGCTGTGTAGTAAACGCTTTGGTGGATGCCACACCAATTTCGGTGCCTGCTTTGGTCATTAACGCCAGGTCAGACTCACGCACCAGAGAAGAGCCTGGTACGTTACAAATGGCCAGTGACCCCAGGTAGCCCAGTTCTTTTGATAAACGCAATGCAGCCAGCGTATCAGCAGTTTCACCAGACTGAGAAAGAGTGATCATCAGGCTGTTATGGCGTACAGCTGATTTGCGGTAACGGAATTCAGATGCAATTTCGACATCGCAAGGAATACCTGCCAGCGACTCAAACCAGTAACGAGAAACCATCCCGGAGTTATAGGATGTGCCACAGGCGATGATTTGAATGTGCTCAACCTTAGCAAGCAGTGCGTCGCCCTGCGGCCCCAGTTCGCTGAAATCAATGGCATTATGAGCAATACGGCCAGTCAGTGTGCTTTTGATAGCATTGGGCTGTTCGTAGATCTCTTTTTGCATGTAATGGCGGTAAACGCCTTTATCACCGGCGTCATATTGCAGGCTGGATTCGATATCCGGGCGGGTTACTTCTTTACCTGTGGTATCAAAAATCGTCACACTGCGGCGCGTTACTTCAGCAATATCACCCTCTTCCAGGAAGATAAAACGGCGGGTCACCGGCAACAGTGCCAGTTGGTCTGAAGCGATAAAGTTTTCGCCCATGCCCAGGCCAATCACCAGCGGGCTGCCAGAACGGGCTGCCAGAAGGGTGTCTGGGTGACGAATATCCATAATGACCGTGCCATAAGCACCACGGAGTTGCGGAATTGCCCGCATAACCGCATCACGCAATGAACCACCCTGCTGCATTTCCCAGTGGACCAGGTGAGCGATAACTTCGGTATCTGTTTCAGAGACAAAAACATAACCACGGGATACCAGCAATTCACGCAAAGGTTCGTGGTTTTCAATGATGCCGTTGTGAACCACTACAATGTAATCAGAAACATGCGGGTGCGCGTTGCTTTCTGAAGGTTCACCATGGGTTGCCCAACGGGTGTGAGCAATACCGGTACCGCCATGCAACGGATGTTCTTCCGCTGCCTGTGCCAGCATTTGTACTTTCCCCAGGCGACGCAGACGCGTCATGTGCCCTTCGTTATCCACCACAGCCAGACCGGCTGAGTCATACCCGCGGTATTCGAGACGACGTAATCCTTCAAGAAGGATTTCAGCAATATCACGTTGCGCGACCGCGCCAACAATTCCACACATAGTTTTTAGTCCTGATAATGGCATTACGCCATGCGTTGTCGCTGACCTGTATACCCGGTTTCCCGGCCCCCGAGCCTTGTAGAGAGTGGGGTTATAGTTTTATTGCACGCATTTTGCGTGCGGGCGGGTTGTTTTTTATCCTCGCCCTTTCACAGTGAGCCGGAGCCCACTGCAAAGAATACTGTTATTACTTCTTCTTAACCGGGCGTGACCAGCCAGCAATATGCCTCTGTGGTACCCGGGTTATTACCAGTTCATTTTCGCCAACATTGCGCGTAACCGTAGTACCTGCGCCAATGGTTGCGCCTTTCGCGACACTGACAGGTGCCACCAGCTGAGTATCTGAACCGACAAACACATCGTCGCCAATGAGTGTCTGGTGCTTATTGGCACCATCGTAATTACAGGTGATGGTACCCGCGCCAATATTAACGTTGTTACCGATGTCCGCATCGCCAAGGTAAGCCAGATGGCCCGCTTTTGAGCCTTTACCCAGGCGCGCTTTTTTCATTTCAACAAAGTTACCGACATGCGCGCCTTCGCCCAGCTCAGCCCCCGGACGCAGGCGGGCAAATGGGCCAACAGTACAGGCTGGTGCCAGTTGTGCGTCTTCTATTACCGTGTACGGGCTGAGTTCGCAATCATCACCAATCACGCTGTTTTTAATAATACAACCCGCACCAATTTTTACCCGGTTACCCAGTTTAACCTGGCCTTCGATGATAACACCCGGGTCAATTTCTACATCGCGCCCATGCTCAAGGCTGCCACGCAAGTCAAAACGAGCCGGATCCCGCAGCATCACCCCAGCCAGCAGTAAACGCTCTGCATTTTCAGTTTGGTATACCCGCTCAAGGCGAGCCAGTTGCAGGCGGTTATTAACCCCTTCAACTTCACTCAGGCGAGCCGGGTGCACTGCGGTAATCATGCGGCCTTCGGACCACGCCATAGCGATAATATCGGTAATATAATATTCACCCTGGGCATTGTTATTGCTGAGATTAGCCAGCCAGCGTTTCAGGTCGCGGCCACTGGCAACCAGAATCCCGGTGTTTATTTCCTGAATCTTCAGTTGTTCTTCACTGGCATCTTTTTGCTCAACAATACCGGTCACGTTGCCGTTTTCACGAGTAATGCGCCCATAACCGGTAGGGTCATCCAAAGTCACCGTTAACAGGCCAATCCCACCTTCTGGTTTTGCTTCACACAGTTTTTGCAGTGTATTAACGCTAATCAGCGGGACATCCCCGTACAACATCAGGATATCTTCATCGTCCGCAAAAGCGGGGGCAGCCTGCTGCATTGCATGGCCCGTACCCAGTTGCTCCGCCTGTAATACCCAGTTCAACCGGGGTTCGGTGAGCGTTTGCCTGAGTAAATCACCACCATGGCCATAAACCAGGTGAACCTGATTTGCCCCAATTTGGGTCGCGGCGTCGATAACATGCTGCACCATTGGCTTTCCAGCCAGGTTATGCAGAACTTTCGGGAGGTCGGAATACATGCGGGTGCCTTTGCCTGCGGCAAGGATAACCACGCTCATCGAACGATTTAACATAAGCGTCCTGACTAGTTACGATGAAAGAAGTAAAACGATTTAGCGTTATAAATGCTACATATTTTGCATCATAAAACACATTGTTGCTAAATCCGCCATGGTTTTCCTCTTATTGCACAATATCGGCTTTATTACCCGGTTAATTGCGTTAAAACGCTGTAAAAATCAGCAGTAACATGATGGTTTAACACTTATTTTTAGTTTCAAAATAAACAACCACATTCTGACCAATAAAACAGCATTTCAAAAATCAACCTTTGTGATAAACATAAAAGAAACAGCGTTTCATTTTAGTGATAATGCGGGCAAATCAATACGGAGAGACAACAGTGTCAAAACTTCCTTTTGCCCTAACACTTTGTGGTGCGGTGCTTTCTGCACAGGTTTGCGCCCAACAACAACCGCATATCTGGCATGCCATTACTTTTGGGCAATCCACAGATGTGAATTTTTCCTCTAATGTTCTGCCTGAAAAAGTGGGAGTGAATGATGTCACTATTGCGGGCAAAAAACTGGATACCACCAGCAAAGCGGATTTATCCCAGCCGGTAACCATTGAAAGCCGTGGTGGGAAAATTGCCAACTCCCACGATGGACTGACCTTTTTCTATACCCAACTCCCGGCAGACCAAAATTTCTCGTTGCAGGCCACTGTTACTGTAAATCAATTTGGCCCGGAAAATGGTGCCAAACCCGCAGCTCAGGAAGGCGCCGGTTTACTGGTGCGCGATATTCTGGGTAACCCACGCCAGAACCCATTAAAACCCGGGTATGAAGAGTTTCCTTCGGCGTCTAATATGGTTATGAACGCCATTATGACGCAGGACCGCAAAGATGCTGACCAGGTAAAAATGCAGGCAATGTACCGCCAGGGTGTATCCCAGCCATGGGGTAATGCTGGCGCGGCCATCACTAAGAAAAGTTACAAAGAACAAATCAGCCTGGCGAAAAACGGGACTTTTCGCCTTAAATTACAGCGCACTAATGATGGCTATATTACCTCCTGGGCACCAGCAGGAAGTGATGACTGGGTGAGCCAGCAGGTAAAAGGCGCAGACAGCGTAACAGTGCAGGATAAGCAACATTATTACGTGGGGTTCTTTGCTTCGCGTAATGCCAAAATCACTATTTCAGATGCCACGCTGACTACCACACCTGCAGAAACCCAAGCGTCTCCGGCCTGGGTGGCAAAACCCTGGCCTGTCGTGGCGCAAATTGCATCTTCTGATAAATCGGCCAGCAATGACTATGTCGTTCAGGCCCGGGCAAACTACGACGGCACCTGGTCAGTCACACAAAATGAAGTGGTGATCGGGGCTAATAAAACTGTTAAAGCCGGGGAGATGATGACTCAACCCGCTTCTCTAGCGAACGGCAACCAGTTTTCCCTGGACTTCACACCTGCAAATGCACCAGACAAACCCGTGGTCCAAAAGCTGGTGGTAGAAAAAATCGCCGCCAGTTCCAGTGAGCGTATTTATGCCGGCCCTCAGGGGAAAGCAGATAACGCAGGGACATCAGGTGCACCGCTGGATTTAACCTCTGCAGTTCATATGCTGCCGCCAGGTGGCACGCTTGTGCTGTCGCCGGGTGATTATGCCGGTATCACTATTCCGCTTTCAGCCAGTGGGCTGGCAGATAAGCACAAAACGCTGGTGGCAGAAGGCAAAGCGGTTATTCATGGAGTGTTGCTGGAAGCCAGTTACTGGAACATTAAAGGTATTGATGTTACGGACAAGAGCCTGCGCATTACGGGTAGCCATAACCTGGTTGAGAATGTAACGGCTTACCATAATGATGACACGGGTATTCAAATTTCTTCGCCAGATAAGATTGGCCGCCCTCTGTGGGCCAGTTATAACCGTATCGTTAACTCTGAATCATGGGGCAACGAAGACCCGGGTAAAATCAATGCGGATGGATTCGCAGTGAAAATGCGTGTAGGGGAAGGGAACCGCCTGGAAGGCTGTTACGCCCACAATAACGTGGATGATGGCTTTGATTTATTTAACAAAATTGAAGACGGCCCGAACGGCGTTGTGGTGATCGAGAATTCCATTGCCCGTAACAACACCAGTAACGGTTTCAAACTCGGCGGTGAAGGCCAGCCAGTCGCCCACCAAATTCGCAACAGTATTGCTATTGGCAACCACCTGGACGGTTTTACCGATAACTTTAACCCAGGGCGCTTAGTCGTTGAAAACAATACCGCGGTAGATAACCAGCGCTTTAACTTTATCTTCCGGCCAAGCCCTTACGGTGGACCGGAAACTCAGGGAGTATTCAAAGGCAACAAATCACTGCGCACCACACCAGCTAAGTATGATGATGCAGTTACTGGTGACGTGGACAAATCAGATTACTTTATCCATAAAGGGAAAAGTGTGAACAGTGCGGGTAAGGAGATTAAGGCAACCGATTTTTCGTCACTGACGATGCCTGAACCACTGTTACGTAAGCCGAATGGTACGTTTGATTTTGGGTCATTCCTGCAGAAAAAATAAGCCTGTTTAATACATGCAAAAGGTCGCCACCAGGGCGACCTTTTTTTATCCGGATATCTTCGCAAGGGCTATGTTTCAGCGATCTAGCGAAGAACAACTATCACAGATGGAAAGTACCAAATGAGAAACTCATGTTATTAAAAATAGCGATGATTTTGTTAATCAGTTTCATGGTGGCATCCTAATCGGTGAATTAAATTTTGTGACTCAGCTCACAAAAAGAAGTGTACGCTTCTTGTTCGACCCGATCAAGATTTTTGAGACATAGATCACATAAAAAAGAAAAAGTGTTTTATTTTCAATATTCACCTGACTTCAGTTTGCAATAAAAAAAGCCAGCCGGGTTGCCCTGGCTGGCTTTTTACGTGCTTCAAGCCGGTGTTACATCGCTTTTTTGGTCAATTCAATAACACGCAGTTTCGCGATGGCTTTCGCCAGCTCAGCAGAAGCTTGTGCGTAATCCACGTCACCGTGAGAATTACGAATGTGATCTTCTGCTCTGCGTTTCGATTCCATGGCTCTGGCTTCATCCAGATCCTGGCCGCGAATTGCCGTATCAGCCAGCACGGTTACTGTGCCAGGCTGTACTTCCAGAATGCCGCCAGAAAGATAGATAAACTCTTCATGGCCATGCTGTTTAACGATGCGGATCATACCAGGCTTAATGGCAGTAAGCAGCGGAGCGTGACCCGGGTAAATACCCAGTTCACCTTCACTACCTGTAACCTGGATTTTCTCAACCAGACCAGTAAACATCTGCTGTTCTGCGCTGACGACATCCAGGTGGTAAGTCATAGCCATATCACCCTCCGATTACGGCGTTAAAGTTTCTTGGCTTTTTCCACGGCTTCGTCGATGGAACCAACCATGTAGAACGCTTGTTCCGGCAGGTGATCGTATTCACCGTCCATAATGCCTTTAAAGCCACGGATGGTATCTTTCAGCGAAACGTATTTACCCGGAGAACCAGTAAAGACTTCTGCCACGAAGAACGGCTGAGACAGGAAGCGCTGAATTTTACGAGCGCGAGCTACCACCAGCTTATCTTCTTCTGACAGTTCATCCATCCCCAGAATGGCGATGATGTCTTTCAGTTCCTGGTAACGTTGCAGAATAGACTGCACGCCACGGGCAACATCATAGTGTTCCTGACCAACAACCAGCGGGTCCAGCTGACGGCTGGTGGAATCCAGCGGGTCAACTGCCGGGTAGATACCCAGAGAAGCAATCTGACGGCTCAGTACCACGGTTGCGTCAAGGTGCGCAAAGGTGGTGGCTGGTGACGGGTCAGTCAAGTCATCCGCAGGTACGTATACCGCCTGTACGGAGGTAATAGAACCCGTCTTGGTTGAGGTGATACGTTCCTGAAGAACACCCATTTCTTCTGCCAGTGTTGGCTGATAACCTACCGCGGAAGGCATACGACCCAGCAGAGCGGATACTTCAGTACCGGCCAGGGTATAACGATAGATGTTATCGACGAACAGCAGAACGTCACGGCCTTCGTCACGGAATTTCTCAGCCATGGTCAGGCCGGTCAGTGCAACGCGCAGACGGTTTCCCGGCGGCTCGTTCATCTGGCCGTAAACCAGGGATACTTTATCCAGAACGTTGGAGTCGGTCATTTCGTGGTAGAAGTCGTTACCTTCACGGGTACGTTCACCAACGCCTGCAAACACTGAGTAACCGGAGTGTTCGATCGCGATGTTACGGATCAGCTCCATCATGTTTACGGTTTTACCTACACCAGCACCACCGAACAGACCAACTTTACCGCCTTTTGCAAACGGGCAAATCAGGTCGATAACTTTGATACCAGTTTCCAGCAGATCCTGGGAGTTAGCCAGGTCTTCGTAGCTCGGTGCTTCACGGTGAATAGCCCAACGTTCTTCTTCGCCGATGTCGCCTTTCATGTCGACCGGCTCACCCAGTACGTTCATGATACGGCCAAGTGTTGCTTTACCAACCGGGACTTCAATCGGGTGTTCCAGATCTTTCGCATCCAGGCCACGACGCAGACCGTCGGAAGAACCCATTGCGATAGTACGAACAACACCACCACCCAGCTGCTGCTGAACTTCCAGCACCAGGCGCTCTTTACCATTAATTACCTCAAGGGCATCGTACACTCTTGGTACGGCATCCTGAGGAAACTCGACGTCCACCACGGCGCCGATTACCTGGATAATCTTTCCAGTTGCCATCTTGAATCCTCTACGTAATTCGTAAACCTGGTTAAACCGCGGCGGCCCCCGAGACAATCTCGGTGAGTTCCTGAGTAATGCTGGCCTGACGAGCTTTGTTGTAAACCAACTGCAGCTCTTTGATCAGGTTGCCGCCATTATCGGTTGCAGCTTTCATCGCAACCATACGTGCGGCCTGTTCGCTGGCCAGGTTTTCTACCACGCCCTGATAAACCTGTGATTCGACATAACGGCGCAACAGGGTATCCAGCAGCGCTTTCGGATCAGGTTCGTACAGGTAATCCCAGGATTTACGTTTTAAATCATCATCTTCTGATGCCGGTAAAGGCAGCAGCTGAGTGATGGTCGGAACCTGAGACATGGTGTTAATAAATTTGTTGCTGACAACGTAAAGCTTGTCCAGACGGCCTTCATCGTAGGCCTGCAACATCACCTTAACCGGACCAATCAGTTCTGACAGAGCAGGGGAGTCCCCCATGCCTGTTACCTGTGCAACGACATTGCCGCCAACAGAATTAAAGAAAGAAACGCCTTTAGAGCCAATCAGAGCCAAATCACTCTGAATGCCTTTTTCAGACCACTCTTTCATTTCATTCAGCAGCTTTTTGAACAAGTTAATGTTCAGGCCGCCACACAGACCACGGTCAGTCGACACCACCAGAAAACCGACGTGTTTTACTTCGCGCTCTTCCAGGTAAGGGTGCTTGTATTCCAGATTACCGTTTGCAAGGTGACCAATCACTTTGCGCATGGTCTCTGCATAAGGACGGCTGGACGCCATGCGCTCCTGCGATTTACGCATTTTGGAAGCGGCGACCATCTCCATCGCTTTAGTGATCTTCTGCGTGTTCTGGACGCTTGCGATCTTACTACGTATCTCTTTTGCGCCGGCCATGAGCTTCTCCTCAATGCCTAACGGCTTGCCCCGAGAGACAAGCCGCAGACGTTACCAGGACTGGGTTGCTTTGAAGGAATCGAGGATGCCTTTCAGCTTGCCTTCGATTTCATCGTTGTAAGACCCAGTTTGGTCGATTTCTTGCATCAGCGGAGCGTGCTCACGGTCAACGTATGCCAGCAGTGCAGCTTCGAAGCTACCGACTTTCGCCAGCTCGACATCACTGAGGTAACCACGTTCAGCCGCAAACAGAACCAGAGACTGCTGCGCAACGGACATCGGCGCATACTGTTTCTGTTTCAGCAACTCGGTTACTTTCTGGCCGTGATCCAACTGCTTACGCGTTGCATCATCAAGGTCAGAAGCAAACTGGGAGAACGCTGCCAGTTCACGATACTGTGCCAGAGCGGTACGGATACCACCGGACAGTTTTTTCATGATCTTGGTCTGCGCTGCACCACCCACACGGGATACGGAGATACCCGGGTTAACTGCCGGACGAATACCGGAGTTGAACAGGTTGGTTTCCAGGAAGATCTGACCATCGGTAATAGAAATTACGTTGGTCGGAACGAACGCGGAAACGTCACCCGCCTGGGTTTCGATAATCGGCAATGCGGTCAGTGAACCGGTTTTCCCTTTAACTTCACCTTTAGTGAAGGCTTCAACGTATTCAGCGTTTACACGCGCAGCACGTTCCAGCAGACGGGAGTGCAGATAGAATACGTCGCCAGGGAATGCTTCACGTCCAGGCGGACGACGAAGCAGCAGAGAAATCTGACGGTAAGCGACAGCCTGTTTGGACAGGTCATCATAAACAATCAGGGAGTCTTCGCCACGGTCACGGAAGTATTCACCCATTGCACAACCGGCATAAGGTGCCAGGTATTGCAGTGCAGCGGATTCAGACGCAGAAGCAACAACCACAACGGTGTTTTTCAGTGCGCCATGCTCTTCCAGTTTACGAACCACGTTAGCAATGGTGGACGCTTTCTGGCCGATAGCCACGTACACACATTTGATACCGGAATCACGCTGGTTGATGATGGCATCGACAGCCAGAGCGGTTTTACCAGTCTGACGGTCACCGATGATCAACTCACGCTGACCACGACCGATTGGAATCATGGCATCGACAGATTTATAACCGGTCTGTACAGGCTGGTCGACAGACTGACGTTCGATAACGCCAGGCGCGATAGCTTCAACAGCTGAGAAGCCATCGTGTTCAACCGGGCCTTTACCATCAATAGGTTCACCCAGGGTGTTAACAACACGACCCAGCAGGCCATTACCTACCGGTACTTCAAGAATACGGCCAGTACACTTAACTTTCATGCCTTCGGCAAGGTCAGCATACGGACCCATCACAACTGCACCTACGGAGTCGCGCTCCAGGTTCAGTGCGATAGCGTAACGGTTACCCGGCAGAGAGATCATTTCACCCTGCATTACCTCGGCCAGGCCGTGGATACGGATAACACCGTCACTTACAGAAACAATAGTACCTTCGTTGTGAGCTTCACTCACCACGTTGAACTGAGCAATGCGCTGCTTGATCAGTTCGCTGATTTCGGTGGAATTCAGTTGCATGCTCCAGTCCCCTTAAGACTGCAAGACGTCTGCCAGGCGTTCAAGACGACCACGGACGCTACCGTCAATGACCATATCGCCCGCACGAATGACAATACCTGCCATTACAGACTTATCAATTTTGCAATTCAGCTTCACTTTGCGAGACAGACGTTTTTCCATCGCGGCGCTAATTTTCGAAAGCTGTTCTTCGCTTAACGCGCTGGCTGAAGTCACATCAACTTCAACGGTGGCCTCGAGGGCTGCGCGCAACAGAACAAACTGCTCAAGAACATCAGGAAGAACCGACAGACGCCCATTTTCAGCCATCACCTTAATCAGGTTCTGGCCATGGGTATCTACCTGGTCACCACAAATAGCGATAAACGACGCAGCCAACGTTTCAGGTGCCAGTGCACCTGAAATCAGCTCAGCCACCTGTTCGTTCTTGGACACCTCTGCGGCAAACGCCAGCATTTCCTGCCAGCGATCCACATTCTGGTGTTCAACCGCAAAGTCAAAAGCTGCTTTGGCGTAGGGGCGAGCTACAGTAACAAATTCAGACATCAGCCCCTCCCTCCTTACAGTTCAGCGACCAGTTTATCAACGATGTCGCTGTTAGCAGCTTCATCCACGGAACGTTCAATAATCTTCTCGGCACCAACGATAGCCAGTTGAGCGACTTGCTTACGCAGTTCCTCGCGGGCACGTTTACGTTCAGCGTCGATTTCGGCCTGAGCCTGTGCCACGATTTTGTTACGTTCCTGTTCTGCTTCCGCTTTTGCTTCTTCCAGAATCTGAGAACGGCGCTTGTTCGCCTGCTCAACAATGACCTGAGCTTCAGCTTTCGCTTTTTTCAGCTGGTCGGTCGCGTTGGCCTGTGCAAGGTCAAGGTCCTTTTTAGCTCGTTCGGCTGAAGCAAGTCCGTCAGCAATTTCTTTTTGACGTTTTTCAATGGCAGCCATTAACGGCGGCCAGACATACTTCATGCAGAACAGAACAAACAGGACAAACGCGATGGCCTGGCCGAGGATTGTTGCGTTAAGATTCACAGCACAATGCCTCTTATCTAGTTAATGTTCTGATATTGCTTTAGTTTTAAAGCAATGCTCACTACGCGACGGCGAACATCACGTACAGACCCAGACCCACAGCGATCATCGGGATAGCATCCACAAGACCCATAACGATAAAGAACTGTGTACGCAGCAGAGGAATCAGATCAGGCTGGCGTGCAGCGCCTTCCAGAAATTTACCCCCGAGGATGCCGATACCGATCGCAGCACCGATTGCCGCCAGACCCATCATCACAGCGGCAGCCATGTACAGCAGATCCATATTCAGGTTTTCCATGACAGTCTCCAGTTTGTTTCAGTTAAAACGCAGTAGTAGTGTTAGTAAAATTAATGCTCTTCAGATGCCATCGACAGATAGACAATCGTCAGAACCATGAAAATGAAGGCTTGCAGCGTAATGATCAGGATGTGGAAGATTGCCCACGGAACGTTAAGCAACCACTGTGACCACCACGGCAACAGACCAGCAATCAGAATGAAAATCAGCTCACCCGCATACATGTTACCGAACAGTCGCAAACCAAGAGAAACAGGTTTGGACAATAAACTGACCCCTTCCAGAATCAGGTTCACGGGAATAAACACCGGATGATTGAACGGCTGGAGCGTCAACTCTTTCGCGAAGCCACCAACGCCTTTCATTTTGATGCTGTAGAAAAGAATAAGAACGAAGACACCCAATGCCATGGACAAAGTGACGTTCACATCAGCAGACGGAACAACACGCAACGCTGGCAGACCAAATACATGCTCGCCAATAAATGGCAGCAAGTCGATTGGCAGCAAGTCCATCAGGTTCATCAGGAAGACCCAAACAAAAATCGTCAGGGCCAACGGTGCAATAACCTTGCTTTTGCCATGGTACATGTCTTTGACACTGCCATGAACAAAACCAACGATTAATTCAACCGCTGTCTGGAATTTGCCTGGCACGCCCGTCGTTGCACGTTTCGCAACACGGTGGAAAATAACCAGGAACAACAAACCCAGAACCACTGAGAAAAACATGGAGTCAATATTCAGCGTCCAGAATGTGGCCGGGGGGTTTTGCGGATCCACCATTGAGAATGTACGCAGGTCAATCTGTAAGTTATGCAGATGGTGACCTATGTATTCCTGCGGTGTAGAGATTTCTCCTGCAGACATGATGCCTCTTACCCTTTGTTGTTAATTACAGCTGGCGCCAGTATCTGTACAACCAGCACCAATAACCATGTCACTATAAGCGGCAGCCAAACCGCCTTAAATACGCCCAACGCCACAACCAGAATAGCAAACGTTGCCACTATTTTTACGCCTTCGCCAATTGCGAACGACCAGGCCATACGACCTTTAGTGAATGTTTGCGCCTGATGACGCCAGGCAAAAATCATAAAAAATACGTTAGGCAGCCAAACCGCCACACCTCCACCAAGAGCGGAAGCTCCCCATACGGGGTCTTTGAGGCAAAAAAGCAATCCACTTGCTATCAAAGCCAAAAATTGAACGAACAGAAGCTTAAGCGCTACGTTTCTACTCATGAGCGACACTGACATAACGTGAATAACTCCTGCTCCCTTTGAGGTATGTCGCGAGTCGTATAAAACTGTCTTTATGGCTCAGAGTCAAGTTCCAAAAAGCGAGCAAATTATACGGGGCGGACACGTGAATTCAAACAATAAGTAGCAAAAAGGTGAACAAATGTTTAAATAATTTTCTGTGCGCCTTTTTTCTAAAGTTTTGTTCAAACCTCAATCAGTTCACCAAAATTACCAATTAAGTGGTAACCATGTAGTTAAAAGCGTGCCACTGATCACAAATCCAACAATTTTCTGCTTATCAATTTAAGAATAAACTGGAAAACGAAAAACCTATCCTTATGAAAAATAAGTGCATTATTTAAATATTTTTAGAAAAAAGCCTAAAACACAATAAAAACCTTTTATTGACATTTAACTAAAAAATTTAACTTTTGCTCTTTTTCACCAGCTAGTATCTTTTGCCCGCTCATATTTTCCATGTTTACTATTTATAAAGTTAACAAAAAGAGTGACGTTAATTATCGGAAAATAACTGGTAAAAAAATTGTGACATGTAACCAACTATTACGCTGATTTAGCACGGCTTTTTTAACGATTAAGAAACAACTGTATTTCCACTTTTTTTGATAAATATTAATTTTTTTTTGGTCGAATAATCACCAGATGCCGTTCACCTTCCAGTTCAGGTACAGCCAGGTGAATGACTTTTTCCACCGCCAGTTCTGGTGGCAGGCTGTCTATCTCATCCTGCGGTAACACGCCTTTCAGGGCGTAGAACAAACCGTTCTCAGCAGGAAGGTGATGGCACCACGTCACCATGTCGGTCAGTGATGCAAAAGCGCGGCTAAGAACACCATCAAATGCCGGGTCCGCAGGAAAATCTTCTACCCGGCTTTGCACTGGTGTGATGTTCTCCAGTTTAAGCTCATGCTGAACCTGGCGCAGAAACCGCACGCGCTTACCCAGGCTGTCGAGCAGGGTAAAGTGTGAATCCGGGCAGACAATTGCCAGAGGTATACCAGGCAGCCCCGGGCCGGTTCCTACATCGATAAAACGCTGCCCTGACAGATGCGGTGCAACCACAATACTGTCCATGATATGGCGCACCAGCATTTCCTGTGGGTCGCGCACGGAAGTCAGGTTATATGCCTTATTCCATTTGTTGAGCAGTTCAACATAAGCCAGTAACTGGCTTTTCTGGTGAGAGGACAGCGTAATCCCCGCGTCATCCAACAGATGAGATAGTTTATTCAGCATATTGAGCACAAAGTTACCTATAAAAAAATGGCCAGGTTAACCCTGGCCAGACGGTTATCTGTATCTTATCAGCATCAGGCCATGCGACGAAGCAGCCCTTGTTTTTTCAGCCACACCAACAAAATGGAAATGGCGGCAGGTGTAACACCTGAAATGCGGGAAGCCTGGCCAATGGATGACGGTTTATGGTCATTCAGTTTCGCAGTAACTTCATTGGACAAACCAGAAACCTGACGGTAATCCAGCGTGGCAGGAAGTACCGTATTCTCGTTGCGCAGTTGTTTCTCGATTTCATCCTGCTGACGGGCAATATAGCCTTCGTATTTAACCTGAATCTCAACTTGCTCAGCAGCCTGTTCGTTTGGCAGTGCCGGTGCAAACTGAGAAAGCGAGGTTAACTGCTGGTACGTCATTTCCGGGCGCCGCAGTAAATCTTCACCACTTGCTTCACGGGTTAATGGCGTTTTGAGCAGAGAATTCACCTCAGTTGCATGTTCAGATGCCGGGTGAACCCAGGTTTCTTTCAGGCGCTGGCGTTCACGCTCAATGTGTTCCAGTTTCTGGTTAAAGTGCGCCCAGCGCTCATCGTCCACCAGCCCAAGCTCGCGCCCAGCCTCGGTTAAACGTAAGTCTGCGTTATCTTCCCTCAACATCAGGCGGTATTCAGCCCGGGAAGTAAACATGCGGTAAGGCTCTTTGGTACCCAGCGTGCACAGATCATCAACCAGCACACCTAAATAGGCCTGATCGCGGCGTGGTGACCACCCTTCCTGGTCTGCGGAATAACGCCCGGCATTAAGCCCGGCCAGCAACCCCTGAGCTGCCGCTTCTTCGTAACCTGTTGTGCCGTTGATTTGCCCGGCAAAGAACAGACCATGGATATACTTGCTTTCCAGTGTAGGTTTGAGATCGCGCGGATCGAAGAAATCATACTCAATGGCATACCCGGGGCGAACGATCTTCGCATTCGCCATCCCGTCCATAGAGCGAACAATTTGCATCTGCACGTCAAACGGCAGGCTGGTGGATATCCCGTTAGGATAAATTTCGTTGCTGGTCAGCCCTTCCGGCTCCAGGAAGATCTGGTGCGCGTTGCGATCAGCAAAACGCATGACTTTGTCTTCAATCGATGGGCAATAACGTGGGCCAATGCCTTCAATGACGCCTGCGTACATTGGGCTGCGGTCCAGATTATTACGAATCACGTCGTGAGTGCGTTCGTTGGTATGCGTGATATAGCAAGGAACCTGCTGAGGGTGTTGGCTTGCTGAACCCAGGAAAGAGAACACTGGCATTGGGTTATCCCCATGCTGTTGAGCCAGCACAGAGAAATCGATAGTCCGGGCATCAATACGCGGCGGTGTTCCTGTTTTCAGGCGGCTGACGCGCAAAGGCAACTCACGCAGGCGGCGAGAAAGCGGTATGGACGGCGGATCGCCAGCACGACCACCACTGTAGTTGTCCAGACCAATATGGATTTTGCCGTCAAGGAATGTCCCGACAGTCAGCACTACTGCTTTTGCACGGAATTTCAGGCCCATTTGGGTAACAGCACCAACAACCTGGTCGTTTTCGACAATCAGATCTTCAACTGCCTGTTGGAAGATCATCAGGTTTGGCTGGTTTTCCAAAGCTGTGCGTACTGCCTGCCGGTAAAGAACACGGTCAGCCTGAGCACGGGTTGCTCTGACTGCGGGGCCTTTGCTGGCGTTTAGTATCCTAAACTGGATACCAGCCTGATCGATAGCTTTTGCCATCAGGCCACCAAGCGCATCCACTTCCTTAACCAAATGTCCTTTGCCAATACCGCCAATAGCCGGGTTACAGGACATCTGCCCCAGAGTGTCGATATTGTGTGTCAGTAAAAGGGTCTGTTGGCCCATTCGGGCTGCAGCCATTGCTGCTTCAGTCCCTGCGTGACCCCCGCCAATGATTATGACGTCAAAAGGATCTGGATAAAACATGGTTACTAAGCCTCGCTGTTGCGAATTTGCGAAAGAGGATTTATTGCCCCGGGCCGGGGATTCTACTCAACTTTAGTCGATTGAGAAAGCACCAGGATCGAAGGTATTAAAAAGAAGATCTTTATATAGAGATCTGTTTTATTATGATCTCTTATTATGATCGCATCATGCTGTGGATAAGTGATTTTTCACCTTTCAATACAGGTGATTAGGCCAGATCATTTGCTGTGAATGATCGGTGATCCCATACCGTATAAGCTGGGATCAGTTTAGCGACTTACTCACACCCCAAAAAACGCATGATCGTTGTACATTGGATAACTACTGGTTGATCCAAGCTTTTGCGCAGAGTTATCCACAACCAACTGCGCGATCTTTACACTCTTGGGAGTAAATTTTTCCAGGAAAGCAGCCATTCTTCTGCCGGATCTTCCGGAATTTCATGATCAAGAATGTTTATTTTTAGTGGTTCGCCAAGAGTACGGGCACCACAAGCCTGTAACAGGCTGCTTAGTTTGTCTATTGCTTCGCAGAATGTGTCGTACTCACGGCTGCCAATACCTATTGCACCGAATTGTATGCCGCTTAAATCAGGCTTACCTGCTTCAATGGCATCAAATAGAGGCTGAAGGTTATCGGGCAGATCACCTGCTCCATGAGTTGATGTTACGACCAGCCAGTAACCAGATTGATTGAGTGCTTCCAGTTCCGGACCATGAAGTGTCTGAGTGGTAAACCCGTCTGCATCCAGCAATGAAGCCAGATGTTCTGCGACATATTCAGCACTTCCCAGCGTACTGCCTGTTATCAACGTTATTTCTGCCATGGTTCCTGCCTTCAACAAACCGTGGCGTATTGTACGCTGTGAATCGCATGGGATCTACCTGTGGATAATATGGGTATTTGTTTGTATGAATTAGGGAGTGATCGTCCGCATGATGGGATTCTGTAAGGAGATCAGCGTTTCCGTAGACTGTATCTCATCAATGGTCTGAATTTTGTTGATAAGTACTTGCTGTAGTGCATCAATAGATTTGCACATCACTTTAATGAAGATACTGTAATGCCCTGTGGTGTAATAGGCTTCTGTCACCTCTTCAAGGCTTTCCAGCCTGGCCAGCGCGGAAGGGTAATCTTTGGCGCTCTTTAAAATAATGCCAATAAAGCAGCACACGTCGTAACCCAGCTGTTTTGGGCTGATATCAACCCGGGTTCCGGTGATGATCCCTGCTTGCTTCATTTTTTCAACCCGTACATGAATGGTCCCTGCGCTTACGCCAAATTGTTTGGCCAGCTCGGCATAAGCCGTACGGGCGTTAGCCATTAAGGCCTTGAGGATGTCGCGATCCAGATTATCGAGAGAGTAATTTTCCATGAGCAATTCCAGCCGGGATAAGCTTTATTGATGTTAGCTACAGGCATAATAAAGAAAGTGAGGGCGTTCGGGTATGCCTGTGCTATCAGAAATGGCGTTTGAACTGGCGGGCCAGACGAGTGCCAGGGCCGGTATCAAACCGCCAGATATGGTCAAAAATACGCATGATGCCGGGTTTACCATGAGGTGACATTGCGACGGCATGGAAACGGTGGTGGTGCTGGTTTTGCAACAGTCTGACTTTGTTTATCACTTCTTCCGGCAGGCGCTGAGCAATAAAATCCGAGATGATCACTGCATCGGCATCAGCCCAGTGCGCCGTTTGCATATGTTTCACTACTTCTTCAAAGCACCCGGCAAGATCAGTACCTCCACGGAACCGCTGGCTGAGAAAACGTATTGCCTGCTGCAGGCCATCTTCTGCGGTGAGTTCATAACTGACAATTTCACTGGAAAATAGCATGATGTAGCATCGGCGGTCTTCTCTTAGCGCAATGCGCATCAACGCAAGGCAGAATGCTTTCGCGCATTGCTCATTAAACCCGCCCATAGAGCCTGAGGTATCGACACAGGCAATAAATGGCCCTTTGGGTTGCTCATCCATTTCTTGTTGGTGTGAAGGGCGCTGGACGATTTTTTCCCGCCATGCATCGCCCTGAAGGCGGTAGGTCATCAATTGCTTTTCAAGCAACCTGCGGTAAAACTCATATTCCAGTTCGGTTATCCCCAGTGCTGCCAGTTCCGGCGGCAGTAACCGCAGAATATCATCGCTCTGATGAAGTCCTTCTATTTGTTCTGGTACGGTGGCCGGTTCACGTACCATAACCCGGGTCATCTCTGGTGGTGCATTTTCTTTAGGGACACTTTTTGCGGCGTTTGCCCGGCCAAGCTGTTCCGCCAGGCGCATTAATTCAGGCTGGGTATTTAAGAACTCACTGTACTGAATCAGCTGGTTGATATTCTCTGTGGCAAGATTACTGGTGCTCATATCCCATAAACGGCCTGATGTACGGTCATTATCGCTGAGTAGAGGGTCCAGTTGCCGGGTGAGTTGCAGGCGTTTAAGCAACTCTGCCATCAGGCGTTCCTGCTCTTCCGCCAGTAATTGGTGGTTAAGTGTTGTTGCCTGCATGATCAGGCTGACACGCCAGCGTTGTAAAAAGAGGGTATGCAATGCTGGTGTTACAGGCGGAGCTTCTGCCAGAAGACTCAGACCCTGAGCGGAAAATGATGAATCCAGTTCTGTAAGTTGCCGGGCGATGTCGTGGCATTGTTGGCTGAATTGCGCCGTGGAGAGTGGCTGAACTGCCCTGAATAGCATCACTTCTTGTTCGAGTTGCTTTGGCAATAATGTACTGTTTAACCTTGACTTAAGTTCATCCTGCCAGCGGGGAAGATCGTTTTTTACCGCTTTTTTTAAGCGCGGGTATTTTTCAAAAAACGCAAGTAACTGTGGTGCCGCAAGAAGCGTCACAATCAGTTCTTCCACCAGCCCGGTTTCACTAATGGCCAGCATGGTATCCAGTGCGGAAAGCGTCAGCATTGGCGAGCCTGTTTTATTTGCGCGCCTACATCCTGCAGGCTGGCCTCGATTTGCCCCAACCAGTCACTTTCAATGAACAGGCATTTTTGTTGCTCATTAAACAGCGCATGCTGCTTACGCCAACGGGTTTCGAGGTCATCCAGTTGTTGCCTGATATCGTCGGGAAGACCTTGTTGTGGTTTCCCGGGGAGAGCCAACGTGGTGCCCTGCATGCTGACATCACGAATAACCAGGTGTTGTTTATTATCGACCTCAAGCTGCAAAGGTTGAGCAAAACCTATTCCATTCAGCTTGCCACGAATTTCACCGCCTTTCTGCAGCCACTGATCCATTGCCATACGGTCCAGTGTGATATGAATGACGTTCATATCATGCAGCCTGAGTGATTTTTGGAGCACCAGTGTCAGCGTTGTTGCTTCCAGCCCGTCTGGAAGTGAGTAAC
The DNA here is from genome assembly GCF_000705335.1 of Mangrovibacter sp. MFB070. Taxonomy (NCBI): domain Bacteria; kingdom Pseudomonadati; phylum Pseudomonadota; class Gammaproteobacteria; order Enterobacterales; family Enterobacteriaceae; genus Mangrovibacter; species Mangrovibacter sp. MFB070. The sequence goes on from NZ_JJMI01000042.1 coordinate 102,554, forward strand.
TTTGGCGCCGTCCAAAAAAGGTGTTTTGTTGTTTTATCAGGGTCAGCGCATTGTATTCACTTTGTTTTTGTTGCTGTGCCAGCCGCTGTTGCTGGATAGCACTGAGTTCGTTCAACAATGCATTCTGTTGCCAGGCTGAACCGGTCATCAAAAGTGTAATTTGCTGTTGGACCATTTTGAGACTGTCCATATCGTGCCACAGGCAATCTTTAAGCAGGATAAGGTCGATAGGGGCCAACTGTTCCCGCCCACTAAAGAAGGCACAGGCTTGCAATAAACGTAAGGCTTTTTTCCAGCGACGGTCTGAAATATAGGGGGACTCAGGCTGTTGTTCGAGCTGCTGGCGAAGCTGAAACAGCAACTCGAAAACGTTGTCCGGCAGGGTGACTTTGGTAATCGCTTTTTGCCATTCGGCAAACTCTTCGTCTGAGACTTGCAGGCCTTCTGCTACCGGGTTTTCATGCTCATCCTGATGGCTTATCAGCATGGAACGGAAGTTGTTTTTTTCCTGTACCTTATCCAGCCACAGGCGAATAAGCATACGGTCGTACAGTGCTTCCAGGCTGTTGTCCGCTTCAGGGAGTTCGTTAGAGGCAGTAACCAGAAGACGCATAGGTATGGCGGCTTCACTGGCACCATTACGAAACCGCCGTTCGTTTATTGCTGTGAGTAATGTATTCAGTATCGCCGGCCCTGCTTTCCAAATTTCATCCAGAAAAACAATCTCTGCATCGGGCAGATACCCTTGAGTAAGACGTTCATAGCGCCCTTCATCTTTCAATGCCTGGATTGATAAAGGGCCAAAAACTTCTTCCGGGGTAGAAAAACGGGTCATCAGGTATTCAAAAGCGCGGGCATGGCGGAATGCGAACTTCAGGCGGCGTGCTATCAGGCTTTTGGCAATACCCGGTGGGCCTAACAGAAAAACACTTTCACCACTGAGTGCTGCGAGCAGGCACAACCTGATGGCATGCTGACGTTCATATAAGCCTTTTTCCAGTGCCTGGCTTAGGCGCGAAATTCTTTCTGCCAGTAAATGTGCTTGAGCCATAATTTATCTGTTTCTCACCCGATTAATGCGATGTATCGGAAGTATATACGCTTCGCTCTGTATGCTGCAGTATTGCCAGGTCTTCGTTGTGTTATTCGTGATAAACGTTTTTTCACTAAGACAAGGCAGAGACTGCGTGGTTTTTCATCATGGTTGTTACGTCCGGCCCGGGTTATTCACTACATCATTCAGACCTTACTGAGATGATGTGGCCTATAGCTGTTTCTTATAGATACTAAAATAAGCCTGGAATCAGTGTATAAGTTATTTGCGCTAAATTAACTGGATACGATTTAGGGGTACGATTTTTTTCACAATCGTGCATACTGAGCGCTTTTTGTGGGCCAAGGGACTAAGCGCACGAGTTAAATCTAAACGAAAAGATTAGTCTATGAGCACTGAAAATAAGCAGGCTTTGCCAGCGGTCACACTGGCGGCTATCGGGGTGGTTTACGGCGATATAGGTACCAGTCCGCTTTATACGCTGCGTGAATGTCTCTCCGGTCAGTTCGGTTTTGGCGTTGAATATGGCGCGGTATTGGGTTTTTTATCACTGATTTTTTGGTTACTGGTTTTTGTTGTTTCCATTAAGTATCTGACTTTTGTTATGCGTGCCGATAACGCAGGCGAAGGGGGGATACTGACATTAATGTCGCTTGCCGGGCGCAATACTACGGCTAAAATGACGTCAGTTCTGGTTATTATGGGGCTGATTGGCGGCAGTTTTTTCTATGGGGAAGTCGTTATCACCCCGGCAATTTCGGTTATGTCCGCCATTGAAGGTCTGGAAATTGCGGCTCCGTCACTGGATGCCTATATCGTTCCACTTTCTATTATTGTCCTGACACTGCTGTTCATGATTCAAAAGCATGGGACAGGAATGGTTGGCAAACTTTTTGCGCCAATTATGCTGGCCTGGTTTGCCGTACTTGCCGTGTTAGGTGCCAGAAGTATTATGGCTAATCCGGAAGTTCTTAATGCAATTAATCCCATTTGGGCTGTGCGTTTCTTTATTGAGCATAAAGAAGTGTCGTTCCTGGCGTTGGGTGCGGTTGTGCTTTCTATTACCGGTGTTGAAGCGTTGTATGCCGACATGGGGCATTTTGGCAAACTGCCGATTCGTATAGCCTGGTTTGCGGTGGTGCTACCGTCTTTGATATTGAACTACTTTGGTCAGGGGGCTTTATTACTGAAAAACCCTGAAACCATCAAGAACCCCTTCTTCTTGTTAGCGCCTGACTGGGCACTGATTCCGTTGTTAATTCTGGCAACGCTGGCAACAGTTATCGCCTCCCAGGCTGTTATTTCCGGGGTCTTTTCATTAACCCGGCAGGCTGTGCGCCTGGGTTACCTGTCGCCCATGAAGATTATTCATACCTCAGAGCGAGAGTCCGGGCAGATTTATATCCCGGTTATTAACTGGATGCTCTATTTCGCAGTTGTGCTGGTGATTATTGGGTTTGAACACTCCAGTAACCTGGCGGCTGCTTATGGGATAGCTGTTACCGGGACAATGGTGCTGACTTCCATACTTGCCTGTACCGTGGCGCGCAAAAACTGGCACTGGAACAAAGTTGTGGTGGGTATCATTTTGGTGACACTACTGTGTATCGACATTCCTTTATTCTCCGCTAACTTGCAGAAGGTGTTGTCTGGTGGTTGGTTGCCGCTAACCCTTGGCTTGCTGATGTTTATTGTTATGACAACCTGGAAAAGCGAGCGTTTTCGCCTGCTGCGCCGGATGCATGAACATGGCAACTCTCTGGAAGCTATGATTGCCTCCCTGGAGAAATCGCCGCCGGTGCGAGTTCCGGGTACTGCGGTATATATGTCTCGGGCACTTAATGTGATTCCATTCGCTCTGCTGCATAACCTTAAACACAATAAGGTACTGCATGAACGCGTGATTTTACTTACCCTGCGTACTGAAGATGCACCCTATGTTCACAATGTGCGGCGTGTCTCCATTGAACAGCTTTCCCCCACGTTTTGGCGGGTGGTTGCCAGTTATGGGTGGCGTGAAACGCCAAATGTTGAAGAAGTATTCCACCGTTGCGGCCTGGAAGGATTAACCTGCCGAATGATGGAAACCTCTTTCTTTATGTCGCATGAGTCTTTGATTATTGGCGGAAAAAGGCCGTGGTATCTGCGGTTGCGTGGCAAGTTGTTTATTTTGTTGCAGCGTAATGCATTGCGGGCACCAGACCAATTTGAAATTCCTCCTAACCGAGTTATCGAACTGGGTACTCAGGTCGAAATCTAACGCGCCTATTCTGATGCTGGCAAGGACGCCAGTGTTTGCCTTCCTTTCCCTGTTACTTGCTTCATTTTGCTCCGTAGTCAAAATCAGCGAAACGTTTCGATAGCGATCACATTTCTTTAACTCATCTGTTGTTGAACCCACTTTCAGGACGCTAAACTCTTTTCAGCGAAACGTTTCGCTGATGGAGTGTAAAGATGAAAAAAGGCACTGTACTGAACGCTGACATTTCTTCTGTTATTTCCCGTCTGGGGCATACAGATACTATCGCCATTGGTGATGCCGGGCTTCCAGTTCCAGCATCAATCCAACGTATTGATCTGGCATTGACTCATGGTGTGCCTGGCTTTTTGCAAGTTTTTGGCGTGGTAATACAAGAAATGCAGGTTGAGGCGGTGACTCTGGCTGAAGAAATTAAGCAGCACAATCCCACTCTTCATGAAACGTTGCTTGAGCAAATCAGGCAGCTGCAGCAACACCAGGGGAATCAAATAGAAGTGACCTATGTCCTTCATGAAAAATTTAAAAAACAAACCGCAGATTGTAAGGCGGTCATTCGCAGCGGGGAGTGTTCCCCGTATGCGAATATTATTCTTCACGCAGGCGTGACCTTTTAGGGGTTTCTATGGACGCGTTACTGCAACTCAAAGGGATCGATAAAGCGTTCCCGGGCGTAAAAGCCTTATCAGGTGCTTCATTAAATGTCTGGCCGGGCCGGGTTATGGCGCTGGTGGGCGAAAATGGTGCGGGTAAATCCACCATGATGAAAGTGCTTACAGGTATCTATTCCCGTGATGCCGGAGAACTTCTTTGGCTGGGAAAAGAGACAACATTCAGCGGGCCTAAAGCTTCCCAGGAAGCGGGTATTGGCATTATTCACCAGGAACTTAACCTTATCCCGCAACTGACTGTAGCTGAGAATATTTTTCTTGGCCGCGAGTTTGTTAACCGGGTTGGGCGTATTGACTGGAAACGTATGTATCGCGAAGCCGATGCACTGCTTAAGCACCTGAATTTACGTTTTACCAGTGACTACCTGGTGGGTGACTTATCTATCGGCGACCAGCAAATGGTTGAAATCGCCAAGGTGCTGAGTTTTGAATCCCGCGTCATCATTATGGATGAACCAACGGATGCCCTGACTGATACCGAAACTGAGTCGTTGTTCCATGTCATTCGTGAGCTGAAAGCTCAGGGGCGTGGCATTGTTTATATTTCGCATCGTATGAAAGAGATCTTTGAAATTTGCGACGATGTGACCGTGTTTCGTGACGGGCAATTTATTGCCGAACGTGAAGTCAGCTCGCTTACAGAAGACAGCCTGATAGAAATGATGGTTGGTCGTAAACTCGAAGAGCAGTATCCGCATATTGATAACCTGCCTGGCGATATTCGCCTGAAAGTGGATAACCTGTGCGGGCCAGGTGTGCATGGCATTAGTTTTACGTTACGTAAAGGCGAAATCCTGGGCGTTTCAGGGCTGATGGGCGCTGGCCGAACCGAGCTTATGAAAGTGCTATATGGTGCGCTGCAGCGTACCAGTGGTTATGTCACGCTTGATGGGCATGAGGTTGTTACTCACTCTCCACAAGATGGCCTGGCGAACGGCATCGTTTATATCTCGGAAGACCGAAAAAAAGACGGCCTGGTGCTGGGGATGTCCGTTAAAGAGAATATGTCTTTGACTGCCCTGCGCTACTTCAGCCATGGTGGTGGCAGCCTGAAACATAAAGATGAACAACAGGCCGTCAGTGATTTTATCCGCCTGTTTAATATCAAAACCCCCTCTATGAACCAGGTTATTGGTTTCTTATCCGGGGGGAATCAGCAAAAAGTGGCGATAGCCCGCGGTCTGATGACCCGTCCTAAAGTCCTTATCCTTGATGAACCGACTCGTGGTGTGGATGTCGGGGCAAAAAAAGAGATCTATCAGCTTATTAACCAGTTTAAGGCAGAAGGGCTGAGCATCATTCTGGTCTCATCTGAAATGCCTGAAGTGCTTGGTATGAGTGATCGCATTATGGTGATGCATGAAGGGCATCATGGTGGTGAATTTACACGCGAGCAGGCCACTCAGGAAGTCCTGATGGCAGCCGCCGTTGGCAAGCTTACCCGTGTGTAACAGGAGCAAAAAATGAGTACCCAGTCTATTCCATCCCGTCGCTGGTTCAGTAAAGCCTGGCTGATGGAGCAAAAATCGTTGATTGCGCTCCTGGTGTTGATTGCCATTGTATCTACAATGAGCCCTAATTTTTTCACAGTAAACAACCTGTTTAATATTCTCCAGCAAACCTCCGTGAACGCCATTATGGCCGTCGGGATGACGCTGGTTATCCTCACTTCTGGCATTGATTTGTCCGTTGGTTCATTACTGGCGCTAACGGGCGCTGTGGCAGCATCCATTGTGGGGATTGAAGTCAATTCACTGGTTGCCATCGCTGCTGCTCTGGCACTGGGTGCGGCTATTGGTGGCGTTACCGGGGTGATTGTTGCGAAAGGGCGGGTGCAGGCGTTTATTGCCACACTGGTCATGATGCTGTTACTGCGCGGGGTGACCATGGTGTACACCAACGGTAGCCCGGTTAACACGGGGTTTTCCGATAACGCAGACTTGTTTGGCTGGTTTGGTATTGGTCGCCCACTGGGTATCCCAACACCAGTATGGATTATGGCAATCGTGTTCGCTGCTGCATGGTATATGTTGCACCATACGCGCCTGGGCCGTTACATCTATGCGCTGGGTGGTAATGAAGCCGCAACCCGTCTGTCCGGGATTAGTGTTGATAAAGTAAAGATTATTGTCTATTCCCTGTGTGGCCTGCTGGCTTCTCTGGCTGGCATTATTGAAGTCGCGCGTCTTTCTTCTGCTCAACCTACTGCCGGGACGGGGTATGAATTAGATGCGATTGCCGCTGTGGTGCTCGGTGGGACCAGCCTTGCTGGCGGGAAAGGGCGCATTATGGGAACGCTTATCGGCGCGCTGATTTTGGGCTTCCTGAATAATGGTTTGAATTTATTAGGTGTTTCTTCCTATTACCAGATGATCGTCAAAGCGGTTGTAATTTTGTTGGCGGTGCTGGTGGACAACAAAAAGCAGTAATTCATTACTCTACAGGACATCTTGATATGAATATGAAAAAACTGGCAACCCTCGTTTCTGCTGTTGCTTTGAGCGCGACAGTGAGTGCAAATGCCATGGCAAAAGATACCATCGCACTGGTTATTTCTACTCTGAATAACCCCTTCTTTGTTTCCCTGAAAGACGGTGCTCAAAAAGAGGCGAATAAACTGGGTTATAACCTGGTGATTCTGGATTCTCAAAACAACCCGGCGAAAGAGTTGGCTAACGTACAGGATCTGACAGTACGTGGCACTAAACTGATGCTGATTAACCCAACTGATTCCGATGCTGTGGGCAACGCAGTTAAAATGGCTAATCAGGCTAAAATCCCGGTTATCACACTTGATCGTGTGGCAAACCAGGGCACTGTTGTCAGCCACATCGCTTCTGATAACGTTGCTGGTGGAAAAATGGCGGGTGACTTTATTGCGAAAAAACTTGGCGATAACGCCAAAGTTATTGAGTTACAGGGGATTGCCGGGACTTCTGCTGCGCGTGAACGCGGCGAAGGTTTTGCCCAGGCAGTTGCTGCCCATAAATTTAATGTTCTTGCCAGCCAGCCTGCAGACTTCGACCGGACAAAAGGCCTGAACGTTATGCAAAACCTGCTGACTGCGCATCCTGATGTGCAGGCCGTGTTTGCGCAGAATGATGAAATGGCATTGGGTGCGTTACGTGCTTTGCAAACCGCCGGGAAATCAGACGTATTAGTTGTTGGCTTTGATGGCACAGATGACGGTATCAAAGCGGTTGAAAGTGGAAAAATGGGTGCCACAGTTGCCCAGCAGCCTGAGCAAATTGGCGTTATCGGCGTTGAAACGGCAGATAAAGTGCTTAAAGGCGAAAAAGTTGAAGCAAAAATCCCGGTGGATTTGAAACTGGTTACCAAATAATTCGACATTAAGAAAAGCATGGCAGCGCCACCAGTTATGGTGGCGCACTAAAAAGGACATCCTGATAATGAAGACCACTGAGAAGCTTGTTGTTCTGGGGAGTATCAATGCGGACCATATTCTTAACCTTGCACAATTTCCGACTCCGGGGGAAACGGTAACAGGTCAGCATTATCAGGTTGCCTTTGGTGGCAAAGGTGCCAACCAGGCTGTTGCAGCCGGCCGTAGTGGCGCAAATATCTCTTTTATCGCTTGTGTTGGGAGCGATGATATTGGCCAGCAAGTACGTCGGCAGTTAGCCAGCGACAACATTGATGTCTCGCCTGTCGATTCTGTTGATGGGGAATCAACCGGGGTAGCGCTTATTTTCGTTAACCAGGAAGGCGAGAACGTTATTGGTATTCATGCGGGCGCCAATAGCGCACTGACGCCTGAGCGGGTAGAAAAGCACAGTACACTGATTGCCAGTGCATCAGCATTATTGATGCAACTGGAGTCCCCAGTGGAAAGCGTACTTGCTGCGGCCCGTATTGCTCATCAGAACGATACCACTGTTATTCTCAACCCAGCTCCAGCCTGCCCACTTTCCGATGAATTACTGGCTCTGGTCGATATCATTACCCCTAATGAAACGGAAGCAGAGAAATTAACCGGTATTCGCGTTGAAACAGAAGCTGATGCCGCCAAAGCCGCACAAAAATTACATGAGAAAGGTATTGGTATTGTCATGATAACCATGGGAAGCCGTGGTGTGTGGGTAAGTGACGGAAGTATTAATGAGCGTATTGCCGGGTTCAAAGTTAAAGCAGTGGATACGATTGCCGCTGGTGATACGTTTAATGGCGCGCTGGTTACTGCACTGATTGAAGGGAAACCGTTGCGGGACGCCATTCGTTTTGGCCATGCCGCTGCTGCCATTGCGGTAACCCGCAAAGGGGCTCAGCCATCTGTACCATGGCGTGAAGAGATTGACCGTTTTCTTTCTGAGCAAGGATAGTTTTTGTGGCGACAATGAAAGATGTGGCGCGGCTGGCGGGGGTTTCCACATCAACGGTTTCTCATGTCATCAATAATGACCGCTATGTCAGTGACCCGGTACGTGAAAAGGTCGAGTCGGCTGTTAAACAGCTTAACTACGCGCCTTCGGCACTAGCCAGAAGCCTGAAGTTGAACCAGACCCGTACTATTGGAATGCTGATTACCGCCAGTACCAACCCATTTTATTCGGAACTGGTTCGTGGTGTGGAACGGAGTTGTTTCGAACGGGGCTACAGCCTGGTGCTGTGTAATACCGAAGGTGATGAACAGCGTATGAACCGCAATCTGGAAACATTGCTGCAAAAGCGTGTTGATGGGCTGCTGTTATTGTGTACGGAGACTCATCAGCCTTCTCCCGCCATTATTGCGCGTTACCCGGCAATTCCTATTGTGATGATGGACTGGGAGCCATTTAGTGGCCCCAGTGATCTGATTCAGGATAACTCATTACTGGGAGGCGACATGGCCACTCAGTACCTTATTGACAAAGGCTACCAGCGTATCGCTTGTATTACAGGTCCATTAGATAAAACACCTTCCCGCCTCCGTCTTGACGGTTACCGTGCCGCCATGTCTCGTGCTGGGTTAACTATCCCTGAAGGGTATGAAATTACCGGTGATTTTGAGTTTTCGGGTGGGTACCAGGCCATGCAGTCATTACTTGCGTTACCTGAGCGGCCTGACGCTGTTTTTGCCGGTAATGATGCAATGGCTGTTGGCGCATATCAGGCTCTGTATCAGGCTGGAGTATCTGTGCCTCAGGATATGGCTGTTATTGGCTATGATGACATTGAACTGGCGCAGTATATGACACCGCCACTCACCACTATTCATCAACCAAAAGATGAATTGGGTGAGTTGGCAATTGATGTGCTTATTCATCGTATGGCTGAACCAGCACAGCAGCAGCAGCGTTTACAGCTTACGCCAGAACTCATCATCAGAGGTTCCGCCTAGTCATGCATTTTTCTGGCAATTAAATTTCTCCCGTCTTTCTTCTTCAACATTAAAAAGACGGCGCCAGACAGCATCGTGATTAATCCCATAGTAATAAACGTATGGTGGAATTGCGCAACAGTATCAAGATGCGGAAATCCGGCATAGAACCGTAAAATTACAGCACTTACTGCCACACCAAGGCTTATGGATAATTGTTGTGTAACGGCCAGAACACTGTTCCCGCTACTGGCATTTTCATCAGACAGGTCGGCAAGTGTAATGGTGTTCATGGATGTAAACTGTGTGGACATTGCCATGCCTAAAATGAACAGCGGTAAAATCAGTTCCCACAGTGGCATGCCGGGGGATTGCAGGGCGAACTGAGCAATCATCAGACCAATAAAAGCGGTAATTCCCACCAGTGTGGTGCGGTAGCCGAATTTCCTTAGCACTTGTGTCACTGTCGATTTTGCCAGAATCGACCCAACAGCTGTTGGTGCCATCATGCAACCTGCTATAAACGCCGGGAAACCAAAACCCACCTGAAGCATTAACGGCATCAGGAAAGGAATGCATCCTGTACCAAGGCGGGAGGCTATATTGCCTAAAATACCTACCGAGAATGTGCGTGTTCTGAATAGAGGCAAGGCAATCAGTGGAGCCGGATGGTTATGCGCATGAGCCACATACCCCAGCAGCAAGGCGATTCCTCCCAGCGTAATACTGCCAGCCAGCCAGGGCTCAACAATCTTTTCACCAAATAACTCAACACCACTGGAAATAAGAACCAGACTCAGGCCAAATAACAAAAATCCTGGTAGATCAAAATGCCTTGGGGGTGTCGTGAAATTGGGCATGTACTTTCTGGCATAAAGCAGCCCCATAATTCCTATCGGAATATTAATGAGAAATATCCAGTGCCAGCTCGCCCATGTAACAAGAACTCCTCCCAGTAAAGGCCCTAAAATCGGGCCCACCAGGCCGGGCATAGTGACAAAGTTTAAAACCGGAAGCAGTTCACTGCGTGGGTAAGCACGCAATAGTGCAAGCCTGGCCACGGGCATCATCATAGCCCCACCAACCCCTTGAATGACACGGAAGATGACCAGTTGGCCCAGAGACCCGGATAGCGCGCATGCCAGAGAGCCTAGTGTAAACAAGGTGACAGCAATCATGAAAACCCGGCGTGTACCGAATCTGTCTGCCAGCCACCCGCTAACAGGAATCAACATGGCGACAGTCAGCGTGTAACTGATAATCGCCGATTGCATTGCCAGGGGAGAACGATTCAGGCTGTGAGCAATAGCCGGAAGCGCTGTGTTTAAGATAGTTGCGTCAAGCGCCTGCATAAAGAAAGCCATCGCGGCTATCCATGGCAGGCCAGACATGCTTCGGGCTTTATGGAGCATACCAATCCTGTTTGTACGCCTGGTGTGTGGTTATTTATCTTCAGCCAGCAATGCCTGGCAGGCAATGAACGCCTGTTGGCTGTCGCCCTTTATGATTGCATCGACAATAGCCTGATGGCTGTCGAGCTTGATAACTTCATTGTGAGCAATAGAAGAAAAATAGTTGTAATAAACAGACCTGAACAGGTTCGCAAAAGAAGAAAGAAATGGATTTCCGCTCATGATGTAAATTTGTTCGTGGTAAGTAGTATCTATATCTACCCATATTTCGCGATCATATTTAGTTCGTAGTGCTTTCATATCTTCCATTGTTGATGCCAGGCGGGCTTTTTGCTCACCGGTACCATTACTTGCCGCCAGTGCACAGGCCTGGGGTTCAAGGCTATTACGCATTATCAGGAAGTAATTAACTATTTCACTGAAGTTATCCTGGGTCATCCACCAGGTGAGTAATTCTTTATCGAGGAAGTTCCAGTTGCTGCGGGGCATAACACGCGTACCAATACGTGGTCTGGGAAGCACCATCCCTTTTGCAGCCAGGGTTTTTACAGCTTCACGCACTGCCGTTCGGCTGACGCTGTACAGTTCACCTAACTCCATTTCGCCAGGTAAAATAGACCCTGACTCATACTCGCCAGTCAGTATTTTGCGGGCTAATTTCTCGGCCAGTACCCAGGAAAGGTTCTTTTGGGCCGCCAGTTGTTGTGCATTCAGTGACATGCGGGGTAATCCTCAGGCGTTTTGACTGCTTTAGTATGCCACTCGCGACTCTTTCATGGTGTTTAATTCAGCAAATAACAGCATATTTGCTGAATTTCCCATCGGTATGGTGAAAAAAAATGCGGTTAGTAAATTTTTTTAAATTTTTACTTGCCTGTCTGAGAAGAGTCCCTATAATGCGCCTCCACTGACACGGCACAACGGCAAACAAACCGGCCTGTCAGGCAAAGTTAAGTGAAAATAAATGCTTGACTCTGCAGCGGGAAAGCGTAATATACGCAGCCCGCGCCACCCGGAAATACGGTGGCAACGCTCTTTAACAATTTATCAGACAATCTGTGTGGGCACTCATAAGCACTGATATCTTAACGTCGAAAGACGCTAAAAATTATCAAGTCTTAAAGAGTGACTAACAGTTAATTCATTACGAATAAACAGTTTAATTCTTTGAGCATCAAACTTTAAATTGAAGAGTTTGATCATGGCTCAGATTGAACGCTGGCGGCAGGCCTAACACATGCAAGTCGAGCG
>NZ_JJMI01000043.1:0-42805 GCF_000705335.1 Mangrovibacter sp. MFB070
CTGCGCACTGCGTTCACCTCCGGGCAGTCAGCCTGCGGCCGGCTCGACTCGGCATCCATGCCTCGGTTCGCCTTATTCCGCCGTCCGGGCGGAATAACCTTGTCTTCCTTTCTGCGGTTCACCGGTCTTACGCGACACAACCCTCGCTGCAAGTAGCGGGGATTTTTGTGTTGTGTGGTGTGGCTGGGGGATTTGTGCATTGTCTGTTCTTTTTGATTTTTGCTGAGATATTACAGGCGGGTGTGGGGTGTGGCCTCTAAATCGTTGAGGCGTGCCTGGCGGGCCGGGGCTGCCTGCAGGACGCAGGCAGAGCGACGGGAGGCAGGAAGCCGACTCGGAGCGGTACCCGAACAGGCCGCCGGGGTAAGCCGAATGTCCGCGTAGCGGCGATTTTGCCGGCCACAAAAGGGGGTGCAGGGGGCCAGTGCCCCCTGCGGGCGCCGGGCGCAGTTGGTGAGAAAAATCAGTGTGGCTGACACGGCGCGCAATTTGCTCTGTGCTGGCAGATTATTGTTACAGTGGTGAAAGTTCCGTTCACCGGAAGTGATGCGCTTAATGTGGCTTCACAGCCAGTGAACGGGCTAAAGGGGGCTCGCCCCCTTTGCAATCCCCGTTTTCGCTGGCGACCGGTGCTGCGCACTGCGTTCACCTCCGGGCAGTCAGCCTGCGGTTCACCGGTCTTACGCGAGCAGGCCTCGCTGCAAGTAGCGGGGATTTTTGTGCTGTGCTGAGTGGCTGTAAGTCCTGTGTCCGGTATATCTTTCTAATGTTTTTTGCTGTGAGCATGCAGGGGGCAGTTGGTGAGAGAAAGCAGAGCGATGGACACGGTGCGCAACTGGCTCAGTACTGGCAGATCATTGTGCTGTGACAGGGTATTCTCCTTGCATGACCATACTCAGTGCGGCAGGTAATACTGTCAGAGTGACCAGTGTCGCGACCAGCAAGCCGCCGATGATGGCATAGGCCATCGGCCCCCAGAATACTTGTTCAGAAATTGGCAACATACCCAGGATTGCAGCGCAGGCAGTTAGCAGAATTGGCCGGGCACGGTGTTCTGCTGCCGCAATAATCGCAGTATCAAACTCCATACCTTTTTGCAGGTTACTGTCTGCCTCACTGATCAGAATAACCGCATTGCGGATTATCATCCCTGCCAAAGCGATAACGCCCAGTAGTGCAACAAACCCCATTGGTATACCGGCTGGCAGCATTGCCAGAACAATACCAATAAGGCCGAAAGGTGCCATCAATAGCGCCAGAAGCATCCGGGAAAAACGCTGGAGCTGTATCATCAGCAAAATCAGCATCACAACTAAGGTCACTGGCAACACAGCATAAACGGAACGATTGCCTTTATCCGATTCGGCCACCACTCCGCCTTCTTCAATCTGGTAGCCATCTGGTAATGTGGCTCGCAAGTGGTCAACTTGTGGCTTCAGCCGTTGTGACACAGTTTCTGCTCGCATGCCCGGGGCCAGGTCAGTCTGAACGGTGATAAAAGGCAGTTGCTGGCGTCGCCAGATAACCGGGTCTTCCACTCCCCATGCCAGTGTCGCAACCTGGCTGAGCGGAATCTTCTCCCCTTGCTCATTTGTCAGCAACAGGCCAGACAATGTCGCAATATCCTGGCGTTCAGCATCACTGGCTCTTAGCACTACGCCTTGCAACCTGTTGCGGGAACGTAAGGTTGTCACTTCACTACCAGACCAAATGGTCTGCAGTGTTTGGGCAATACTCTGCGAGGAAACACCTGCGGCCCGGGCGGCGGTTTGATTAATTTGTACGGTAATGACCCGTTCCGGTTCACCCGCAGTAAGGTTAACTTCACGAGTATAAGGGCTGTTGCCCAGAACAGAAGCCAGTTGATGGGCAATCACCTGAACTTTGGCGTATTCCGGGCCGGTTATTCGGTATTTCACCGGCCAGCCAACCGGCGGGCCTAATTCCAGTGGGGAAACACGGGTAGTGATATCGCTGAACGACTGGGATAGCAGTGTTTGCAGGTATTTTCGTAACCGGTCCCGGGCCTTGAGATCTTTCGCCACAATAACCAACTGAGCGGTATTTTCGTTATCCAACAAAACATCCATCGGCAGATAAAACCGCACAGCACCAGAACCTACATAACTGGAGAAATGATCCACATCAGGATTATGTATTAACACCTTTTCCAGCCGTTCAGTCTGCCGGGCGGTTTCCGTTTGTGATGCATTTGCCGGTAACGTCAGGCTGACCAGTAACTCTGGCCGGTCGGAAGCTGGAAAGAATTCACCCTGCATAAAAGTGGCACCATAAGCAGCCAGACCCAGCAGCATAAGGGCTGCGCCGATAGTGATTACCCGGTGTCGCAATACACAGCACAATAGTTGGTGGTAGCCACGCCGGAGCCTTCCACCGGAATGGGATGAATGCTGTGAACTGATTTTTGCCGGTAAGATCCTCACGCCAATCAGCGGTGAGAACACAATGGCGACAACCCAGGAGCACAACAAAGCGATTAGCATCACCGCGAACAGCGTAAAGCAGTACTCCCCTGCACTCGATGCAGCAAAACCGACAGGAATAAACCCGGCTATCATCACCAGTGTTCCAGTCAGCATCGGGAATGCGGTGGTTTTAAACGCACAGGAAGCGGCTTCCTTGCGAGTGTCTCCCATTTCCAGGCGAGTGACCATTGTTTCAACGGTTATCATAGCGTCATCAACCAGTAGCCCAAGAGCAATGATGAGCGCACCAAGTGAGATGCGCTGTAAGCCAATACCCGCCAGCATCATCCCGGTAAATGTCAGTGCCAGTACTAATGGTATTGCGGTGGCAACAACCAGCCCGGCGCGCAGTCCAAGTGATACAAATGAAACTGCAAGTACGATAATAATCGCTTCAACAAGAACTCTGACAAACCCATGAATAGCCTGGGTAACCACTGCAGACTGGTCGGCAACTTTGACCATTTCAATGCCCCGGGGCAATTGTTCGCTGAGCCGGGTCATGCGTGTATTCAGCGCATTGCCGAATGCCAGAAGGTTACCGCCTGAAACCATAGAAATTGCCAGCCCAATAGCGGGCTTACCATTGACCCGGAAGGTGGGTTCAGGTGGTTCGGTATTTTCCAGGTGAATAGTGGCAATGTCTGTCAGTGGAATATAACGATCATTTATGTGTAGCGTGATGGCCCGCAGGCTATCTGCTGTAGTTAGCGCCCCACTGACGTGCAGGGCGATGTTTTCGTGGTCTGTGCGCAAAACACCCGCAGGCTGGACGGCATTCTGTGCACTCAGGGCATCACTGACTTGCTGCAGTCCAATTCCCATTCCCGCCAGTTTTTTGGGGGAAAAGGCAATAACCCACTGTTCGTCTTGTTCGCCAATAAGGTGAATTTTACCGATATCCGGCACGGAGATTAGCCGGCGGCGAATTGCCTCCACCCGGTCACGCAGTTCACGGGGGGTAAAACCCTCAGCAGTAAAGCCATAAATGGTGCCCCAGGTATCGTCAAATTCATCATCCACCACAGGGCCCTGAACGCCTTCTGGCAAAGAAGACGCAATATCCTGCATCTTTTTACGTACCTGGTACCATATTCCGGCTACCTGACTCGGCGGCGTATCATCCCGCAGGTTGACAAATATCACTGATTTACCTGCATGAGTGTCGCTTTCAACGTAATCCAGATGTGGGATCTCCTGTAATTTTTCCTCCAGCGTATTAGTCACCAGATTCACTGTGTCCTCGACATTTGCTCCCGGCCATGTTGCCGAGACGACCGCGGTTTTAATGGTGAACGCAGGGTCTTCATTGCGAGGTAAATGCTCATAGCTCAGGATGCCGCACACCATGACCAGCAGCATGAAAAATGCCACGAGTTGCTGGTTATTCAGTGCCCATGCAGACAAATTGAAGGTTAATTTTTCCGGGGGCCTGCTCATTCAATTCCCTCCCCGGGAGCAACCTTTTCTCCTTGCCGTAGTTTACTGACACCCGCAGTGACAACGGCATCTCCTGGGGTAACACCGCCGGATACCAAAATTGTGTTTGCGGTATATCCTCCCAGTTTTATTGGTCTGAGCACCAACTGGTGGGTTGCCTGGTCCACCACGAATACAGCTGGTTCACCGTTAATTCTTGCCAGCGAAGATGCCGGGAGTGAAATCAGTGCAGGCCCGGAGTCAGGCAGGCGGACCTGTACACTGGCCCCCAGCGCCATTCCCTGCGGCGGGTTTATCAGTTGGATACGAACCCGCCAGGTCCGGGTTTGTGGATCTGCTTGTGGGCTGATATCTCGCAAAATACCACGGGCGTGAACTGAAGGATCACTCACCAGTGCAACACTAAAATCACCATGGCGCTGTTCAAACAATTGTGGATTGGCCACATTGATAATGGCATCAAGGGTGTCTCCTGCCGCGAGTGTCAGTACGGTTTGCCCGGCACTAAGTACTTGCCCCGGTTGTGCATCAACCTGAGTGATAATACCGGCTGCAGGTGCTCTGAGTTGTGCCCAGCCAAGGTATTCCTGCGCTGTTTTCAGCTCCGCTTCACTGCTTTTGCGGCGTGAAACGGCCGATAACCACTCTGACTGTGCAGTATCAAACTGAACACGCGCAATGGCGCCAGAGGGCATGAGTTGTTTCATGCGTTGTAAATTCAGTGCGGCCAGGTGCTCCGCAGCAAGCGAACTCTCCAGGCTGGAACGCGCGCTGTTGAGTTGGTTTTGTTGCACGGAGCTTTCCTGTGTTGCCAGCAATTGCCCGGTTTTCACCCGGTCGCCCACATCTACCAGCCGAGCCAAAAGGCGGCCATCCTGGCGAAACCCGAGTGGCAGTTCATCATGAGGGTGGATTTCCCCGGTCTGCATAAACTCGCCGGGCCCGGATGCCGCAGGAGCCGTGATGGTGCGCACCGGGCGCGGAACCACCACCGGCTTCTCGGGTTTTCCGCCACAGGCTGTGAGCAGTAACGCAAGCGGGAGCAATACAAGAAGACTGTATCCCAGCAGAGGCAACCGGTTTGGTGCAAACAGGTGGTAAAAAACCTGCCGAACATAGTCGGGCAGGTCAGGAATATTATCCGTCATGGCGGGGCTCCTGAATGATATTCCGGCCATTACACCGAAACACTGTCAGGATTTACCCCCGCAATCTGTCAGGAACGTGTCAAGACAACTGAATTATTGGCAGGAAGCGTGATGGTGATAACCAGACCTTTATCGGCACCTTGCGCTGCATGGATAGCGCCGCCATGAGCCAAACAGATAGCTCGCGCAATCGACAGGCCAAGGCCACTACCGCCGGAGTGCCGCGCCCGTGATGACTCGCCGCGTGTAAAACGGTCAAACATCACTGGCAGAAATTCGGCTGCCACACCCGGGCCTTGATCACTAAACGCCATTGCATACCCGCCTGGTGTTTTCCGCACTGACGCAGTCAGTGAGCCGCCCTCAGAGGCGTACCGCAGCGCGTTTTCCATTACGATAGTCACAACCTGGCCGAGGCGGACGGCGTCAACTTCACAAGGGCAGGGAGTATCAGCGATAACATGCAGCGCCATACCGGCACTCTGCGCCTGTGGCGCCAGCCATGCCGCTTTTTCATGCAGTAACCCGGCGAGGTCTGTTACCGATTTATGCAGACTGAGCTGGCCCGCATCCGCCAGTGATAACAAGTGTAATTCATCAGTCAGGCGGCTAAGCAACTGGAGTTGCTTCATCACCATTTCCAGTTGTCTGGGCTCAGGAGTAAATACGCCGTCGATCATTCCCTGCAATCGCCCAATAGCGGCAGTAAGCGGTGAACGCAGTTCATGAGCCATTGCAACATGCGAAGCCCTTAGTTCGCGTTCATAGCGTGCCAGTTGCTGCATCATCGCGTTGAAGTTTTGGGTAAATCGGGACATTTCCAACGGAGCCCCGTCAACCTGTGCTGCCCGTGTGCTGAAATTACCTGCAGAGACTGAACCCGCCGCCGCTGCCAGGTGGCTAAACTGCACAGAGAGTGGCCGGGCGGAACGTAGCCCAAAAAACACGATGAAAGGAATGATGACCACGACCAGCAGCCCGACAGTCAGCCAGTCGGCTGAGGCTATCGACGGGTCGGAATAGCTTATTCCCCACCATGCATCAATAATCTCATGGAAACGAGCAGGGTTGGCTTCCGGGTGCGAGCGTAACTGCACAAACTCATTACGCAAATCCGCAGGCATATGGTGCAGTATCCAGATATTTTCAATGGCGTAACGTAACCACATGCATAAGGCAATAACCACAACGGAACCCACAGCCAGTGCCAGTACCCGCACGCAGATCCAGCGCCATAATGTCTGTTGCTGTAAAGTTTTCATGGCTGACGGAACCGGTAACCAATACCACGCACATTGACCAGTACGTCAGAAATGCCGGCAGCTTCCAGTTTTTTACGCAGGTTATAAATGTGCGTATCCACTGCTCGTTCCAGAGCATCGCTCTCTGGCAGGCAACGCTCCAGCAAATCCTGGCGTGAAAAAGGACGAACGGGTGCCCCCATCAATACCGTGAGTAAGCTGAATTCTGTTGGTGTCAAATCAATCAACCCCAGCTTTCCGTCGTTGCCACGCACTCCTGCTGTCATCATCGAGGTGTCAACTTCCAGTGTCTGCCAGCGCAATAACTGTATTTCCGGCTCCCGGAATACCCGCCGCAAAACTGCCTGCACGCGTGCAACCACTTCTCCTGGGTTATAAGGCTTGACCACGTAGTCATCTGCCCCGTATCGCAATGCACCAATTTTATCTGGCGCATCGCCCATAGCGGTCACCATAATGACGGGCGTGGTACTTTTGCGCCGTATTGCTGCCAGCACTTCTGTGCCATTCAGGCCTGGCAACATCACATCAAGCAATATAAGGTCAGGGCGCAACTGTTGGCTCATGTCCAGGCCAGACAACCCATCACCCGCAACACTCACTTCGTAGTTTTCTCGCCGTAAATATGCACTTAACACATCTGCCGCATCTGTATCATCTTCAATAATCAGTATTCGTTTTCCGGACATTCAGACCGCCTTGACCGTTTCTTAATAAACCCCTGACAGTTTACTGACACTGCCTCCGTATATTCACTGGCACACCCGGCCACCCTGACAATGGCCCGTTAACAATACAGGTACGGAGAAGCCACAATGATAGCCAGAAAACTGAAGTTGTATATGGCCTGTCTCGCTCTCACAGGCACAGCAACGGCAGTACGTGCCGACGACACCAGCCCTGCGCAGCGCAGCCTTTCAATTGGCATCGCCGGGCAAAATACCCCCCGTTACAGTGGCTCAGACAAACGTAACTGGCAGGTGGTTCCTGTTGTACAGGCCCGTGATGGCGCATTCTTTCTGGATTCAGAGAAAGGCGTGGGATACGACCTGCAAAGTGACAATGGGCTCTGGCTGGAGCATACACTGGGGTACAACCTGGGGCGTTCAGAACGTAATTCCCTCTGGCGGGATGGTAGTGACAAACTGAAAGGGATGGGGAACATCAACCCGGCAGTGAATACAGCCATTGCGGTTGGCTGGTCAGTCACTTCCTGGTTGACTCTGGAAGGCAAGGCTACTCTGCCTCTGAGCGAAAGCCAGGGCGTGAGTTACCAGACTTCTGTCACGCTGGTTCCCTGGCAGACAAGCACGGACACGGTTGCATTAAGCTCAGCGGCCTTATTTGGCGATAGCCGTTACATGAATACGAACTATGGGGTCAACATCAGGCAGAGCCGCCGTTCAGGTTACTCATTCTATTCAGCGCCCGGCGGGTTTTACGGTGTGGATACCAGCCTGACATGGGAGCACCAGCTAACTGAGCAGTGGGGAGTTCTGGTCAGTGTCGATTACCAGTGGCTGGGCTCCCATGCTGCAGACAGCCAAATTGTATCCCGCCGCAATGAAGTGGGAACTACATTGGGTGTGCTGTATTCATTCTGAGAAATGCGCGCGACCAGTTATTTGAACCTGGGCCGGTTAAATCTGAGTCCCGGCGATACGTAGTTTTTGCTTAAGACCTGTCTTATCAATGCCTGTTCAGTAGCCATATGGCGTGGAACAGGGTGTGAATCTTGCCGGGATAAAGCAAATCAATTGCTTTCATTTTTTTTTGAAAAAGCTAACCATAGGCGAATTGCCTATATCTTATTGCGCTATTTCTATTTGAGGACGTTATGAACTTCAGGCATCAATTGCTGAATATTTTGCACAGTTCACCCGAATCACGCATTTCACTTGCTCAACAGCTTGAAGTGACACGCCCTTATATCACCAAGCTTACCAATGTGCTGCTTAATGAAGGCATTATTGAACAGACCGAACAGCAGAGCTCAGGCGGTGGCCGCCCCAGGACTTTGCTGACGGTAAAAAAGCGCCACTATTACAGCCTCAATATTATGGTCAGGGCTCTGAGTCTTGAAGCCTCACTGGATGATTATAATACCGGGGAGAAAAGCGTTTCTGCCACACAATATCTGTTTAGTGAACCTGTTTCCTCAGAAGCATTTGCCAGTAAAGTCAATGAACTGGTGTCATCGGTTTGTTTGTCTGCGGGGATAAACTCCGGTCAACTTAAACATATCAGCATCGCATTGCAGGGAGGCATTGAGCAGGATACCGGCGTCGTCCGGTGGAGCCCTACATTTACGCAGGATAATATCTCGCTGCGCAACCAGGTAATGGCTGTTACCGGGCTAAGTGTTTCAGTGGTCAATATTGCCTGGTGTTCCAGCTATTTGTTGGGTAAGCAGAAAGGGCTCAAAGGTTCGTGGATTGCCTTAATGCCGGGGTTTGGCAGCCTTGGGTTTGGCTACTGGATTGATGGAAAGCCCGTATTTGGTGACAACGGTTTTTATCCTGAAATAGTACACCTGCCTTATCCGGGGGGGCTCGAAACTGCCTTTGCAGAGGCTCCTGATGGCCAACAAATTACCACCAGCATTGATGCCTTACTGTTTGCCATTTACTGTACGGCCACAGTTCACAATATTAAACATGTGATTTTGACTGGTGAGTTTTTTGACGATGTTCCTGCAAACTTTATTTCCCAAATTGAACAACAGTTAGCCAGTCACCCTGACCCTCATATTAAGAATATCCAGTTGCGCTACATTAAAACTCAGCGCTATTACAGTATGAAAGGGTTAATTCGGCTGAGTTCCGATGCCATTACCACACTGATAACATAAGTGTTTATGTGATCCCAATACCATTTCAGGAGCATTTTTTTTTACTTTGTTTCCTGTGTTAACTAAGTTGAATCATCATCAACAGAGGTAACAAGGATAAAAATGAAACGCCAGTATATAGCCGCAGCGCTAACGCTTGCTGCAACCTTCGCCTTCCCCTTCAATGCTATTTCTGCGGAATCTGTTCACTCAATGGCTGCCAAAGTCATCCCCTGGCAGGATAAACCGCGTGTATTTGTGTTATCCGATATTGGTAATGAACCTGACGACCAGATGTCTCTGACTCGCTTTTTGCTATACAGCAATGAAATGAATATTGAAGGGCTGGTGGCCACTACATCCACCTGGCAGCGCAGTAAAGTGAGCCCGGAAAAAATGGAACTGGTTCTCAGCCACTACGCTGAAGTGCAACCTAATTTACTTAAACATAAACCTGATTATCCCAGTGCTGCGCAACTTAAATCACTTATCGCGTCAGGCCAGAGCGGTTATGGAATGGCTGATGTAGGGCCAGGGAAATCCTCAGCAGGTTCTGAATTGCTGGCGAAAGCCATTGAACGCTCAACGGATAGCAAGAAACCGTTGTATATCACGTTGTGGGGTGGCGCCAACACGCTGGCACAGGCACTGACGGATCTGTCTGCCCGGCATCAGGCAGGTAACGTTGTTACGCTAACGAAAAACCTTATTGTTTACTCGATTTCCGACCAGGATGACGCCGGGCATTGGGTGCGGGTACATTACCCGAATATCACCTGGATTGTGGATCCTTCAAACCAACAAGGGGAGGATTACTCACGTGCAACCTGGACCGGCATCAGTGGAGACCGTTACTACCGGAATGGGGCGGGTGCCGACTTTACAACGGTTTCGCAGTCATGGCTGGATAAGAATATCCGCAGCAAAGGACCAATGGGAAAAGGTTATCTCCAGTATGCCTTCATAATGGAAGGAGATACACCTTCATTCCTTGGGTTAATTCGCAATGGACTTGGTAGTGAAATGAATCCCGGTTGGGGTGGTTGGGGTGGGCGGTACATTGTGCGCACTCCTCAAAATGAACCGCATCCTGTCTGGACCAGCGGTGGAGATTTTTTCCCGGGTAACCCCAATGGCGCGGATACAGTAAAGGGTACGGATGGGCACCAATATACCTCTAATCAGGCGACTATCTGGCGCTGGCGTGAAGCCTTTCAGCATGACTTTGCTGCCCGTATGGACTGGACCATTAAGGATTTCAAGCACGCTAACCATAATCCAGTGGTGGTAGTGAACGGTGTATCGGGGCAGCAGCCATTATTTATTACCGGGAAAGTTGGCTCCACAGTACAACTCACGGCTGAAGGCACTCACGACCCAGATGGCGATTCCCTAAGCTATAAGTGGTTTACCTATCCGGAAGCGACTTCCGCTGTTTCAAAACAGATAGACAGTAAACTGGTTCAGGGCGTGCGTGGAGAGGACTACCTCAGTGCACCTGCAGTGCTACAGATAACTCAGCAAAGTGGCCGTGAAGCGAGTGTGAAAATTCATAGCCCTGGAACAGAACACATTATTTTGGCAGTGACAGACACGGGGACGCCTTCGCTCACGTCATACCGCCGAATCATTGTGAGTGGGGAATAATTGCGTAAGACAGGCAGCTTTCGGGGTGCCTGTTATTGCACCGGGTGCCCGGGTTTTGGATCCGGGAATGACCACACTGTTGCTTTGCCCGGTGACACTTGCCTGTAATCAGAGCTAAATAATCTGACTCAGTCGGAGAGCCCGCATCCCTGCGGGCAAGGCAGTCTTACTCCTTAGCCATCGGTGTGCTGACTTCCTCTACTTTCTGGTCACCCTGAATCGTGGCGATATCCTGTTTAATCTGGTTTACGTCGTTTGCGGAGTGCAGCAGTTGGTAGGTTAAATCAAAGTGTGCGCTCTGGCCTGGTGCCAGTTGTTTCACACGTTTCTGTTCACGTTCAATGGTTACCGGGTAGGCATAGCTGGTGCCAGGCTCAATGCCGGTCACATAACCTTGTTTCAGCGTATCGGTATTTTTCCACAGTGTCAGAACCGGAAGTTGTGTGGTATTAAAGTGAATGGCGGCACCTTTGTTGCCCGCTTTATTCACCACCGCAGCCAGTGTCTGGTGGTTGGCTCCAGACAGTGGAGCAATATTAAACACCATCTCGTCAAAGCCTTTGGTTGGTCCGGCATAGGTTTGCCAGGTGCTCAGGCCTTTTTTCGCATAGTCATTAAACGGGCTGATTTGCGCGATGGGCGCGAGGAACTGTGCGCCTTCTTCCAGAATCGGCTGACCAAAGTTACTGTGATAGATTATCTGGTAATCATGGTCGTAATCACCTTTATTGGTCAGTACGTCATGAATGCTGAACTGGCTGCTGCCCGGGACATATTGCAATTCTGTTTGGGTCTGCAAATCGGCTTTTTTAAAGGTGCTCTCTTTCAGTAAGCCGCGTACAGTAATGGTATAAGGTGCGCTGTCGCTTACGCTCACTTCCACTTTAGACGCCGGTGTATTCCCCGCTTTGCCGTGCAGGGTGTACAGCTGGCCATCAGCTGTGCCGGGGTGCCCGGTCCATTCATAACCGCAACGCACCATCATTTCATTAAACCCTTCCAGCCAGCCCAGCCCGTTACGGCTTTCCAGATTCATGTACGCCGGGTTGACCACCTCTTTAACCGGGGAATCCCAGCCCATCCGCACGCCAAACCCTTCCACATGCAGAATATCCATGCCCCGGGTGGGGATCAGGGTAATAGTCAGGCCATTTTGGCTTTTGATAACCAGCAGTTTACTGCCTTCCTGCTTGCCGCCATGCAGCACGGTTTGTTCAATGCTGAACGGAGATGATTTTATGTTCAGCTGATGGCTGGAAATATGCCAGTTCCCTTGTTCTGTATTGCTTTCAGTGTCTGTCAGCACCCAGGTTTTGGCTGCCACTTGTCCTGAAATCAGTAACGCGAGGGTAGAGAGGATCAGAGCTTTTTTCATCGGAACATCCTTTTTGCTGAATCGATTATGTTTGTTTCAGCAAAGACTAATTTCTCGGGTAACAAGAAAATGTGATCCTCTTCAATTCACAGTATTAAGTGTTATTTTATGTAAATAAATGGGATGTGGATCTGAATTTACGATGTAACAACTGATCTGTTGCTTTAATTTTGCGTTGTTTAATCTGTTTTGTTGTAACGATTCAGCTTTTGGAGTCGGAAATATAATTCAGCACCTGAAGGCTGGTCAGAAAAGTATGCCGGTACAGGGGAGTACCCGGGGCATAAGTGGCAGGGCTGCAATATGAGTAGAGTGAGAAATACTGGCAGCAGGCATAGCAAAAAGCAGCAACCAACAGGCCGCCATGGGGATGGTGAATAAAACTGGCTGCCATCAGGAATGGCAGCCGGAAGATTAATCCTGGTTTTCGGCCAGATCGCGCAAGTATTGAAAGATCAGGCGGCTGGATTTGGGCGGTTTATTGCCAGCAACTTCTTTCTTGGCATTACGCGCCAGGGAACGTAATTGCTGACGGTCAGCATCCGGATACAGGCGCAGTACTTCTTCAATGGCTTCATCGCCACCAGTAATCAACTGGTCGCGCAGGCTTTCCAGCTTGTGAAACACAACAACCTGTTGGTTGTGGCGGTTTTTCAGCTTATCAAGCGCCTGGCGAATCGGGTCCACATCACGCTGGCGCAGCATTTTCCCAATCAACTGGATTTGGCGGCGACGGCCTTCTTTCTTGATCCGTTGTGCCAGTTCCACTGCAGCACGCAGGTCCTGGTCCAGTGGGATTTTATCCAGCGCGTTTTTGCCAAGTTCAGTTAACTCAACGCCGAGACGTTTCAGCTCTTCTGCGTCGCGCTTAATTTCACTCTTGCTGACCCAGATAATTTCATCATCTTCGTCCTCTTCGTTTTGGCTATCGGGGACGTCATCGAGCCAGTCTTCAGGCTGTTTTGTCATATCAGGCTCCTTAAAAAGAGGCTAATACTACCAGTTAAGGTGCGCACTGCGAAATGGTTCTCTGTTAGACTGTCAATTAACTTACCTTACATTATGGCATTGGCGATGAAAGTAATCACTCAAGTTGCACAACAACGTAAAGCACTGGAAGAAGCGGTAGCCCATGCGCTGGAACTCGCCTCCGGTAAGGCGGATGGCGCAGAGGTCGCAGTCAGTAAAACGACGGGTATCAGCGTAAGCACCCGTTACGGCGAAGTCGAAAACGTAGAGTTTAACAGCGATGGTGCGCTGGGAATCACGGTGTATTCGCAAAACCGTAAAGGTAGCGCTTCCTCTACGGATTTGAGCAAAGAGGCGATTGCCCGCACAGTGCAGGCGGCGGTGGATATCGCACGGTATACCTCGCCAGACCCGTGCGCTGGTGTGGCGGAAAAAGAGTTGCTGGCATTTGAAGCCCCGGATCTGGACTTATTCCACCCGGCGGAAATTTCTCCGGAGCAGGCTATCAGCCTGGCTGCCCGCGCAGAACAGTCTGCGCTACAGGCCGACAAACGTATAACCAACACCGAAGGCGGCAGCTTTAACAGCCACTACGGCATCAAAGTATTTGGTAACAGCCACGGCATGCTGCAGAGCTATTGCTCCAGCCGCCACTCTTTATCCAGCTGCGTAATTGGCGAGGCCAACGGCAGTATGGAGCGGGATTATGCCTATTCTATTGGCCGCGAAATGAGCGACCTGGAATCACCCGAGTGGGTGGGTGAAGAGTGTGCAAAACGCACTTTATCACGCTTATCTCCGCGAAAACTATCTACCATGAAAGCGCCTGTTATTTTTGCCGCAGAAGCGGCAACTGGCCTGTTTGGTCACCTGGTAGGGGCAATCAGTGGCGGTGCGGTGTACCGGAAATCCACTTTCTTGCTGGACTCTCTGGGCCAGCAAATCCTGCCAGAATGGCTGACTATTGAAGAGCACCCGCACCTGTTAAAAGGGCTGGCGTCTTCCCCTTATGATGGTGAAGGGGTGCGTACCACCCGGCGCGATATTGTAAAAGATGGCGTGTTGCAACAGTGGCTTCTGACCAGCTACGCAGCCCGGAAACTGGGCCTGCACAGCACGGGCCATGCAGGCGGGATTCATAACTGGCGTATTGCTGGCCGAGGCCTGAGCTTTGAGCAGTTACTCAAAGAGATGGGCACCGGCCTGGTGGTAACGGAACTGATGGGCCAGGGTGTCAGCGGTATTACCGGTGATTATTCCCGTGGCGCTTCCGGTTTCTGGGTAGAAAATGGTGAAATTCAGTACCCGGTGAGTGAAATCACTATTGCCGGTAATTTAAAAGATATGTGGCGCAATATGGTCACCATTGGTGACGATATTGAGACCCGAAGTAATATTCAATGCGGTTCGGTATTACTGCCGGAAATGAAAATCGCCGGTCAGTAATGTTTTCGGGTGCGACCTGCCGCACCCTTTATAAAAAAGGTGAGCCAATGCGTAAAACACTGTTAGCCCTGTTAGCGGCCTGTTCATTCTCTTTGGTAAGTACTTCGGTACTGGCGGAAGACCTTGGCGTAGATATGGACACTCTGGCCCAAAACTATAAAACCGTGATGAGCACCAAAGATGCCGGTGAACTTAAAACGGCACTGACCAATATGCGCCAGGCAGCAGAAGACGCGAAAAAGTCCACACCGGAAAAACTGGATGGTAAAGCCAGCGACAGCCCGGAAATGAAAGATTACCGCCATGGGCTGGATATGCTGGTTGGCCAGATTGACGGCGCGCTGAAACTGGCAGATGAAGGCAAAGTGAAAGAGGCGCAGGCTGCCGCGGAAAACTTCAAACAAACCCGCAATACTTACCATAAGAAATACCGCTAATCCTTTGTTTATTAGCCAGCCTCAATGAGCTGAAAGATAAGCCCGTCTTATTATAGTGCCCCGGTTTACCGGGGCATTTTGTTTGCCTCTTCTCTGTTTTTCCTGCTTTCCCCCATGCTTCATGCCTGCCAGAGGCTGGCTGCCAGTGTTTTTGTTTATCGTTATGGCGTAATGCGAAACAGATCACTCCCTGCCGCTGTTTTTCCACTTTGAAGTGGAAAACAACTTGCTACAAACCCCCGCACGCGCGCGATAGCTTAATAGCATCTCAATGAATCAAGGTAAGTCGCGTGGATAACAAAATGGCCCTGAATACGGGGGCTTCTCAGGAAGAACATGCTGCGGCGCTGGCCGGGCAGGTACTACGCCAGGTAGAGCAGTTGCTGGCAGAAAAAGGAATTTTTCCGACGCCAGTGCAGCAACAAATGCTGGTGTCGCATCTTCGGGCCATGGCGTGGCGCTCAGTAAGCGGCGAACCGTTGCCCGAAGTGGACGCCAGTTTGTTTGATGAGATCCCGCAACCGGCAATGCAACTGGCTAAAACAGTGGTCGATATCTTCGGCAACTTACCCCAGGAAGAAGTCTGGTTGTTATCTGTCCATTTCGCAGTAGCAAAAGAAAACGGTGTCAGTTAAGGAGCGCACAGTGGAACAAATTACAGTGGTTATTGGCGACCGCCTGGGAAAAGGGCAGAAGGTTGCAGCAGGTGTGGAAAAAGCGGGTGGGCGCGCGGTTGTGGTACCGGGTGTCGCAGCTGATATGAAACTGGGTGATGTCATGAAAGCTGAACAGGCAACCTTTGGCATCTCGTTTTGTGGCAGTGGCGGTGCCGGGGCAATTACAGCCCAGAATAAACATGGTTACAAAGCCAAATACGGCATGCGCTCAGTGGATGAAGGCGTCACCGCAATTAAAGAAGGCTGCAATGTCCTCGGGTTTGGTTTTATGGACATCGAAGAACTGGGTATTCGCCTGGTTGAGGCCTGGCAGAAAAAATACGGCAACGGCTGATGAAACAATTATCAACAACCACCGTCAGCGTGCAGGGAAAGGGCGTCTCGAAAGCGGCTGCTTTTTCTGATGCGTTTTCCCATATCCAGCGTGAGGTGTTGAAAGGCTCTTCACAGGTATTACTGCGCATTGAACCACAGGATGTGAAAGTCATTGCCGCCCGCCAGTTTGTGCGGAAAGAGGCGTTTCTGTTTTTCTTTCTGCGCCGTGAACGACGGACATTCAGCGTTGAGCTGGAAGTCACCGTCAATGTGACGGCGATAGATCCAGAACAGGTGGATTTTATCGCTCAGTAAATAACGTGATACCCGAGGGTATTCGGGGTGCAGGCAGCGGGTTACGCAGTACCCGCGCGGACAATTGCCAGTGCTCAGGCGAGTACGGGTTGCCCATACGCCAGCAATCTGGAGCCCAAACGGTACCTATGCACGGCATCCTTCAGGTGTTTTTCTTGTTGGCTGCACCTGCGCAGCGGTATTTCTGTGCCGTTACGCATCCTGAAAGGTCTTGTGTATAAAAACAAAAAGGGCAGGACGTATGTTTTTCATCATATTAATAAAATCGCTCATTATTGGCGGGCTGGTCGGTGTGGGAGTTGGGGCCGGCGCCGCACGTATGTTCCATGCACCGGTGACACAAGGTATGGGGGCATTCCGTACGCTGGGTGAACTGAATGCCTGCGAAGGCGACCCGGCATCACACTTCTCCTTTGGGCTGGGTTTTTTCTTTAACGCATGGGCTTCTTCGGTTGCCGCCGGGTCATTCACTCAGGATGTTGACCACCGCATTATCCCCAACTGGGGTGTTGCTGCTCTCATGATAAAAAACCGTGATATCACCCAAACCCTGCATAACCCTAAAAAAATGGCGATTGCCTGTGGCCTGGTTGGCATGGTGGTGGTTGCCTTTCTTAACTCTACGGCATCTGCCGTACCCGCTGCTTTGCAGGTAACGGCAGTCAAAGTGTTGGTGCCTGCGGCTAACCTGCTGGTCAATACCGTTATGCCCGTTATTTTCTGGCTGGCTGCGATTGATGCCGGAAAACGCTCGGGCTTATGGGCCACCATTTTTGGCGGCCTGGCACAAATGATTATGGGGAATGCGGTTCCAGGCCTGGTGTTGGGCATCCTTGTCGGGAAAGGTGTGGAAGAAAGCGGGTGGAACAAAGTCACCAAAATCATGATGACGGCGATTATCACACTGTTTGTATTAAGTGCCTTCTTCCGCGGATTTGATCTGAAATTCCTTGAGTCGTTCCGCCTTGGCGCACCGAACTGGCTTGAACTGCTGCATAACTCGCTGAGCGGTAAATAAGGGGAAAGCAAATGGAAGATAACAAAGGTTTTTGGTACGCAGACTGGTCATTCCCTATTTTTGTTGGCCTGTTATCTGCAGGGGTATTCGCCGGAACACACATGTATTACCTGTATGGTATTGGCGCATTCAATGAAGTGGCGTTTGTGTCGATGTTGCGCTCAGGTATGGATACCGGGGTTTACGGAGCGGTAGCCGCATTTGGTGCCAGTTTTCTGTTTGCCCGCATTATTGAAGGCTCGCTGGTGGGGATTCTGGATATCGGCGGGGCAATTCAAACCGGCGTTGGCTTAGGTGTCCCGGCTTTATTGCTTGGTGCCGGTATTGTGTTTCCGGTAGCAAACTTTGCCGCATCACTGGCTACAGGGTTAGTACTTGGCCTGGCGATTGGCTACATCATTATCCTGGCGCGTAAGTTCACAATTAACCAAAGCGATTCCACCTACGGGGCCGATGTCATGATGGGGGCCGGGAATGCCTCTGGCCGTTTTCTTGGCCCGCTCATCATTCTGAGTGCCATTAGCGCCTCTATTCCTATTGGCCTGGGTGCTCTGGCAGGCGCACTGGTGTTCTACCTGTGGCAGAAGCCGATTACCGGTGGCGCTATTTTGGGTGCCATGGTGCTTGGCGCCATTTTCCCTATCGCAATCAGCTAAATACCACGCCAGTGGGCGCATTGCCTGCTGGCGTAAGGAGCAGTTATGTTCGATATGATCCTGCGCAGGGCTCGCCTGGTCGACGGTAGCATTACTGATATCGCCATTCACCAGGGGGTGATTGCGCAAGTCGGTAATATTAATACCCCGGCCCGGCAAGAAGTAACCCTGGGCGGGCGCTTTTTCCTCAGTGCCGGGTGGATAGACAGCCATGTGCACTGTTACCCCAAATCCCCCATCTACCACGATGAACCCGACAGCGTGGGAGTTGCCACGGGCGTAACAACGGTGGTGGATGCCGGCAGTACAGGAGCCGATGACATCGATGACTTTTGGCAACTGACCCGTGAGGCAGTCACCGAGGTTTATGCTCTGCTCAATATCGCGCGCCAGGGGCTGGTTACCCAGAATGAACTGGCGGATATGGCAAAAATTGATGCCAGTGCGGTCAGCCTGGCGGTAGCACGCCACCCGGATTTTATCGTCGGGCTGAAAGCCCGCATGAGCAGCAGTGTGGTGGGGGAAAATGGCATTGCACCTTTGCAGCGGGCAAAAGTGATTCAGCAGGAAAATGGCAACCTGCCTCTGATGGTGCATGTAGGCAATACGCCGCCAGACCTGGATGAAATCGCCGCGCTGTTGTCTGCGGGCGATATCCTGACCCACTGTTTTAACGGCAAGCCAAATCGCATTTTTTCCCCTTCCGGTGAGCTGCACGGCGCAGTACGGCAGGCGTTAAAACGGGGTGTCCGCTTTGATGTCGGGCACGGCACTGCGAGCTTCAGTTTTGCCGTGGCTGAAAAAGCAATCGGCATGGGGTTGTTGCCGCACACCATCAGTTCCGACATCTATTGCCGTAACCGTATCGACGGGCCAGTCAAAAGCCTGGCGTTGGTGATGGCGAAGTTCCTTGCGCTTGGCATGACGCTGGAACAAGTGGTGGCCTGCGTCACGCAGCATGCAGCCGAAGGGCTGCGCCTGGCGCGCAAAGGCCGCATAGCACCAGGGCTGGATGCCGATTTCACTCTGTTCGATGTGCGCCCATACCAGGGGGTACTTACCGACAGTGAGCAAAGTGTGCTGGCGGCATCAGAATGCATCGTTCCGCTGGCTGCAATGCGGGCAGGAACATGGTTTTTGACAGAACAAGGGAAGGCCGAACATGTCTTCAGTGTATGAGAAATATCAGGTTAAACCGGTCATTAATGCATCTGGCCGCATGACTATTTTGGGCGTGTCCACACCATCCAGTGCGGTTGTTGATGCAGTCACGCAGGGTATGCAGCACTATTTTGAAATGCATGACCTGGTTGAAAAAACCGGGCAGTACATTGCCCGGCTGCTTGAAACCGAAGCGGCAACTATTGTGTCCTGTGCCTCGGCAGGGATAGCACAAAGTGTGGCGGCAGTACTGGTCAAAGATGACGACTGGTTGTTAACTCACCTGCATGAAACGCCACTGACCCATAACGAAATCGTGCTGCCAAAAGGCCATAACGTGAACTTTGGCGCGCCGGTTGGCGCTATGGTTGCCCTGGGGGGCGGCAGGCTGGTGGAAGCGGGGTACGCCAACGAATGCAGCGCCCGGCAACTTGCTGCTGCCATCACACCGCAAACCGCCGCGGTGCTGTACATCAAATCGCACCACTGTGTGCAGAAAAGCATGCTGACTGTTAGCGAAGCCGCGCAGGTAGCCCGGGAGCATCAGTTGCCACTGATAGTGGACGCCGCAGCAGAGGAAGATCTGCGCTGCTATTACCAGGCCGGAGCAGATCTGGTGATTTACAGTGGGGCTAAAGCCCTGGAAGGGCCAACCAGTGGCCTGGTGGTTGGCCGGCAACCCTGGGTGGGCTGGGTACAGCGCCAGTCTGCGGGGATTGGCCGGGCAATGAAAGTGGGCAAAGAAGGTATTTTGGGGCTCGCCTGCGCTATTGAACAATATCTGCATGCACAGCACGAAACCGGGCAGCAAATGGTGGCGAAGATGTCCCCTTTCATTGAGGCGCTTAACCAACTGGATGGCGTGCAGGCGCGTGTGGTGTGGGATGCGGCTGGCCGGGATATCGCCCGGGCGGAAATGACCTTCAATGAAGCGGTAACCGGCCTGCCCACAGGCCAGTTGCTGGAGCAACTCAAACAAGGCGAACACGCTATTTATTTCCGGGGTTATAAAGCCAACAGCGGCATTGTCGAAGCCGATGTCCGCAGTGTTGATGCCCAACAATTAATGACGATTTTCCACAGCATTCGCGCTGTACTGAACAAGGAGACAACAGCATGAGCCTGAGCCCACGTTTTTACCAGGACCGCGTGTGCCTGAATGTTCTGGCGGGTTCCCACCAGAATGCGGTGGATATCTATGAAGCCGCAGAAGGTTATGTGCTGGTTGGCGTGTTATCCAAAAATTACCCGGATACAGAACACGCAGTGGCAGACATGCGCGAATATGCATCACTCATCAACAACGCGGTTTCGGTGGGGCTGGGTGCAGGCTCACCTGGGCAGTCGGCCATGGTGAGCGAAATCTCTCGCCAGATACAGCCACAGCACGTTAACCAGGTGTTCACCGGGGTTGCCGTCAGCAGAGCATTATTAGGGCAAAACGACACTGTAGTGAATGGCCTGATTTCCCCCACAGGCACACCCGGGTTAGTAAAAATCTCAACCGGGCCACTCAGCAGCCAGGCACCGGATGGCATTGTGCCCATTGATACCGCTATTGCATTGTTGAAAGATATGGGCGGCAGTTCAGTGAAATACTTCCCTATGGGCGGGTTAGCCTGCCGTGATGAATATATTGCGGTTGCAGAGGCCTGCGCACGCCAGGATTTCTGGCTGGAGCCCACCGGGGGGATAGACCTGGACAATTTTGAGGCCATCCTCGGCATAGCACTGCAAGCGGGTGTTAAACGCATTATTCCGCACGTGTACAGTTCCATTATTGAGAAAAACACCGGGCAAACCCGTCCTGGGGATGTGCGTACCCTGCTCAACAGTGTTAAAAAATATCTGGGGTAACCCTTATTCAGACTCACGGGCGCACTGGGGCGCCCGTGCCACCAGAGGACACAGACGTGCGATTTCCCAACCAACGGCTGGCGCAGTTGTTTTGTTTACTGGAAAACGAAGCACTGCCTCAGGATGAACTGGCTCGCCGCCTGGCTGTCTCCACCCGCACAGTCAGGGCAGATATTACGGCACTGAATACATTGCTGGCCTGCCATGGCGCGCAATTTATTTTGAGCCGGGGAACCGGCTACCAGTTGCGGGTTAACGACCCGGGCCGTTTTGGTGAGTTACAAAGCCAACACCAGGCACCA
Organism: Mangrovibacter sp. MFB070; assembly: GCF_000705335.1. NCBI lineage: Bacteria > Pseudomonadati > Pseudomonadota > Gammaproteobacteria > Enterobacterales > Enterobacteriaceae > Mangrovibacter > Mangrovibacter sp. MFB070. The sequence goes on from NZ_JJMI01000043.1 coordinate 21,342, forward strand.
TTACGCGTTCCCCGCACCAGTGCCGACCGGGTTAACTACTTACTGGTGCGGTTTTTAACTTCGGCGTTTTCCCTCAAACTTGAAGACCTTGCCGATGAATGGTTTATCAGCCGGGCAACGTTGCAGGGCGATATGGCGGAAGTGCGCGATGTGCTGGCTCGCTATAATTTGTCGATTGAAGCAAGGCCCCGGCATGGCATGAAACTGTTCGGCGATGAAACCGCTGTGCGGGCATGCCTGACGGACTTACTGTGGCAAATCAGCCAGCAGGACAGTGACAGCCCATTAATACAAGAAGAAGCGCTGAATTCCGGTGTGCTGGCGGCACTGGAACCCACTTTGCAAAACTGCCTTGAGCAGTTTGCCATCCGCATGACAGACGAGAGCGTTGATTTTCTCAGGTTTTATTGCGCAGTGGCCGTGCGGCGTATTAGTGAAGGTTACCCCATTGCCAGTTTCCACGCCGACAACGTAGATGAACCTGTGCGCCAGGCCGCCAGTACCATGAGCCACCTGTTACAGCACCTGAGCGGCAAAGCGCTGTCAGATGCAGAAGAAAACTGGTTACAGGTACATTTTGCCGCACGCCGTATTCTGGATGCCGACCCTTGTGCTATTAGCGCCGATGACGACGAAGCGCTGGTCAGCTACATTCTGCGTTATATCAACAGCCACTATAATTACGATTTGACCCGCGACCAGCAACTGCACGCCGATTTGCTGACCCACATTAAAACCATGATTACGCGGGTTCGCTACCAAATCCATATTCCCAACCCATTGCTGCAAAATATTAAACAGCATTACCCGCTGGCGTGGGATATGACACTGGCGGCAGTTGCCAGTTGGGGAAAACATACGCCATACACCATTAGTGAAAATGAAGTGGGTTTTCTGGTGTTGCATATCGGTGTCGGGCTGGAACGCCACTACGACATAGGCTGGCAACGTAACCCTCAGGTGCTGCTGGTGTGCGATACCGGTAATTCCACCGTGCGCATGATTCAGGCCCAACTGGTGCGTAAATACCCGCAAATTGAAGTCACACGTATTATCTCCCTGCGGGATTACGAACAACTGAACACCGTTGCCGAAGACTTTGTTATCAGCACTGCGCGGCTGGCGGAAAAAGACAAACCGGTTGCCACTATGTCGCCGTTTCCTTCCGATTACCAGGTAGAGCAAATAGGCAAGCTGGTGCTGGTGGACCGCACCCGCCCCTGGATGCTGGAGCGGTTTTTTGATGCGCGCTATTTTCGTATTATCGATAAGCCCGTCAGCCAACAGGCTCTGTTCACCAGCCTGTGCCAGCAACTGGAGAGCGAAGGCGTTGTCGGGCCAGATTTCCTGCCTTCAGTGACTGAGCGTGAAGCCATTGTCAGTACCATGCTGGGCGACGGCATTGCGTTACCACACTCGCTGGGTTTGCTGGCACATAAAACCGTGGTGTACACCGTACTGGCCCCACAAGGTATTCCCTGGGGAGATGAAACAGCAAAAGTGATTTTCCTGCTGGCTATCAGTAAAGAAGAATATGAAGAAGCGATGGCGATTTACGACCTGTTTGTGACGTTTTTGCGCGAGCAGCGTATGCCATTACTGAAAGACTGCCGGGATTTTGCTGAATTTAAAGCCGTGGCGGTATCCTGCCTGAATACTGCTCAGAGCTAGCCTGTTCAGCACAACCACAAGACGGGCACTGGGGAAAATTTTGCTGTAAGGCACACCGAAAGCCCACCGAAAATACAGGCGGAGACCATCACAAAAAAATACAGCACCGCGCCATATCATATAGGGTAGGTGCTGTATTTTTTATTACTTCAACTGGCTTTCACCGGCTTTAACGCAGGTGGTGGATAACCTGGTTGCTGCTACCGCGCCAGATCAACGCCGGGTCGCGTAAATCCTGCATGTACTTGCCATCAACCAGCGCATTAATCAGCGCAACAACTTCTTGCTGTGCATAATTCAGCTCGCTCAGCAGGTAACCGGTCCAGACCCAGATGTCTTTGCCCGGGCACTCGCGGCATATGCGCTGCACCAGCCGTAACACAGCAGGCACATTGGCCGGGTGAAGAGGGTCGCCACCAGACAGCGACAGCCCCTGGCGTTTCACCCGGGTGTCTTGCAGGTCGGCGATTATCCTGTCTTCCATTTCCTGGGTGAACGGCACCCCGGAGTTCACCCGCCAGGTGCTTTTGTTGTAGCAACCGGGGCATTCATGAACGCAACCGGCGACAAACAACGTGCACCGGGTGCCGGGGCCATTCACCACATCCACCGGGTAATACTGGTGGTAATTCATAATTAACCCAACTGGCCGTTATTGAGGTGTTTCACCCGGCGCTTCACTTCTTCCTGCTTACCGGCATTGAACGGGCGTGCATCCGGGCTGCCCAGGTAACCACAAACACGGCGGATAACAGACACCCGTGAAGAATCATGGTTGCCGCATTTCGGGCAGGTGAAGCCTTTGCTGGTGCACTCAAACTCACCAGTAAAACCACACTCATAGCATTCATCAATAGGCGTGTTAGTGCCGTAATACGGAACATGCTGGTAGCTGTAATCCCACACATCTTCCAGCGCGCGCAGGTTGTGTTGCAGGTTCGGGTATTCCCCGTAGCAAATAAAGCCCCCATTACTCAACGGCGGGTACGGTGCTTCAAAATCGATTTTGTCGTAAGGGTTAACCTTTTTCTCCACATCCAGGTGGAAGCTGTTGGTGTAATAGCCTTTGTCTGTTACGCCAGGCACTACGCCAAATTCGGCGGTATCCAGGCGGCAGAAACGGTCGCACAGGTTTTCACTCGGGGTACTGTACAGGCTGAAACCGTAGCCGGTTTCTTCTTTCCATTCGTCCACTGCTTTACGCAGGCGGGCGACAATGGCAACGCCAATTGCGCGCAGTTTTTCATCGTCATAAATATGGCGGTTACCGGACAACGCGTTAATGGTTTCATGAATGCCGATATACCCAAGCGAAATTGACGCACGGCCGTCTTTAAATATTTGCGCGACATCATCATCGGCTTTCAGGCGCACACCACATGCACCTTCCATATACAGAATTGGTGCAACACGGGCTTTTACACCTTCCAGGCGGGCGATACGTGTCATCAGGGCTTTCTTCGACAGCTCAAGGCGGCTGTCCAGCAGTTTCCAGAATTCGGTTTCATCGCCTTTGGCTTCCAGCGCAATACGCGGCAGGTTCAGGCTGATAACCCCAAGGTTATTACGCCCGTCGTGAATCTGCTCGCCGTTTTCTTCATAAACACCCAGGAAGCTGCGGCAGCCCATTGGTGTTTTAAAGGAACCGGTCACCTTCACTACCTGATCGTAATTCAGGATATCCGGGTACATACGCTTACTGGCACATTCCAGAGCCAGTTGCTTGATATCGTAGTTCGGGTCACCGTCACGGTGGTTCAGGCCATCACGGATCGCGAAGACCAGTTTGGGGAACACCGCAGTTTTGCGGTTTTTGCCCAGCCCGGCAATGCGGTTACGCAGAATAGATGTCTGAATCAGACGGGATTCCCAGCCGGTACCCAGCCCAAAACCGAAGGTGACGAAAGGTGTCTGGCCATTCGCGGTATGCAGCGTGTTAACTTCATATTCCAGAGACTGGAAGGCATCGTAACACTCTTTTTCAGTGCGTGAGCGGGCATAACCTTCGGCATCAGGGATCTGCCATTCATCTGCAGTTTTGCGGTGTTTTTGGAAACTGGCAGTAACGAATGGCGCCAGAATTTCATCAATACGGTTAATAGTGGTGCCACCGTAAATATGGCTGGCAACCTGCGCGATAATTTGTGCGGTAACCGCCGTGGCAGTAGAAATGGATTTCGGCGGTTCAATTTCCGCGTTACCCATTTTAAAGCCCTGAGTCAGCATGCCTTTTAAATCAATCAGCATGCAGTTAAACATGGGGAAGAAGGGCGAGTAATCCAGATCGTGATAGTGGATTTCACCACGTTCATGAGCCAGTACGACATCACGGGGCAGCAGATACTGTTTGGCGTAATGTTTAGCCACAATCCCGGCCAGCAAATCACGCTGAGTGGGGATGACTTTGCTGTCTTTGTTGGCATTTTCATTGAGGATAGCCGTGTTGGTTTGCTCTACCAGACCACGTATTTCCTGGTTGAGCTTGCCGCGTTTTTCGCGGGCGACATCACGGTCATGGCGATATTCAATGTAAGCGCGCGCCAGTTGTTTATGGTTTCCGGCCATTAACTGGTTTTCAACAGCGGTCTGAATTTCATGGATATCGACCTGGCTACGGCCTTCCATTTGTGCACGGACGACTTCTGCGACGGTGGCGCAATAGTCTGCGTCATCGACACCTGCAGCTTTAGCGGCACGAAGAATGGCTTCTTTAATGCGCTCTGAATTGAAAGGTACTTTGCACCCATCTCTTTTCAACACGTGCGGTGTCATGATCTCTCCATTTTTAAAAACAGGTTTTCCACAGAAACAAAGGTTCAGAAATAAGGCGCTATGTATCAGGAATACGCCAGAAAGCCCTTCTCTTTGCCTCGATTTATCCACAAATACTTCCCTTGCGGAAATGTGGCCTTAGTAAGGTATAACAGATGATTACTACAATATGTAGTTGAGGAATGCATTTTAGTGTCTACATGTAGTGATTTGCATCAAACATGTTTGCGTTTTTTTTGATGCAGGACAAAGTAATCTGGCGGAGAAGCTATGGCGCGGCTTGCTGGCTGAACGTGAAATAGGCAGTCAAACTTTTTTCTTAAACGCGTTCAAAAAACAACCAAAATATGCTGATTATGCAAACATTTCAGGCCAGCTTTTTCAGCCTGGCCTGAGTCCCTGGGAATAACCAGGATTAATCGGAGGATGCCTGCCACCAGACAGCTTCAAAGGGCCGCAATGTGATGCCTTCTGGTTGTAATGGTGGATGAGGGTAGTTGGCCGCCAGAACCTTTGCTGTACCTGGTAAAGCACAACCGGCCCAGGTTTGTGGCTGCGGGCTGAGGTTGATGGCGACCACCAGTTGCCGGCCCTGCCAGGTGCGGCGGTAGCACCACAATGTTGGTGCATCGGGCAGCAGGTCTTCATAGTCGCCCCAGGTTATTACCGGGTGTGTTTTACGCAGGCGAATCAGGTGCTGGTAGGTGTAAAACACTGAATCCGGGTTATCCAGTGCGGCACGGGCATTAATTTCCGGGTAATTCTCACACACGCCTATCCAGGGTGTTCCCTTAGTAAAGCCAGAATGTGGGCTGCTATCCCACTGCATTGGTGTGCGGCTGTTATCGCGGGATTTACTGGCCAGCACTGCCAGCAGTGTTGCCTCACTTTCACCACGCTGCTGCCCTGCGGCAAACATGTTCAGGCTCTCTACGTCGCGGTATTCCTCAATGGTGCGGAAATGCGGGTTGGTCATGCCCAACTCTTCACCCTGGTAGATATACGGCGTGCCCTGTAACCCATGCAGCGCCAGCGCCAGGGCTTTTGCCGCCACTTCCCGCAACGGGCCTTCACTCCCAAAACGGGACACAATGCGCGGCTGGTCGTGGTTACACCAAAACAGCGCATTCCACGCCTGGTTGTGCATGCCCTGCTGCCACCAGGTAAAAATCTTTTTCAGTTCGATAAAGTCCGGTTCGGCCAGGGCCCATTTTTGCCCGTTCGGGTAATCCACTTTCAGGTGATGGAAGTTGAATGTCATAGATAATTCGCGGCCATCGAGCGCGGCATACTGGCGGCAGTGCTCCAGCGATGTCGACGACATTTCACCGACAGTCATTAACTGGCGCGGAGCAAACACTTCACGGCTGAATTCCTGCAAAAAATCATGAATGCGCGGGCCATCGGTATAAAAACGGCGGCCATCACCACCGGGGATATCTTCCGGCCAGCCGGGGTGTTTGGACACCAGGTTCACGACATCCAGCCGCAGGCCATCAACGCCCCTGTCTGCCCAAAAATGGCATATCTGCTGGAGCGCCTGGCGCACTGCCGGGTTTTCCCAGTTTAAGTCTGCCTGTTCAGGCGCGAACAAATGGAGGTAATGCTGCCCGCTTGCGGCATGCCATTGCCAGGCACTGCCACCGAATTTTGCCTGCCAGCCGTTAGGCGGTGTATTGGGTGTGCCATCGCGCCAGATATAGAAATCACGGTGTGGGTCTTGCGGGTTTTCTGCTGCACGGAACCACGCATGTTCAGTGGATGTGTGGTTAAACACCATGTCCAGAACGATGCGAATACCGCGCTGGTGGGCTGCTGCAACCAGGTTATCAAAATCGCCCATGGTGCCGTACGCCGGGTCAATGGCCTGGTAATCGGCAACGTCGTACCCGTTATCAACCTGAGGAGAAACATAAAACGGCGTCAGCCAGATGGCGTCCACACCCAACGTTTGCAGGTAGTCCAGCCGCTGGATAACACCGGCCAGGTCACCCGTGCCACTGCCGGTAGTATCCTGAAAACTTTTCGGGTAAATCTGGTAAATCACACCGTTTTGCCACCAGGGCAGAGTTGTTGTCATTGTGCTTTCCTGCATCATCAAAAAGGAACAGGCGGGTAAGCCGCCTGTGAAGTAAAGACTTAAATCACCTGCAATGTGCCCTGATGGTTTTTTCGTTTGTACAGCACCGTGGTCAGAATAATGGGCACAACAATGGCGACCGCCATGGCAAGTGAAAAGGTGCCCCAGAAACGTGGCTGAATGGAGAGAATGCCCGGGATACCACCCACGCCAATGCCGTTTGCCAGTACACCACTTAACCCGCACAGCAGCGCGGCCAGCCCTGAGCCTGTCATGGCGCACAACATGGGGAAACGGTACTTCATGTTAATGCCGTACATAGCAGGTTCAGTGACGCCCAAAAAAGCGGAAATGGCGGCAGGGACAGAGATTTCACGTTCATTTTGTTTACGGCTGACCAGGATAACGCCCACAACGGCAGCACCCTGAGCAATATTGGACAACGCAATCAGAGGCCAGACAGGTGTACCGCCCATGCTTTGAATCATCTGCATGTCGATGGCCAGCGTGGTTTGGTGAACACCGGTAATCACCAGTGGGGCATAGAGAAAACCAAACAACGCGGCGCCAATTGGGGCAAAACTACCGGTCATCAGGTGGCGTACTGCAAAGGCAACACCGTCACCAATCATGCGGCCTGCGGGGCCAATCAGCGCGTGGGCAAGGAAAACTGCCAGTAACAGCGAACAGACCGGTACCACCACCAGGTAGAGGTAATCAGGAACCAGGCGTTTAAGGCGGGTCTCAATCATGCCCAGCGCCAGTCCGGCGAGCAGTGCCGGAATAACTTGCGCCTGGTAACCCACTTTTTGAATGGTAAACCAGCCGAAGTTCCACACTTCAGGAACCTGGCTACCCAGCAGGTAGGCGTTCATCAGTTGGGGGGATACCAGCGTGATGCCCAGCACAATCCCCAGAATGGGCGTCCCACCCATTTTCTTCACTGCTGACCAGCAGATCCCCACAGGCAAATAGAAGAAAATAGCTTCACCAATCAGCCATAAGAAGTCGTACAGGGTTTTTAATGCTGGGTACACTTGCGCCAGGGTTTCGCCGTTGCGAAAGGGCACATCGCCAATGACATTACGAAAACCGAGGATCAACCCGCCGCTGATAAGTGCCGGCAGGAGCGGGAAGAAGATCTCGGCAAAATGGGAGATCCAGCGTTCATGCCATTTCATATTCTGGCGTGCGGCCTGCTTCACCTGGTCTTTATTGGCGGAGCTTTGCCCGGTGTGCGCCAGCAGCGCCTGGTACCAGTCACCAACGTTAGTACCAATCACCACCTGGAATTGCCCGGCATTGGTAAAACAGCCTTTCACCATTGGCAAGGTTTCAATGGTTTTCGGCTGAGCCAGCGCCGGATCATTCAGTACAAAACGCAGCCGGGTAATGCAGTGGGTTACGGTGGCGATATTTTCCTTGCCACCCACCAGTGCAATCAGCGTATCAATATCCTGCGGGTTAATTTTTTTCATGGTAAATCCCTGTGGAGGTAGGTAAAGGCATCAGCGTGTTTTGCCTGCCCGCAGGGTAGCTATTTTCGTATTGGGTTAAAATGGGAACGTTCCCGAACCAGGGCGATGATCACAATAAATCGCCTTTTGCCTGATGAAGCTCGGGGGATCAGCCTGTCGTTATTGGTGGGGCCAGCCGCGCGGTGATCACTATCTGGCGGGGCGACTGCTGGTGGTTGATCTGATCAATTAATTGCCGGGCAGCCTGCTCGCCCGCTTCGTTGTAACCCGGATCCACGGTGATAATTTCCGGGTGCAGAAAACGCACTAACGGTGTGTTGCCCACGCTGGCTAATTGCAGGTGAGTGATATGCTGCTCCTGCAGATATTTACTGGCACCAATTGCCAGCATATCTGTTGCGCAGACCAGTGCCGTGGTGGCTGGGGTTAACACGCCCGCGGTATGGTCATAGCCCTGCTGCATGCCAAGCCCGGGCAGGGCCGCGCAGGGCGGGATTTGGTAGTGCTCGCAACTGCTCAGGTAAGCCTGGTGGCGGCGCAGACCTGTGGTGGTATCGCTGTGGGGGGCACCAAGAAAACTGATATGGCGGTGGCCTTGTTGGTAAAGCTGCTGCATCAAAAGCGCGATAGCGCCGTTATCGTCATAACAGACTGAAGCAAGCCCCGGGGCATCCCGGGCCAGTAAAACCAGTGAATCACGCCAGCCTGCCAGAACGCTTTCATTAATGCCGGTAAAGCCAAACAACACAATGCCATCGATATGGCGCAACCGCATCACACGCAGATGCTCTTCAACACGCTCTGGCGAAAACTGGCTTTCCAGCATAATTGGGTCGTAGCCTTGTTCATAAAACAACGGCAGCATGGTTTGAACGGCCAGGTTTTCTGACAGGGAATCCAGGCGGGTAACGATAATCGCCACCACTTTGTCGCTTTGCCCGCGCATGGCTCTGGCGGAACGTGAAGGGCTGAACCCTTGCTGGAGCATTACCGCTTCCACCCGCTCACGGGTTTTCTCACTGACGCCGCTTTCATTATTCAGCACCCGGGAAACGGTGGATTTGCCAACGCCACTGAGCCGGGCGATATCTTTGATTGTCAGGCGTTCTGGCATATCAGGGTCATCCTTCAGGTTGGTAGTGGCGTCGGCGGTATAATAATGCCTGACGCGCCAGATTTCCCCTGTTTGCCTGCAAGAAAAGTGTTTGCCAGCAAGAAAAGCGGAACTCACCCTGGTTGAGCTGCCGTTTACACAGCAGGGAGTACTATACGCGCGCTAAACGTGGGCCTGGTGGCGTGGTTATTCCACCAGATATGCACCAGACCTGTTTTTTTCACCTTACCGGAGGACTCATGGACCCTGATCCAGCACCTCATTTAACCGAGAACTACTTCACCCGGTAAGGCACGCCTTTTTCCGCCGTTGCCTTACTGGAACATGTAATGCAGCGGCGTCTTCGTATGACGTCCCTGTTGTTTTTGTTTTCGCCACGCAACCCTGTGGGTACCTGCGTGGTGCTGTTCTGTGTGCCTGCCACTGGCTGTGAAGGCGCACGGAGGGATAATTATGCATGTAAAAAAAATGACTCGTCGTCTCTTTTCTCAATTGATTCGCCGTTTACCCCACCGCCTGGTGGCACGCGACCCATTACTGGACAGCCGTTCAGCACACCAGGCCGGCACCATGCCAGCAGGCCTTGCTGAACAGTGCCTTAAAGTGGCGCAAATGCCAGAAAACGAACTCTGGCAGGCATTTAACAGCCACCCGGAAGGGCTGGCTGCCGATGCAGTAGCGCGGGCACGGGCACAGCATGGCTTCAACCGTATTCCGGAAGATGCGCCCACACCCTGGTGGGTTCACCTGTGGCAGTGTTATCGCAACCCCTTTAACCTGCTCCTGACTGTGCTGGCAATCATCTCTTATTCAACCGAAGACTTGTTTGCCACGGGCGTTATTCTGTTGATGGTGGCGATTTCTACATTACTGAACTTTGTGCAGGAAGCGCGCTCCACCAAAGCGGCAGATGCGCTGAAAGCCATGGTCAGCAACAAAGCAACCGTGTTGCGCATGGTGGATGAACTGGGTACCACTCGCTGGTGCGAGATCCCTTGTGATCAACTGGTTCCCGGCGATATCGTCAAGTTATCTGCCGGTGACATGATCCCCGCAGATCTGCGGGTGGTTCAGGCGCGGGATCTGTTTATCGCCCAGGCTTCCCTTACCGGGGAATCGTTGCCGGTAGAAAAAGCAGCCCACAGCCGCCAGGCTGAACAACGTAACCCGCTGGAAAGCGACACGTTGTGTTTTATGGGCACTACCGTGGTGAGCGGTACCGCACAGGCAATGGTCATTGCCACCGGGGGAAATACCTGGTTTGGGCAACTGGCTGGCCGGGTTACACAGCAGGAAAATGAACCTAACGCGTTCCAGAAAGGTATCAGCCGCGTCAGTATGTTGTTGATTCGTTTTATGCTGGTGATGGCACCCGTTGTACTGCTGATTAACGGCTACACCAAAGGCGACTGGTGGGAAGCGGCGCTGTTTGCGTTGTCTGTGGCTGTTGGCCTGACACCAGAAATGTTGCCCATGATTGTCACCTCCACACTGGCGCGCGGTGCCGTAAAACTGTCACGCCAGAAAGTGATTGTGAAACACCTGGATGCCATTCAGAACTTCGGTGCCATGGACATTCTGTGCACGGATAAAACCGGCACACTGACTCAGGACCGCATTATTCTGGAAACCCACACAGATACCGCCGGGGAAGTCAGCAACCGGGTTCTGCACCTTGCCTGGCTGAACAGCCATTACCAGACCGGCCTGAAAAACCTGCTGGATACAGCAGTGCTGGAACGGGTGGACGAATTCCAGGCCAGGGCGAATGTTGAGCACTGGCATAAAGTGGATGAGATTCCGTTCGATTTTGAGCGCCGCCGTATGTCGGTGGTGGTGAGTGAAACGCCGGATGCACACCTGCTGATTTGCAAAGGGGCATTACAAGAAATGCTGGATGTGTGCACCCATGTGCGCCAGGGCGAAGAAATAGTACCGCTCAGTGATGCGCTGCTGGTGAGAATCCGCCAGGTAACGGATGACCTGAACCGCCAGGGGTTACGTGTGGTGGCCGTTGCCAGTAAATTCCTGGTCGCCCGGGAAGGGGATTACAGCCGGGCAGATGAATCAGACCTGATTCTGGATGGCTATATCGCATTCCTGGACCCGCCAAAAGAGAGCACTGCACCGGCACTGAAAGCCCTGCATGCCAGTGGTATCACAGTCAAAATTCTGACTGGCGACAGCGAACTGGTAGCAGCGAAAGTGTGCCGTGAAGTGGGCCTGGATGCGGGGGATGTCATCACCGGAGACAGTATTGAAACCCTGGATGACATGGCACTGGCAGAACTGGCGCGCCATACCGTTGTTTTTGCCCGCCTGACGCCACTGCACAAAGAGCGTATTGTGCGCCTGCTGCGCCAGGGCGGCCATGTTGTGGGCTTTATGGGTGATGGTATTAACGATGCCCCGGCATTACGTGCGGCAGATATCGGTATTTCTGTCGATGGTGCCGTGGATATTGCCCGTGAAGCCGCTGATATTATTCTGCTGGAAAAAAGCCTGATGGTGCTGGAAGCCGGTGTCATTGAAGGGCGGCGCACGTTTGCCAACATGCTCAAATACATCAAAATGACGGCCAGCTCTAACTTCGGTAATGTGTTCAGCGTACTGGTTGCCAGTGCTTTCCTGCCCTTTTTGCCGATGTTGCCACTGCACTTACTGATTCAGAACCTGCTGTACGATGTATCCCAGGTTGCCATTCCGTTTGATAACGTGGATGACGAGCAAATTCAGAAACCTCAGCGCTGGAACCCGGCAGATTTGGGGCGGTTTATGGTGTTTTTTGGCCCAATCAGCTCCATTTTTGATATTTTGACCTTCTGCCTGATGTGGTTTGTGTTCCACGCCAATGTGCCGGAAGCACAAACTTTGTTCCAGTCTGGCTGGTTTGTGGTTGGCCTGCTGTCACAAACACTGATTGTGCATATGATTCGTACCCGCCGGGTGCCGTTCCTGCAGAGCCGCGCTGCATGGCCGCTGATGGTGATGACGCTGGTGGTAATGAGTATTGGGTTGTGGCTGCCATTCTCTCCGCTGGCTTCATACCTGCAATTGCAGGCGTTGCCGCTCAGCTACTTCCCGTGGCTGGTGGGGATCCTCGCCGGATATATGGCGCTGACACAACTGGTGAAAGGGGTTTACACCCACCGTTACGGCTGGCAGTAATACCGCTGTTTTTGCCAGATAAACAAACGGCCTGCCAATTATAGAGCAGGCCGTTTACAGTTGCGGTTCCGTTACCCGTTACACCAGGGAAAGGTGAGTACGCGGAATGGCAATTGCTTCAATTTCAATTTTAACGTCTTTCGGCAGGCGAGCCACTTCAACACAAGAGCGCGCCGGGAAAGCCGCATGGTGCTCATTAAAGAACGCTTCGTATTCCGCATTCACTGTGGCGAAATCGTTGAGGTCTTTGACAAACACAGTGGTTTTAACAATATCGCCAACTGCCAGCCCGGCGGCTTCCACAATGGCTTTCACATTATTCAGAGACTGGCGAGCCTGGGCGGTGATATCTTCCGGAACGGTACCGGTTTGCGGGTCTACCGGAATCTGGCCAGACGTCATAATCATGTTGCCCAAATTCACACCCTGAACATAAGGGCCAATAGCGGCAGGGGCTTTATCGGTACTGATTTCGCGTGACATATTTACTCCTGTTAATTAACCAGCCGTAGAAAAGATGCCCACCATTATAGGGAGCATCCGGGCCATTGCCAGCATTGCCAGCCTGTACTCAGTCATTCACAACTTAATCACTCAGAACTTAATCGTTCAGAACGACATGGCGGGCAAACTCTTTCTCACAGTACTTACACTTCAGGGTGACGGCTTCATCACGCACTTTCACACTAAAACTGGAAGCGACAGGTTCATTGTGGCTGATGCAGTTTGAGTTCGGGCACACCAGCACGTTATCCACACGCTCTGGCAGGCTGGGGCGGCTCTTACCCACCACGCTGTAATCGTCAATCCGGTTAACAGTGGCATGGGGGGCATACAGTGCCAGTTGGTTTACCTGCTCTTCGGTTAAAAACGTATTCTCGATTTTGATAAGGTCTTTGCGGCCCATTTCACCGGAAGGTAAATTCAGGCCGATAGTGATGCGCTGGTCGGTTTTGGTCAACTGGAACAAAGAGAGCAGTTTAAACCCGACCTGAGCCGGAATGTGGTCGATAACTGTGCCGCATTTAATGGCTTCAACCTGCAATTTTTTATCGTCAGTCATTATCTTGTCTCCCTTACAGTGCCAAATCTTCATTCAGAACCAGTGCCAGCAGTGCCTGGCGGGCAAAAATGCCATTCCCCGCCTGCTGGAAATACCAGGCATGAGGGGTTTTATCAACATCGGTCGCGATTTCGTCAACACGCGGCAATGGATGCAGCACTTTCATGTTGCTACGGGCACCTTCCAGGTCACTGGCGCGCAGCACAAACTGGGCTTTCACATTGGCATATTCAGAAGGGTCGAGGCGCTCTTTCTGTACCCGAGTCATATACAGAATGTCCACTTCTGCCATAACGGCATCAATGCTGCCATGCAGGCTCCACTGGATGCCTTTTTCTTCCAGCATATCGAGAATATATTGCGGCATTGCCAGCGCAGACGGGGCGATAAAGTAAAAACGGTTCCCGTTGAATTTTGCCAGTGCCTGAGTCAGTGAGTGAACGGTACGGCCATATTTCAGGTCACCTACCATGGCGATATTCAGGTTTTCCAGCCGGCCTTGTGTTTCCTGAATGGTGAACAGATCCAGTAAGGTTTGGGTGGGATGCTGGTTGGAGCCGTCACCCGCGTTCAGTACCGGAACATGGCCGGAGAATTCGGTTGCCAGGCGTGATGCCCCTTCCTGGGGGTGACGCATGACAATGGCATCCACATAGGTACTGATTACCGAAATGGTGTCTGCCAGTGTTTCGCCTTTTTTGCCAAGCGAGGTATTGCTGCTGTCAGAGAAGCCAACCACAGCCGCGCCCAACCGGTGCATGGATGTTTCAAAGGAGAGGCGGGTACGGGTTGAGGCCTCGAAGAAACAACTGGCGATAACCTTGTGCTTTAACAACTCCGGTTGTGGGTGCGCTTTTAACTGTGCGGCTGTTGCCAGCACCAGTTCAAGCTCCTCCCGGTTAAGATCATTAATCGAAATGATGTGTTTTTTATAAAGCGGATTGGCCATGTTTCTCTCCTGTTAACGAAACGCGGGCAAAAAAAAGCCCCTCAACGAGGGGCTCTGGATCGGTGCAACGGGAAGACAGCACCTGTATTCAGGTGAGTACTCAAAACGGCTTGTGGAATTGGCGTAACCATGCATCCCCCCGGCAAATTGTCCGGCATTATACGCATCCTGAGTTCCTCATCAAGGCGTAAATGCACATTTTTTTATCGTACCGCAACCGGTTGCGATAAAACGGCGGTCAGGCCAAAAGTTTGCACAATTTTGTGGTGCAAATGGGGCGTTTTAGTGACATCCCGGGGAGCGACCCAGACAACACTGCTGCCTGCCACTACGCCTAAAACATCAGGGAGTGCGCGGTAATCAAGTATTTTCCCAACCGCACGCCCGTAGCCTGCCACGGTATGGAGAATAACAAACTCGGCGTTGTGCTCCACACTGATGACCATCTCGCCAATGGCCCGCCCGGCACTGGGTTCTGGCTGTTCCTGTGGGCTGAGGCTGTAGATTTTCTCCCCCCGGGCATTACGAATTTTAATGACCCCAAGAATACGCAATAAACGTGAAATCGTGGACTGGCTAATGGCCTGAAAACCGTGGCGTTGCATGTCACGCCGTAACGCATCCTGGCACCCGTAGCTGTGGTTGATGATTAACCGCTGGCATAATGCCAACTGTTGCATCTCCTTTTCAGACGATGTAATCGGGGTTTTCATACTGCATCCTGTTCTTCAAAATAAAACTAAATATTGTGCTAACTGTTTAACATAACTGGATTATTTAAACCGCCGGGCCAGTCTTCCTTTGGCAAGCTCAGGTCAACTGGCCGGAAAAAAATCAGGCTATGCTCAGTGAACCCTGCAAAACCAGCAGCAGTGTCCAGGCTGCAGCCAGCACAATGGCAATCACCAGCCACCACTCGGCGTTGTTGAACATAAGGCGGTTCTGGATGCGGCGCTGCCAGATATACACCAGTATGCCGGGGGCAAAGAGCAGGGCGCTCAACAGCATGGAGTCCCCGGCGGCATAACACAGCCAGAAACCATAAACCGTGGCGATAATACCCAGGGCAATCGCTCCGCCACGGCGTTCATTTTCCTGGTAACGCTCACCTGTCAGCGCCAGTTTTAATCCATAAGCTGCACTGAACAGATAAGGCGGTAAAATCGCGGCGGTGGCAATGGAGAACAATGCCTGGTAACCTGCCTGGTAGAAGAGAGTCAGTAGCAGAAATACCTGAATCAGGCCATTGGTTATCCAAAGCGAGAAAGAAGGAGAATGGCGGCTGTTTTCCCGGGCAAATACCGCGGGGAAGATGCCATCCTGCGCGGCTACTCGCGGGAGTTCCGCGGCAAACAAGGTCCAGGCTAGCAGTGCTCCGGCAACAGATAAAATCACTCCGCCAGCCACGAAACGGGCACCCCACGGGCCGACAACATGTTCCAGTACCCCGGCCATCGACGGGTTCTTCAACCCGGCCAGCGTGGCCTGGTCCAGGATCCCCATAGAAAGCACACTGACCAGCACATAAATAGCCAGCGCGCCCAGTAAGCCGGTGACTGTCGCTTTACCAATATCAGAACGCCGGGCGGCACGGGCAGAAACTACGGTTGCGCCTTCAATACCAATAAATACCCAGGTCGTTACCAGCATGGTGTTTTTGGTTTGGTCGAACAGGCTGCTGTGCGTGTTACTGGTTTGCATCACACGCCCCCAGAAATCAGCTGTAAAAATACCCATTCTGAATGCCAACAGGGCGGCGATAATAAAGACAATCAACACCAGTACTTTGATAATGGTAAGCAGTGAGTTGATCCATGCGGCTTCCCGCACACCACGCAACACCAGCGCGTGTACCAGCCACAGAACAATTGATGCGCCAACCACAGAGATAAGGTTGTTGCCTTCCCCAAAGACAGGAATAAAAAAGCTCAGCGCGCTGAACAGCAGTACGGCATAGGATACATTGCCGAGCCACGCGGAAAACCAGTAGCCCCAGGCTGCCTGGAAGCCAATAAAGTCGCCAAACCCGGCGCGGGCGTAACTGTAAATCCCGCCATCCAGCTCCGGGCAGCGTGCGCTCAGGTTCTGGTAGATAAAAGCCAGGCACAGCATACCAATGCCGGTGATAACCCAGCCTGCCAGCAGTGCGCCGGGTGACGCCACCGCCGCAAAGTTTTGCGGCAGGCTGAACACCCCACCGCCAATCATTGAACCGATAACCAGGGCGACCAGTGCGCCCAGCCCTAATTTTTTCTCACCGAGTTCCGCTGTATGGGAATCGGTGTCGCTATGTGTGACATCTGCCATCGTCGTTCTCCCGCTGCCCGGGGGCAGCCTGTGGATAATGCGGCAGGCTCTGCTGCCGCATGACTGTGTTATTCACCCAGGGTTGCCACCATGACGGCTTTAATGGTGTGCATGCGGTTTTCTGCTTCATCGAAAACGATGGAACGGGGGGATTCAAAAACGCTTTCGGTTACTTCCAGCCCTTTCAGGCCCCAGGTTTTTTCAATCTCTTTGCCAACCGTGGTTTCATCGTTATGGAATGCTGGCAGGCAGTGCATAAATTTCACCTGTGGGTTACCAGTGGCTTCCACCACGGCATCGTTGATTTGGTAGGGCTTCATCAGTGCCACACGTTCTGCCCAGGCTTCTTTGGCTTCACCCATCGACACCCAGACATCGGTATAGAGGAAATCCACACCCGCCACGCCTTCCTGTACGTTGTCAGTCAGCATGATGCGTGCGCCAGTTTGTTTGGCGATGTCCTGGCACTGTGCAACCAGTTCAGGCTCTGGCCAGAATGCTTTGGGAGCCACCAGGCGGATATCCATGCCCATTTTCGCCGCGCCCACCATCAGGGAGTTGCCCATGTTGTTACGGGCATCGCCCAGGTAAGCAAAGGCGATGTCTTTCAGCGCACGACCTGGTGTGTGTTCCTGCATGGTCATCAGGTCGGCCAGAATTTGTGTGGGGTGGAATTCGTTGGTCAGACCGTTCCATACCGGGACGCCTGCGTATTGCCCCAGCTCTTCCACAATGGCCTGGCCGTAGCCACGGTATTCAATAGCGTCGTACATCCGCCCCAGAACACGGGCGGTATCTTTCATGGATTCTTTATGGCCAATTTGTGACCCGGTCGGCCCAAGATAAGTAACCTGCGCACCCTGGTCGAACGCGCCAACTTCAAAAGCACAGCGGGTACGGGTGGAGGTTTTTTCGAAGATCAGCGCAATGTTTTTGCCTGTCAGCGTTTTCTTTTCTGTTCCGGCTTTTTTGTCAGCCTTCAAAGAAGCAGCCAGCTCCAGCAGGTAGTTAATTTCAGCAGGCGTAAAATCGAGAAGTTTTAAAAAGTTTTTATTTTTCAGTGAAATGGTCATTTTTATATCCTTTCTTGGGATAACACTTTTCTGCCCCTGCCTGGTGGTGGCAGGGAACGCGTGTGGTAATAAAAAGTGAGAATCAGTTGTTTGAGATACGGGTGCCTTTGTCGCCCGCCAGAATCGCCAGGCCGTCTTCCAGGGCTCCAATACCGGCAATTCCGTGGCATTGCTCAACAAACTGGCAGCAGGCGGCCACTTTCGGGCCCATGGAGCCTGCATCGAAGGTCATGGTCTTGAGTTCCGCCGGGGTAACCTGTGCCAGCGGGCGCTGGTCTGGCTGCCCCCAGTTGAGATACACCCCGTTGGCGTCAGTCAGGATCAACAGTGCATCTGCTTCAATCTGGCGGGCCAGCAGTGCTGCGGAGAGGTCTTTATCAATCACCGCTTCAATGCCGTGATAACCATCGCCTTTTTCAACTACCGGAACACCGCCGCCGCCGTTGCAAATGACCAGGTGGCCGCGCTGGATCAGGGCGCTGATGGCATCACTTTCCAGGATACGTTTCGGTTGGGGTGACGGGACCACCCGGCGTGTCCACTCGCCATCCTGGCGGAAAACCCAGCCTTTTTCGGCGGCCAGTGTTTCAGCCTGAGCCCGGTCATACACCGGACCGATATACTTGGTCGGGTTGCTAAATGCCGGGTCACTGGCACTGACTTCTACCTGGGTTAGCAGCACACTGATTTCCTGGTCGGGCAGGGCGTTTTTCAGGGTTTGCTGCAACATATAACCAATCATGCCCTGGCTTTCTGCTCCCAAAATATCCAGCGGATACGGGGCAACTTTGTCGAAGGCGCTATTTTGCAGAGCCAGCAGGCCAACCTGCGGGCCATTTCCGTGCACCAGTACCACCTGCCACTGGCGGGTGAGTTGAGCTATTGTCCGTGCTGCCAGTGCAATATTTTCGCGCTGAACAGACGCCTCAAGAGGCTGGCCGCGTTTGAGCAGTGCATTGCCGCCAAGGGCGACGACCAGTGTGGGTTTACGTTCCGTCATGTTCGTTGTTCTCCGTTCTCAAATGCCATCACGTTCCAGCGGGCAGCTCATGCAGCGTGCACCACCACGGCCACGCCCCAGTTCATTGCCCGGAATGGGCAGTACGGTGATTCCGGCTTTATCGTATTTTTCGTTGGTCCAGGTGTTGCGTTCATAGCCGACAACCACACCCGGGCGCAGTGTCAGTACGTTGTTGGCGTCATTCCATTGTTCGCGCTCTGCTTCGAAGGCATCGCCGCCAGTGGTTATCAGTTTCACCTGGTCGATATGCAGGGCCTGTTCCAGTGCATGGAGTAAATTGGGTGCCTGCTGGCGTTTCAGCCCACCCCGGCCATCGGGCGTCAGCACCCAGCACTGTGCGTTCTGCCGCACCACTTCCGGGTAAACGGAGAAGGTGTCGATATCAATGTGGGTCATCACGGTATCCAGGTGCATACAGGAGCGGTGTTTGGGGAGCTCCAGCGCAATGACTTGTTTTGCCTGGTGATGCTGGAATAGTGATGTGGCGAGAAATTCCACCCCTTGTGGTGTGGTGCGTTCAGACATGCCAATTAAGACCGCATCGCGGCCAATCACCAGCACATCTCCGCCTTCCAGTGTGGCGTGGTCATAATTAATATTTTCATCGCCGTAATATTTAACAAAATCACCAGCAGAAAATAATGGGTGCCAGCGGTAAATAGCACGCAAATTATTTGTTTCTCGCTGGCGGGCTGTTTTTGCCATTGGGTTAATTGAAACGCCGTTATAAATCCAGCAGGATGTATCACGGGTGAATAAATGGTTAGGTAATGGCTTCATAATAAAATCGGTGGCGCTATGGGTATCTGTCACCATATTTTTAATATGCCCGGGTATTTCACCATAAGTGACCCCACCAGTAAGGCGGCGCGCCAGTTCGCGATGCGGTAAATCAGCCAGCCATGCACGAACATCGGAGGCAAATGCCGGCCCCAGGCGGTAGTCGGATATTTGGGTGCTGAGCAACCAGTCGCGGGCTTCTGTGTTATCCAGCGTTTCGCTCAGTAAATCAGTGAGTAGCAGCACCTCCACACCCTGCGCACGCAGTGTGTTGGCGAAGATATCATGCTCTTCACCAGCCTTTTCTACTGACAGTACATCATCAAATAATAAGTTCTGGCAGTTCGATGGCGTCAGGCGTTGTAAGCTAAGGTTAGGGCGGTGCAGTAACACACTGCGTAATTGCCCTATTTCTGAACCGACATAATGTTTTTGCATATTTAATCCTCATTATATTTTATTCCGCAAGCCAGTTTTAAATAGCAGTTATCCGCATCCTGTTATTGAGTAAACAGAATGGTAATTGTCTGTAGTTCCGGCCTGGTGGTGTTGGCTGTAAATTGTTTTGTTGAGGTTATTAAAAGCAGTTTGTAGAGGTGATGCAATCCGAAAAACAAAACTGTTTTGTTTGTTTGATATGGCTCTTAAATAATGAAAATTGCACCGAGTTAAATCTGAATAAATAATCTGTAGTTAAGTTTTAATATTTATGTTTGTTATGTGTTTGTAAAAATATGCAAAACAATAAATATTTTAATTTATTGATTTTAAATGATTATTTTGATAAATATGCATAACTATGCAAAAAATACTCTTTTTGATTTTATTAGCGCCACTGTGAGAGAAATAGTTAACCGTAAAACTGCATAGAAAAGAGAAAAACAAAACTGTGAGTGTGAAGACTTTTTTTTAGCATGGTCATAAAAATCAACAGGATGGTGGCTTTTTTATGCACTTATTTGCATAAGTTGTGCATAAATACGGCATGGCAGGTGCATAAAAAATGCCTGGGCAATAACAAGTGATTTACATCAGTGGAGATAAACATGCGGTGGATATCAAAGACAATAATTTACGCTGGTATGGCAGTACGATTCATCGTATAAATCAGAGAGTGAAACACGGTTTTAATAAGGAACTCCCATGATCATTGGTAACATCCATAATTTGCAGCCCTGGTTGCCAGATGCGTTACGCCAGGCCATTGAGTATGTAAAAGCACATGTCACTGACGAAACCCCCGCAGGTAAATATGAAATTGACGGCAACCGTCTGTTTTATATGGTTTCTAATGATGTCACAGAACCCTTTGCCGACCGCAAAGCGGAATATCATGCCCGTTGCCTGGACATTCAAATTGTTCTGAATGGCAAAGAAGGGATGACGTTCAGCACACATCCGGCAGGCAAACCAGACACTGACTGGCTGGCAGATAAAGATATTGCGTTCCTGGCCGCTGGCGTGGACGAGAAAACGGTTGTGCTGAATGAAGGTGACTTCGTCGTATTCTGGCCGGGCACCGTGCATAAACCGCTGTGTGCTGCTGGTGAACCCGGCAAAGTACGTAAGGTTGTCGTGAAATTGCGTGTGAATGATTGAGTAGAGCAGGGGGCCTGGCCCCCTATGCCCGCTCACGGGCTGTGAAGCTACATTGAGTGCATCACTGCAGGTGAGCGGAACCGTCACCGCAGTAACCATAATCTGCCAGCACGGAGCAAATTGCGCGCCGTGCCAGCCACTCAGCTTTTACTCACCCACTGCGCCCGGCGCCCGCAGGGGGCACTGGCCTCACCCCCTTTTTGTGGCCGGCAAAATCGCCGCTACGCGGACATTCGGCTTACCCCGGCGGCCTGTTCGGGTACCGCTCCGAGTCGGCATCCTGCCTCCCGTCGCTCTGCCTGCGTCCTGCAGGCAGCCCCGGCCCGCCAGGCACGCCTCAACGATTTAGAGGCCACACCCCACACCCGCCTGTAATATCTCAGCAAAAA
>NZ_JJMI01000044.1:0-66805 GCF_000705335.1 Mangrovibacter sp. MFB070
CTGCTTCTGCTTCTGCTTCTGCTTCTGCTTCTGCTTCTGCTTCTGCTTCTGCTTCTGCTTCTGCTTCTGCTTCTGCTTCTGCTTCTGCTTCTGCAGGAAGCTGCACGGTCTGAGGAATCTGTTCAACCCCGCCAGTTTCATCCAAAACAGTGTTGCCGGTGCTTTCGGGCTGGGCTACCAGGGCTGAATGCTCAACGCCCGCATTATCCACATCCTCTTCAACAGCCTCTTCTGCAACAACATGTTCTTCACTGGCGGTATCGGGCGATGAAGCCAGTTCAGCAGGCGCGCTGGTTTTACTTTCTGCCGCTGGCTCTGCCACATTGCGCGCATGTTCATCCTCTGCGGATGTAGCCGCTTCAGGCTCTGCCGCCTGTTCTGTGCCAGGCGCACTTTCACTGGCTTGTAGCGCAGCCGCTGCGTCTTCATCACGGGGGGTTGCGTCCTGCTCAGCAACATCCTGTTTTTGTTCTTCTTCCGCAGCCTTCTGGCCAAAGCCCAGCCAGGAAAACAAGCCACGTTTTTTTTCTTTTGCCATCGGCGACCACACTCCTCGCTGCTGATTCATGGCGATGCCCCGCATGCCATCAGCAGGGACCAAAAATGGAAATAATTGAATGAGACAGTCTATCACTTTCCCGTCGAGTGAGCACTCCGGCAGATGCTATCCGGCAAGCTGCCTGCAAAATGCTGCAGGTTAATGACATCGCCGGAATGGATGGAGGTTTCCCCATTGCGCGCTCGCCGCTAGAATAGCCGCAACATCCTTAAGCTCAGTGCAATTTATGAAGAAAAAACAAACTAACGGCGCCGGCCAGATACGTATTATTGGCGGGCAGTGGCGGGGGCGTAAACTCCCGGTGCCAGACAGCCCCGGCCTGCGCCCCACAACGGACCGGGTAAGAGAGACAGTGTTTAACTGGCTGGCTCCTTACCTGGTAGATGCGCACTGCCTTGATTGTTTTGCCGGAAGTGGTGCACTGGGTCTTGAAGCCTTATCACGCTATGCAGCCAGTGCGACATTGCTTGAGCTGGAACGCGGTGTCGCTGCACAGTTGCAAAAAAACCTGGCAACGCTCAATGCCAGTAACGGTAAAGTGCTGGCGACCAATACGCTGGCACACCTTGCACAACCCGGTTCACCGCACAATATCGTGTTTGTCGACCCTCCGTTTCGTAAAGGGCTGCTGGAAGACACAGTGCAATTACTGGAGCACAATAACTGGCTGGCACCAGACGCTGTGATTTATATTGAGAGCGAATCAGAGCATGGGTTACCCGCAGTGCCTGGTAACTGGGAATTACACCGCGAAAAAACGGCCGGGCAAGTGGCCTATCGCCTGTACTTGCGCAAAGCACAAGGAGAACAGAATGCTGATTAATCTGGGCCGCCTGCTTATGCTCGGTGTGTGGGGGTTTATGGTATTGAACCTGATCCACCCCTTTCCTAAACCGCTGAACTACTTTATGAATGTGGCGATGGTTTTCACGTTTTTTATGCATGGCCTGCAAGTCACTTTGTTGAAAGCAAGCCAGGGTAAAGACTCCCCAAAAATCGGCACATTGCAGCAAACACGCATCTTTTTGTTCGGCGTATTCGAATTGCTGGCCTGGCAAAAGAAACAACAAAAAAAACCATGATGCCTGTATTCAGGGCGCTGGTGTAAATTCCAGAAACCGGGTGCCCTGGTAATGCAACGTGCCCTGGTCGCCAACGGACACGGCGTGGTATTGCTGCGCCGTTACCCGAAAACGTATTTCCACGCCACCCTGTGGGGTACGGAAACCCATCTCATAACGCACAGTATCCGCAGGCGACGAAACTTGTTGTTCGCGTGAACGCCGTTTCGTTACCGGCACTTCCCGCTTACTGGACACCACCATCGTTTTAAGACTGACTGGCGCTCTGTCATTTGCCGCGTCCTGGCGGCGCTGCTGCATGTAACGTAACGAAGCCAGAACCACGATTACCGCAATAACAGCAACGAAAAAAAATGGCGGTTTACTCATACCTTTCCCCAGTGATACAACGAGTTTCAGACTACTCTGTGCTTAGTGGTGTTGTCAGCCAGGCACTTTGCCGCTCAGACTTTAACAAGGAAAGGTCGCACAGGTATATGCGCCAGCCCTTTTTTTAGCCCATCAATCCAGACAGGGAGAGTGACTATGCTTTGGTCATTTATTGCAGTGTGTTTTTCTGGTTGGCTGTATGTTGATGCATCCTACCGCGGCCCTGGGTGGCAGCGCTGGCTGTTTAAACCCGTCACGTTGTTGCTGTTGCTACTGCTGGCCTGGCAAGCCCCCATGTTTAATTTAATGAGCTACCTGGTACTCGCCGGAGTAGTAGCATCCATGGCCGGGGACGCCTTACTGCTGCTACCCACTCAGCGCTTTATTTATGCCCTTGGTGCGTTTTTTCTGTCGCACCTGCTTTATACCGTCTGGTTCGCCAGCCAGATGAGTTTTGGCCTCTGGTGGCCGGTGCCGGTAGTGCTGGCGGTTTTGGGTGCCCTGTTACTGGCAGTTGTCTGGAGCAAATTAGGTGAACTGCGCTGGCCTGTTTGTGCGTTTGTGGGGATGACTCTGGTCATGGTGTGGCTGGCGGCAGAGCTCTACTTTGCCCGCCCGGTGGATACCCGCTTTTCGGCCTTTGTTGGTACCGCGTTGCTGCTAATCAGCCATAGCATCTGGCTATTCAGCCACTTCAGGCGGCGTTTTAGCGCCGACCGCGCAATAACGGCCGCGTTCTATTTTGCCGGGCACTTCCTGATTGTTCGCTCGCTCTATCTGTAAAAATGGCGACGGGAAGGGTAAAGCAGATATTTTCCTTTCCCGTTAGCAACGGCAAACGCATTTTTTACTTGACTCTGGAGTTGACTCCAGAGATTAGCATCCATACAGGCCCTGCTTTTTACCGGAGACTGTATGCGTATCGCACCGCAACCCAATTCACCCCAACGCCAGGTTCCGTCATTGAGTACGGCCCGGCTTAAGCCCATTGCGCCATCGGCAGTACAACCCACCAAAATGTCCTGTTGCCAGGGCGAAACGGCCTGTTGTACCGCAACGCCGCATGCCGAAGCCACAACCAGCAAAATGCAGGCAGCCAGCCAGCGTTTTCAATGGCGAGTGGAAGGAATGGACTGCGCGGCCTGTGCCAGAAAAGTTGAAACAGCCGTACGCCAGCTAACGGAAGCGAAACAGGTGCAGGTTGTGTTCGCCAGTGAAAAACTGGTTGTGGATGCCGACAGCGATATTCGTAGTCAGGTTGAGCGTGCGGTCAATAACGCAGGCTACCGTTTGCACAGCAATACCCAGCCGGTTGTGCCAACGCACACATGGCGCGATTACCTGCCACTGTTGGCGTTAACTGCCATGATGCTCTGCAGTTGGGCTGTTCGCGCATTTTCCCCCACAGCCGGGCAAGTGGCCTTTATCCTGACCACGCTGGTTGGCCTGTGGCCAGTTGCCCGCCAGGCACTGAAATCCATAAAAACCGGCAGCCCATTCAGTATTGAAACCCTGATGACTGTTGCGGCCCTCGGGGCGTTATTTATTGGCGCTACAGCTGAAGCTGCCATGGTCCTGTTGCTGTTTATGCTGGGCGAACACCTGGAAGGTTACGCTGCACAACGGGCACGCAGTGGTGTCAGTGCGCTGATGGCGTTAAAACCCGATACCGCTACGCGCCTGCGAGATGGGCAGCGGGAAACCGTTCCGGCAGAATCGTTGCGCCCTGGCGATATTATTGAAATCGCCGCAGGTGGGCGGCTTCCGGCTGACGGTACATTAAATGATGACATCGCCAGCTTCGATGAAAGTGCGCTCACTGGCGAATCTGTTCCTGTCGTTCACCGGCAATATGATGTGGTGCCAGCGGGCAGTACCAGTGTAGAAAACCGGGTAACACTCACTGTTGTATCCCGCCCGGGGGAAAACGCCATCGACCGGATCCTCAACCTGATTGAACAGGCGGAAAGCCGTAAAGCGCCAGTTGAGCGTTTTATTGACCGCTTCAGCCGGGTTTACACACCACTGGTTATCCTGCTGGCACTGCTGACAACCTTACTTCCGCCTTTGCTGTTTGCCGCACCCTGGCAGGAATGGATTTATAAGGGGCTGACCCTGCTATTAATTGGTTGCCCCTGCGCGCTGGTTATTTCCACCCCGGCCGCCATTACCTCTGCGCTGGCGGCTGGTGCACGTTTTGGCGCTTTGATTAAAGGCGGTGCAGCACTGGAGCAACTGGGTACAGTACGCCATATCGCCTTTGATAAAACCGGAACATTAACCCTGGGCAAGCCATCCATTGTTCACACTGAAACCTGCGCCGAAATCAGTGAAAATGAATTGTTGCGGCTGGCCGCAACTGTTGAACAAGGCGCCACTCATCCACTGGCACAGGCAATTGTTACCGCCGCCCAACAAAAGCAATTGGCACTTCCCGAAGCCCTGAATCAGCGAGTGGTTCCGGGTAAAGGGATTCAGGCACAGATTAACAGTGAAGATTATTTCCTGTGCGCGCCAGATGCCGCACCCGATGGCGTACTCACGCCTCAACAGCGTGCAGCCATTACCGACCAGGAAACGGCCGGGAGAACATTGATTCTGGTGGTGGCACTCACTTCCCGGCAATTACTGGGCTACTTTGCCCTGCAGGATACCCTGCGCCCGGATGCCCGGGATGCCATTGCCAGGCTTCAGGCTATGGGGATCCGTGGCACGATGTTAACCGGTGATAACCCACGGGCGGCGGCAGCAATTGCCAGGGACACCGGGCTTGAATTTCAGGCTGGTTTACTACCTGCAGATAAAGTGGCGGCGGTAGCGCGTTTGCGTGAGCAGGGCGCAATCGCCATGGTAGGAGATGGTATCAATGACGCTCCGGCAATGAAGGCCGCAACGACAGGTATTGCCATGGGTAACGGAACCGATGTCGCACTGGAAGCCGCGGACGCAGCCATAACGCACAGCAACCTGGGTGCTTTACCCGACATGATTCGCCTGGCACGTTCTGCGCACAACAATATCCGCCAGAACATCACCCTCGCCCTTGGCCTGAAAGGTATTTTTCTGGTCACCAGTTTATTGGGAATAACCGGGTTGTGGCTGGCGGTACTGGCCGACTCAGGCGCCACAGCGCTGGTGACATTAAATGCCTTGCGGCTGTTACGCCAGCGCGCCCGGTAACAGAATCAGTGTTGTTTACGCAGCAGGTAGCGGTAGGGCAAAGTTTCTGTGCTCTGGGCTACCAGCTCGTGTTCCATGAAACGGCAAAAACCGGGGATATCGCGAGTGGTTGCCGGGTCATCAGCCAGAATCAGCAATGTTTCACCGGGTTGCATGCCACGCACCGTTTTGCGCACCATCATCACCGGTTCCGGGCAACGCAGCCCCTGCGCATCAAGCATGTGGTCAGGGCTGGAAAACAGATTCGACATAGTTTTCTCTAAAAAGTCATAAAACCAGGCAGATGATAAGCCCGTGTATCTCACCCGGCTATCATGGGGTTTTAAAAGAACAGAACGGGAAACCAGGGTTCCTGATTCGCCATTTATTACCATGTACCTTACGGCAAAACCGCGCGAGCCTCTGCCTGTAAGAACCAACCGCTCTAGTTTACGCAGAGCACACGGTAGCGCAAGCAGCGTGAACGATTGCGTTAAAATTAACCATTGCAAAACCTGTTCAACTGCGTATCATTCGGCGGTTTTCATCGCTATGGCGCATATCGTGCCAGGCAAACCAGTGACTGGGTTCCCTCACCCCAGCAAACAAAAAGGTGACATTGATGATTCGTTTTACCGCAATCCAGCGCATGCATGCGCTTTTTTGGCTTTCGTTGTTCCACCTGCTGGTGATTACCTCCAGCAACTACCTGGTACAGCTCCCGGTTTCCGTGTTTGGTTTTCACACCACATGGGGCGCCTTCACGTTCCCGTTTATTTTTTTGGCAACCGACCTGACCGTGCGTATTTTTGGCGCGCCGCTGGCCCGCCGGATAATCTTTGCCGTGATGGTTCCCTCATTGCTGATTTCCTATGTTATCTCCTCGCTGTTTGCCGATGGTACCTGGCAAGGGGTTAGTGCGCTGGGGCATTTCAATCTGTTCGTTGCCCGTATTGCTGCCGCGAGTTTTATGGCTTACGCCCTGGGGCAAATTCTGGATGTTCATGTCTTTAACCGCCTGCGCCAAAGCCATTACTGGTGGCTGGCACCCACTGCATCCACCTTTTTAGGCAATATCAGCGATACCCTGGCGTTTTTCTTTATTGCGTTCTGGCACAGCCCGGATCCGTTTATGGCACAACACTGGGTCGAAATCGCACTGGTAGACTACAGCTTTAAGGTTCTTATCAGCATGGTCTTCTTCTTGCCAGCCTACGGTGTACTGCTCAATGTGGTGTTGAAAAAGCTGGCAGACAAATCTGATTTAGCCGTGTTGCAAGTCCATTAAGGGACGCGCTTTTTTCTTGTGGTAAACTGGCCGGATAGCCGTCATGGCTGTTTAACTTAAAGGAAGATGTCAATGCGCAACCTGGTAAAATATGTCGGTATCGGCCTGCTGGTCTGTGGGCTGGCAGCTTGTGACAATAAAGACAGCAATACGCCAACAGCGAATAATGCTGACCAGAGTCAAAAAGCACAGAGCAACACGGTCTCGTTACTCGAAGGCAAGCTGAATTTCACCTTACCGGCGGATATGAGCGACCAGAGCGGGAAACTGGGCACGCAGGCTAATAATCTGCATGTGTACTCAGATCCAACCGGCCAGTCCGCAGTCATTGTTATTGTGGGCGATAAGAGTGTGGATGCACTGGACGTACTGGGCAAGCGCCTGGAAGATGAACAACGTGACCGCGACCCGCAACTGCAGGTTGTCGCCAACAAGTCTGTCGAATTGCAC
The DNA here is from genome assembly GCF_000705335.1 of Mangrovibacter sp. MFB070. NCBI lineage: Bacteria > Pseudomonadati > Pseudomonadota > Gammaproteobacteria > Enterobacterales > Enterobacteriaceae > Mangrovibacter > Mangrovibacter sp. MFB070. The sequence continues at coordinate 6,908 of NZ_JJMI01000044.1, forward strand.
GGGCACACTTTCCAGCAACTCGACAGCATTATCTCCGCGAAAGGCCACACAGCCTGGTCTTCTGTTCTGCTGGGCAATGTGGACAATAAACTGGTCACCATGCAGGTAACCCTGCCTGCGAACGATCAGCAGCAATCGCAGGTTGTTGCGAATAATATTATCGGCAGTGTTGAAGTGAAATAACGCCTTACAATTAACCGGCCTGTAATGCGGGCCGGTTTTTCATCCGCCAGGTTAACAACAACCCAATTCCCGCCAACCCGGCAGCACCAAAGTAGATAGCCGGAACCCCCGCCCATGCCATCACTAACCCGGCAAGTGGCCCGGTAATCCCCAAAGACATATCCATAAATACGGTATAGGTTGCCAGCGCACTGCCCTGGTTTTGTTGCGGCACGGCTTTAACGGCCACCACACCCAATGAAGGAAACACCAGCGAGAACCCGGCACCCGCCAGTAACGCTCCAGTATTCGCCACCCAGGGGGACATTGAGAACCCTACCAATACTAAACCAACAATCTCCATGCTCAGGCAGCACATTGCGACAAACACGCCACCCCGGCGGTTAATGGCATTGGGAAATAACAGCCGCGTCCCCACAAACGCGCCACTGAACAATGTCAGGGCGAAGGCGGCATCAGACCACCCTTTAGCTTGGAAAAACAGTGTAATGAAAGTGGCGATAACCCCAAAGCCTGCCGACCCCAGAGCCAGCACCAGGCCATACACCCATACTTTGCCCAATACAGCACGAAACGGCAGTGGCTTGCCTTTACTGGCCTTCACATGAGGGCGAGGAAGCGCCAGCAAAATTGCCAGCAATGCCACACCCATAATCACCAGGGACAGCAGCAATAAACCGCCCTGGTGGTAAATCCACACACCAAGCGGAGCACCCAGCGCCATCGCACCGTAAGTGGCAATACCATTCCACGAAATCACTTTGCCTATTTGCGCCGAACCCACCACCCCCACGCCCCACAACGTTGACCCTGTACCAGCAAAACTTTGCCCAAGGCCGAGAATAACCCGCCCCAGGCACAATGCGGCAAGGCTCACGGCAGGCAGGTGTTCAAGGTTAGCGGCCAGCAGGTAACATGCGCCACTAAGCAGGCAACCGCATAACCCAAGAATAACCACGCGTTTGGGCCCAAAGCGGTCAGCCGAGCGGCCAGAATACGGGCGGCTCAGTAAGGTCGCAAAATATTGCAGGCTGATAACCAGGCCAGCCCAGAAAGCACTGAACCCCATAACGTCATGGACATAGCCCGGTAACACGGCCAGGGGCAGGCCAATCGTAAGGTAGCTGGCAAAGTTGAACATAACGATGGAGCCGATGCGCAAATTCAGGCGCGCACCACTGAGCGGGGCTTCTGAAACAGGGGCTGACATGGAAGGGTACCGGAAATAATAAGTTACCAAATAATTCACTATACCCTGAAAATGCGCGGGTTTCTTCGATTATTCGGTGTGAATTACTGCTGCCGCTGCACCGTGTTTTTCCCCGGCCAGATAACCAGCGTAACGCCTGCCATAATGGATAACACACCAAGCAAATTCAGCCAGGAGAAGGTGTCGTGCCAGCCGGGCAACCAAATCGCCGCCGCCCACACTAATATGTAGCTCAGGCTTAACAGAGAGTAGGCTTTACTCAGTGGCAGTTTTTTCAGTGCGCCGTACCAGCACACCATTGAGGCCAGATAGCCGCCTACCCCCGCCACCAACCACAGGGTGCCAGGAGCAATATGGAGCATGGCCAGAAGAAAATCAGGTAAAGGCCAGACAGCCGGTAAACGGCCCATTGCCAGCTTCATTGCCAGTTGGGCTGCGGTGACTAATAACACGCTACATAACGCCAGCAAATACCCCATTACACGCCACCGCTCAGCAAAATAATCCCCAGAATAATCAGTAAAATGCCCAGCCAGTGCCGCCGTGTTAAACGCTCACCCCAAATCCAGTGTGCTGCCAAAGAAACCCAAATAAAGTTCAGGCTCATCATCGGGTAGGCCAGGCCAACCGGCACAGATTGCAGAACTACCAGCCACACCAGCAGCCCCAGGCCCATCGCCACCAGCGCCACAAATAACCACAGCCAGGCACGATGACGCCCGGCTGAACCTGAAGGGGTACAGGCTGCCTGTTTTTGGCACAGTTGCCCAAGGCAACTGAGCAGGCTGGCAATAATTATTCCGCTAATACCCATTATTTTTGGTGATACAGGTAAAGGACAAAGCGCCCCTGATGAACAATAGCGTCCGGTTTGGGGACAACATGCTCATCAACAACTTCGTGGCGCGAAAGTAACAGCACCAGAGCAACATTACCTTGCTGGCGGTGCCGGCTCAACCAGGCGGGGAATTCCGCCGTTTGTACCAGCCTGCCCTGGGCATCCGGGTAGCTCATGCCATACTGCAGTTCCCCCGGCGAACCGTACATATTGATATCACTGCGTTTTAGTGCCCAGGCAATCGCAGAAGCCGTGCCCACATTATTGCTCAGAATATAGCGGCTGCCAGCCAGTTCACCCTGTACATTTTCCACAAAGGCCTGGGGTTGCTTGGAATCAATAATCTGATCCGGAATCGCCGCCCCGACCAGTAACGCCAGCCCAAGTGGGCATAGTGCGGCCAGTTGCCAGCGTGGTTGCCAGCCCCGGGAAGAAACCCAGCCCACCAGAGCCCAGCACACAAAAGCAAGTACGGCACAAAAAACTTTAAACAACTCGTTGGTTTGGTAGAGCGGGTGTTTTGCCAGACCAAAGGGGGCCAGCACAGCGAGTACAGCCAGCACACACACGCAGCCAAAACCAATATTAATCCAGCCATTCAACCGACGAATACCTGAGCCAGCCGCCTGGGCATAATGTGCCAGCAGAATGGCTAACGGGGCAAAGCAAGGAAGAATATAGGTAGGCAACTTCCCTTTCGCGATACTGAAAAAGAGAATCGGCATCACCACCCAACCCAGTAAATAAACCGCGCCAGAATGGCTGTGCCGCTTTACCCAACCAGATTTAAGCGCACCTGGCAGGTAAGCGAGCCAGGGTAGCGTACCGGCCAGTAAGAAAGGCAGGTAATACCAAAACGGCGCTTTATGCTGGGCATTGCTCTCAGCAAAACGCTGAATATGTTCCACCCAAAAGAAATAGTGCCAGAAATCAGGCTCAAGGCGAGCGACGGCCAGCGCCCAGGGCAGCGTAATCAGTGTGGCACTAATCACCGCCAGCGGCCCAAACAGCAAGACTTCTTTCCAGCGCTTATGCACAGCAACCCAGGGTAAAACACCAATTACCGGCACGGCCAGCGCCAGGAAACCTTTGGTCATCACGCCCATACCACAGGCCAGGCCCAGTAACAGGTAACCACCGATTTTGCCTCTGGTGGTCTGTGCTTCGCAGGCCACCCAGAAACTGCACATTGCCGCGGTAAGCCACAACGTTATCATTGGGTCGAGAACCGCGTAGGTCCCAATGCCATACACTAAAAAGCAGGTGAGAAAGATAACACCAGACATCACGGCTGTGGCGTTATCTTTCCAGATACGTTTAGCCAGCCAGACCACCATCAGCGCACTGAGTGTGACGGAAAAAACCGAACCAAACCGTACCGCAAAATTATTATGGCCAAACAACAACTGGCTCAGGTTATTGATCCAGTACCCGGCGATGGGTTTTTCGAAATAACGTACCCCCAGGAAATGGGGATCCACCCAGTTTCCTGCCGCCAGCAGCTCACGACTGATTTCGGCGTAGCGCGTTTCATCAGGTTGCCATAACAGGCGAAACTCAAGGGGCAACAAATAATACAATGCATAGCAGGCCAGCAGCACAAACAGCGTCTTTGTTGATTTCATCAAGATTACCGTTAAACAGGTTGTTGGCATCCCAGCCAGCCTTCACGGCCAGCAATTTCATGTCGGTAGATTTGCCCGGCAGGTAACAGCGAGCTATCTTCAGGCAAAAGTGCGGAAAGCGGGCAAAACTGAATACCTTCGCGCTGGGCCTGGTCGAGAAGTTGTTCAAAGAGCGGGTTAAAAATTATCCCTTCAACCTCGGCATGAATGGTGTAAACCGGCACACCGGGGTCTGCGTGAATTTTATCCAGTAAAAACCGGTTAAAACCCGCAGCATCCACAGACTGGCCAACCACTTCATCCCATGTTGGCAAGGTAACGGGGATTTGAGCTGTACCCCGGGAACCATCATCCAGCACCGGTGTGAAGGGCATCCGCCCGCGGCAATCACTGTTGTACCGGAAACCGAAGGGTTGCTTGGCAGCCACAACACGCTGGTCAGCTCGCCAGCCCGCCACCGCGGAACAGGTAACCGGTGCGCCAATAATCTGCTCCAGTGCATCTTTGCCCTGGCGAATATGGTCCGTGAGTTTTTCCTGTGACCACACTCCTGCCCAGGTTTGCCAGGCAAAGTGGTCCCAGGCATGCAGGCCCACTTCATGGTGCCGGGCAGCGTCACGGATCACCGCCTGGTTAGCCTTACCAATCAGCTTTCCCGGCCACGCCGTACCCGCCAGCAAAATATCCAGCCCATACAGTGAAGCGGCACGTGAGCGCAGCATCTTCCACAAAAATTTGGGCTTCACCAGCCGCCACAAATGGCGGCCCATGTTATCTGGCCCCACACTGAAGAAAAAGCTGGCCTGTATTTGGTAACGGGCCAGGCTTTCCAGTAGACGAGGAACCCCGTCACGGGTTCCTCGCAGGGTATCGACATCAATCCGCAACCCTACCAGTTTCATGCATTATCTTCCGGTAGCTCAACCGTGCGCAGGAAGAAATCCAGCGTTTCATCAATGGTGCGTTCCATTTCCACTGTTGGCGTCCAGCCCAGCAAACGCTGTGCATTACGAATACTGGGTTTACGGTGCTCAACATCCTGGTAACCTTTTCCGTAATAGGTGCTGCTTTCCACCTCACGGAAACCGGCAAATGGAGGGAAGTGTTTGCGCAGTGGGTTCCGCTCGAAGCTTGCCAGCAACATTTCCGCCAGTTCTTTAATACTGGCTTCGTTTTCCGGGTTACCGATGTTGATAATCTGCCCGTCACATTTGCCATCTTTGTTCTGGATAACCCGGAACAACGCTTCAATACCATCGCTGATATCGGTGAAGCAGCGTTTCTGGCGACCACCATCAATAAGCTTGATAGGTGAGCCTTCCACCAGGTTCAGGATCAACTGAGTGATTGCACGCGAACTGCCAATACGTGCAGCATTCAGGTTATCCAGGCGCGGCCCCATCCAGTTAAACGGGCGGAACAGCGTAAAGCGCAGGCCTTCTTTTTCACCGTAAGCCCAAATAACCCGGTCGAGTAATTGTTTGGATACAGAGTAAATCCAGCGCTGTTTGTTAATGGGCCCAACGATCAGGTTCGAGTGGTCTTCATCGAATACCGGGTCGGTACACATGCCATACACTTCTGAAGTAGACGGGAAAATAATGCGTTTTTTGTATTTCACGCAATCACGGATAATTTTCAGGTTCTCTTCAAAATCCAGCTCAAATACACGCAGTGGGTTACGGGTGTATTCAATTGGTGTGGCAATCGCCACCAGTGGCAGCACGACATCGCACTTCTTAATGTGGTATTCGATCCACTCAGAATGAATACTGATATCCCCTTCCACAAAGTGGAAATGCGGGTTGCCGAGGAAGCGGCTGATGGCATCAGAACCAATATCCAGACCGAAGATTTCGTAGTTTTCATCCTGCAACAGGCGTTCAGTCAGGTGGTTACCAATAAACCCGTTAACCCCAAGAATCAGCACCCGCGTACGGCGTTTTGCAGCTACAACAGGCGCGTGGCTTAAAATGGCGCCCTCAACTAAGCCCAGGGTCTGAGCCAGTTGCCCACCCTGCATATACACCCCGTTGTCGGCCTGGCCGGTGACAATTTCCAGAGCACCCGAACCACAGGCAACTACCAGAGGTGAAGTGGATACCACAGTGCCCGCACGCGCAGCGGGGTAGCCATCCACCAGGCGAGATGACCAGACCACAAAGCGGGTTATCCCGGCGTAGCTGAATGCACCTGGCCAGGGGTGCGCAACAGCACGCACCAGGTTGTGTAAATCGCTGGCATTCCGGTTCCAGTCAAGGCGGCCATCTTCCGGCGTGCGGCGGCCAACATAGCTGGCCTGGCTGTTATCCTGCGCGCGGCCCGGCGCATTCCCGTTGCGAATTTTTGGCAGAATATCACTTAACAGAGTGCGTGCCTGTGCCGTCAGCTTATGGTGCAGGCTCAGCGCGTTATCTTCCGGCGCAATGGCAACGGCTGCCTGAGCAATAATATCCCCGGCATCAGCCCGGCTGACCATTTTGTGCAGTGTCACGCCGGTTTCTGTTTCACCATTAACCAGAACCCAGTTCAGTGGCGCACGCCCGCGGTATTTCGGCAATAAAGAACCATGCAAATTGAATGCGCCAGCAGGGGCACATTCGAGAATGTCCTGGCAAATCAGGTTACGGTAATAGAATGAGAAAATCACATCCGGTGCCAGAGCACGAATACGGTCAACCCACAGAGGATGGTTCACATCATCTGGCGCATAAACCGGAATGCCACGCTCGGCGCCAATACGCGCAACAGAGCCAAAAAATGGGTTCTCTCCGGCGTTGTCCTGATGGGTGAAAATAGCACTGACTTCATAGCCAGCCTCTAACAGTGCGCTGAGCCCAACACACCCCATATCATGGTACGCGAACACGACGGTTTTCATTCTTCTTCACCCTCTTGAGATTCTTGATGATTACTGCTCACAACTTGCTGAATAAAGTAGCGGGGACGGGCGCGAACATCGTTGTAGATCCGGCCGATATACTCGCCCAACAGCCCCATACCAATAAACTGGGCACCAATAAACATGAACAACACGGCAAACAACGTGAAGACCCCTTCGGCACCCCATGCAGGGCCAAAGACCAGCCGCAATGCCACTAACAACACAGCGAACAAGAAACCAAGCAACGCAATAACGCTGCCAAACACACTCAGTAAACGTAATGGTGTGGTGGTCAGGCAGGTCACCAGGTCGTACATCAGGTTAATCAGGCGCATAAAGCTGTATTTAGAATCGCCGTGTTCACGTTCCGCGTGCTGAACCGGGATTTCCGCAGTCTTGCGGGCAAAGGTATTAGCAAGAATAGGAATGAAGGTACTGCGCTCATGGCAGTGCAGCATGGCATCAATAATATGGCGGCGGTAAGCACGCAACATGCAGCCGTAATCCCCCATCGCCTTGCCGGTGGTGCGCTGGATAAGGCGGTTAATCATGCGTGAGGCCGTTTTACGGAACAGGCTGTCCTGGCGATTTTGCCGCACCGTCCCGACCACGTCATAACCCTCGCTGGCTTTTGCTACCAGGCGGGGAATTTCTTCCGGTGGGTTTTGCAAGTCGGCGTCCAGGGTTATCACCAGGTCACCACTCACATGGCTGAACCCGGCCATAATCGCAGAATGCTGGCCGTAATTACGGTTGAGCAATACCGCCACCAGGTGGCTTCCTGGTTGCTGCGCGGCCTCGGTCATTAACCGGACTGAATCATCACTACTACCATCATCAACTAATAAAATTTCCCAGTCACAAGGCAACTGCTGGCAGGCCGCCGTTGTGCGCTGGATAAGCTCGGGAAGGCTTTCCTGTTCGTTATAAACCGGAATTACCACCGAGACCTTTTGTATTGTGGACATAACTAAACCTCAACAACCTGCAATGTCGCGCAGTGCAGTAATCACCCGGGTGACATCGTCATCGGTCATATCCGGGAATAACGGGATAGAACAAATACGGGCGCTGTTCCACTCAGTATTTGGCAGCACAAGGCCTGGAAAGCGTTCGCGGTAATATTTTTGGGTGTGAGCGGCACGGAAGTGCAGGCCGGTGCCGATATTGCGGGTTTTAAGTTCCGCCATTAGTGCATCCCGGGAAATCCCGCACTGTGCTTCATCCACCCGCAAAATAAACAGGTGCCAGGCATGTTCATGGGGCCATTCAGGCAGAGCCAGCGGCTGATAAGGGGTATCCGCCAGTTCACGCATGTAACGTTCGGCAATGGCTTTGCGGCGCTGATTTAGTTGCGGCAGTTTGCCAAGCTGAACCAGCGCTATTGCGGCGTTGATATCGGTGAGGTTGTATTTGTAGCCAGGGCTGATAACTTCTGCCTGGGGAGCCCGGCCATGAGTCTGGCGGTCATAGGCATCAACGCCCAGGCCGTGGAACTTGAGGCTGCGAATCTGCCCGGCAAGCCGCTCGTCGTCAGTTACCACCAGGCCACCTTCTGCGCACGTCATGTTCTTGATAGCGTGGAAGGAGAAAATTGCCGTACCGCTGTGCCCGACATGTTCACCCCGGTAGTAAGTGCCAGCCGCATGGGCCGCATCTTCAATCACGGCGACACCGTGTTTTGCCCCCAACGCACGTATTGCGCCAAGGTCTGCCGGAGCACCGGCATAATGCACGGGAATAATCGCTTTGGTGCGGGGAGTCAGTGCGGCTTCTATCGCTTCTGGCGTAACCATCAGCGTGTCTTTATCGACATCAACCATTACCGGCTCTGCACCCAGCAGGCAGATCATATTGAGTGTGGATACCCAGGTCATGGAAGGTGTAATCACTTCATCACCTGGGCCAATGCCCAGCGCCATCAGGGTGACATGCATTCCCCCTGTCGCCGAGCTGACAGCAATAGCGTGTTGGTTGCCCGTTAATTCGCAAAATGCGGATTCAAGCGCCTGGTTTTTCGGGCCAGTGGTAATCCACCCCGAAGACAGTACATCAGCAATGGCGCTCAGTTCAGATTCGCCTAATGCCGGGCGTGAGAACGGCAGAAACTCACTCATGCATTGTTTCCTTTAACTATCATCGAAATAATAAATTGCGCTTTCAGAAAGATATGCGTTGTTATTATTTTGTTCTCAGTAAGATAAATGGCGCTATAACAAAGCGCATCCCTGTATCAACCACACCTCAACGGCAGTAAACTAACAGCTGTTTCTTAGAAAAGACTTAAGGTGGGCCATCACCCGAACTGACTAGTTCAGCGTAAAACCATTATCAAGTTTGGTTATAAATCAGAAAGTTGCCAGTCTATTTGTGATTATTTTTAAATATTTCACAATTAATAAACTGACATTAAATAAAATGTAAAAAATCAAGCGAGGTCAGGGTGTTGAATGCCAATAAAACTGTGATGCAATCCTCATTTGTCATGAATATTTAATTATTGTTTCATGCCATTACCATGATTACCATTTCCATGCCTGTGACATTCTTTCTGTAAGAAAAGTAACGAATAGCCTCACGCGGGGCGCTAAAAACCGGCTGTGTAAGTACACGGCATTTAATGGTGCGGCCGGAATTTTATCGCCAGGGAGAATCTCAACTAAACGCCCGGCACGCACATCGTCGCCCACATCCCAGATTGATTTCATCACAATACCCGCGCCACACAGCGCTAATTCATGTGCCGCAGCACCGTCATCACAGACATAACGCCCCTGCACTTTCACCGCAATACGGGCATCGCCTTCGTTAAAGGCCCAGTCCACAGCGGGTGAATGGCCAATTAAAATACAATCATGGCGGATTAAATCCTGCACGCTTTCAGGTGTGCCTTTGCGGGCAAGATACTCAGGTGAAGCGCACAACAGCCTGCGGTTTTGCGCCAGGGGGCGAACAAACAGGCGCGAATCGTTCGGGGTGCCGTAGCGAATGGCAAGGTCATAACCACCCGCGACCAAATCCACCACTTCATCGTTCAATGAGAGATCCACATTCACTTCAGGATACAACTCAGTAAAGTCTGCCAAAGCCGGAACAATATGACGCCTGCCAAGACCATGGGGAGCCGACAGCCGTAATGTGCCAAACACCCGGCCATTGCGCCCAGTCATGGCTTCTTCTGCCTGTTCCGCTGCCGCCAGAATGCGCATGCAGTGGTCATAAAACAGAGCGCCCTCTTCCGTTACCGATAGCTGCCGGGTGCTGCGATTAATCAGGCGAATCGCCAGGCGGCGTTCCAGCTCAGACAGGCGTTTACTGACCACCGCTAACGATAACCCCAAATCACGGGCAGCTGAAGAAAGGCTGCCGCCTGCGACAATGCGCTCAAAAATACGTAATGAAGCCAGGTCATCCAGCAGCGCCATTGTTAACCTCACGGAAAGAATACTTATCTATAATTGATGTTTGAAAAAATATAGCAAACCCGCAAACTGACAGATACCCCCTTACATTCACCACAGGAGATAAATCCATGAAAATTGATTTTTCCGGGAAAACAGCACTGGTCACCGCATCCACTGGTGGAATTGGTTTTGCCATTGCCCAACAATTGGCTGCCAGCGGTGCAGTAGTTATTCTGAATGGCCGCAGTGAAGAGAGCGTTGCGAAAGCTACCCGTAAACTGCAGGATGCAGTGCCTGGTGCAAAATTACAGGGTGCTGTCGCTAACTTGCAGGATGCAACCGGGGTGGAGCAGTTGCTCAGCCAGTTACCTGCGGTTGATATTCTGGTGAATAACGCCGGGATTTACGGGCCGCAGGATTTTTACGAAACCGATGACGCCACCTGGGAAAACTACTGGCAAACCAACGTGATGTCTGGCGTTCGTCTGTCACGCGCGCTGTTACCCGCCATGACAAAACAAGGCTTTGGGCGAGTGGTGTTTATTTCGTCCGAATCAGCCCGCAATATTCCGGCAGACATGATTCATTATGGCGTAACCAAAACTGCACAACTTGCTCTGGCGCGCGGGCTGGCAAAATACGTAGCCGGGACTGGCGTCACGGTGAATAGTGTTCTGCCAGGGCCGACGATTTCTGATGGCTTTGCCGCCATGATGAAAGATGAAGTAGAACGGACAGGTAAATCGCTGGAAACGCTGGCTAAAGAGTTTGTCATGGCTCACCGCCCTTCTTCCGTGATTCAGCGTGCAGCCAGTGTGGAAGAAGTGGCTAATATGGTGGTGTATATCTGTTCGCAACAGGCGTCTGCCACATCCGGTGCCGCACTGCGCGTAGATGGTGGCGTTGTGGACGATATTCTCTAATTGCACAGCGCGCCCCGCACGCAGAACTCCCCCGCAGCAACGACTGACAGGCACTTTCGGGTGCCTGTTAATTCACTGAGCCCTGCCCCCGCAACCCATTCAAAATTATTGAGGACTAATCTCAAATAAATGCCATTTTCATTTCCATAAAATTTTATTATGATCACCTCAACCAGAATTTATGCGATGGTTAACAAATCAAAGACAGATAACGCGTACATAAATTAATCAATTTTTTTGTATGAGTTTAAAAAATAACTCTTTCTGTCTTACGCATTAATCTTTTTCATTTTAACGTCAGGCCAGGCTGGCCTGTCTCTTACCAAATGGTCGCTGAGGGAACAGCCGGAAGAAGTCGCCTGCGGGCGGCTTTTTTCGTTATAAAACCCCCAGATCCTTTTCTTATTCCGCCCGGGTTTGCCTTGCTTTTACAGTACCTTCCCGGTGAGATAAGCCAAAAAGGAGCCCTGCTATGTTTTACTTCGAGCCAGCCCCGGCGAGCCACCCAGAACTGCAACAACTGGTAACTGAACTTGATGACTGGCAAAACGCGTTATACCCCGAGGCCAGTTGCCACTGCCTGGATTTACAGGCTCAGCCTGAAACGCATCTTTACTGCCTGCTTGCCCGAACTGAGCAGGGAGAAACGGTGGGCTGTGGCGCTGTTGTTCTGGAAGGGGAAAACCGGGGCGAGATAAAACGGATGTATATTCGGCCAGCCTGGCGTGGCCATAAGTTGGGTGAAAAAATACTGGCAAGCCTGGAGGGCGTAGCCCGGAAGCATAGCCTTCCCTGGCTACGGCTGGAAACCGGCATCCACCAGCACGCGGCTATTCGCCTGTACCAAAACTGCCAGTTCGAAATATGTGAAGCGTTTGCCCCTTACCAGCCCGATCCCTTAAGTGTGTTTATGGAAAAGGCACTGGTGTAGTTCAACGCCCCCCGCTAATGGGTTGCATCAGCGGCGTACTGCAATCGCTTCAATTTCCACACCGGCATCTTTCGGTAACCTGGCCACTTCCACACAGGAGCGCGCCGGGAAAGGTGCCTGATGCTCACGGAAAAAGGATTCATACTCAGCGTTTACTAAAGAAAAATGGTTGAGATCCTTAACAAAAACAGTTGTTTTTATAATATCCGCCACCTGTAAACCACTGGCTTCAACAATTGCCCGCACGTTTTCCAGAGACTGGCGGGTTTGCTGCTGTATATCTGCAGGCATTTCACCTGTTAGTGGGTTAAGCGGGATTTGCCCGGAAGTCATCACCAGTGAACCAAGATCCACACCCTGAACATAAGGCCCAATTGCGGCAGGTGCCTTTGACGTTGAAATTGCTGACATATTCACGACCCTGTTAAAAAACGAGATTATTATTGACCAGAGAGTTCGGTAGTACGGCGCACCGCCGCCAGCACACTGCTTTGCAAGCCAGCGGCAAAATCACTCTTATTCAGTTCATACAACCCATTGATACCCACTCCGGCTGGTGAGTTGTTGATATCCATTAACTGGCGCGGGTGGCAACCCGATAATTTCAGCATGGAGACAGCACCAACCAGATTTTCCCACACCACTTGTGTTGACTGGGCGCGGGTTAACCCGGCCAGCACACCTGCATCAGCCAGTGCTTCAGCGAAGTAATAAACATAATTCACCCCGGCGACAGCGAACCCGGTAAAGGTGTCTATCAGGCGCTCTTCCAGCAACATGACCTTGCCGAAACTTTCCAGAAAAGGCATTAACGGCGCACTGTCAACGTGAGCGTTAAACGCCACACCGCTGTATCCCAGCCCCGTGTCAGTCAGTGTGTTAGGAATAATTCGTGCCACAGGGCGGTTTTCACCCAGTAGTGATGCCAGACGGGCCAGCGTCACACCCGCAATAATCGATACCACGGTTGCGCCAGGACTTGCGTGCTGGTTAATCAACTGAGCAACCCCGGGGATATCATCTTGTGGGCGTACGCCGATTACGATGTAATCCGCCGCTGCCAGCGCATCGGGCAAGGCCTGCGTATTGCTTAACCCATAGCGTGCGTTAAGCGTTGCCACCCGCTCAGAGTCGATATCCGATAGCGTAATTGCATCAGGGTTTACGGCTTCGCGTTTCAGCGCCGCGCGAATAATGGCTTCGGTCATCTGACCGGCACCAATAAAGTGAATCTGGCTCATCGTTAATCCTCTGAAGTCACTGCAACAGGATTTAATGACTGCTCTACCAGCGATACCCAAAGACCAATACCGGGGGCAATAAGCTGGTCATTAAAATCGTAATAAGGGTTATGTAATGAAGCACCGGGCGTTGGGCCATCGGCGCCCAACCAGAGGTAAGCCCCCGGGCAGGCTTCGAGCAGGTAAGCAAAATCTTCCGCAGCCATTGAAGGGGGAAGTTGGGTATGCACCTGAGTGATACCTGGCGTGCCGCGTGCCGCACGGGCAAGGGTTTCCGCCTGCTGCGCGTGATTGACAGTAACGGGGTAACCATATTCCCAGTGAATTTCCCCGCGTACCCCAAATGGCCCGGCAAGTTGCTCTACATAATCCGCCATCAGTGCCTGGCACTGCGCGCGTGCGCGCTGGCTCAGGCAGCGCAGCGTTCCGGAAAGTTGCATCGTTTGTGGTACGACATTAATCGCTTCACCAGCCTGGAGTTGTGTCACGCTTATCACTGCACTGTCCAGCGGGGAAAGGCGCCGCGTGGTAATAGTTTGCAACGCCGTAATCAGGTGCGCACCGGCGAGTACCGGGTCGGCGCCTTTTTCTGGCATAGCGGCATGGCACCCAACACCGGTGAGGGTAATAAAGAAGTTATCCTGTGAGGCCATCATTGGCCCCGGGTTCACCGCCACTTCCCCAACAGGCAAACCGGGCCAGTTATGCAATGCGTAAACTGCAGACATCGGGAAGCGGTCAAATAACCCTTCTTCCACCATCAGGCGTCCGCCTCCGGCATTTTCTTCTGCTGGCTGGAAAATAAAACAAACTGTTCCCTGAAACGCCCGGGTCTGGCTTAAATAACGAGCAGCTCCCAGCAAAATTGCGGTATGCCCGTCATGGCCGCAGGCATGCATGGTTCCGGGAGAAGCCGAACACCACGCCACGGTGTTGTTTTCCTGGATGGGAAGCGCGTCGATATCGGCGCGAATACCAATTGCCGGTCCTTCACCATTGCGCAGCACCCCAATAATCCCGGTGCCAGCCATGCCGGTATGCACTTCGAGCCCGAATGTTTCCAGCAATTCACTGATTTTGGCTGAAGTATGAAACTCCTGCAGGCCGATTTCCGGGCAGGCATGAATTTCACGCCGCCAGGTAATCGCCTGCTGAATAATATCTTCGGGAATTGGCTGCATATTTCCTCTGCATTGTCACCGCACAACGCCAGCGCGTTGCACAGGAAAAAATCGGTATAGCGAACAGATACCCTATTCGCTCAATCATCAGGTCAGTAAGTTTCCCTGCAGATATCAGGGTTTGCCGAAATAAATCCGGGCCAGACCTTCTTTGGTTACTTCAATAGCATGCTCAGCACTCAATGAAATATGCTGTTCAATCAGTGCCACGCCTTTTTCAATATCGCGCTGGCGTAATGCGGCAATAATATCGACATGCTCGTCATACGCGTTATTGCGCCTTACGGGGGTTTCTAAATCAATGCGCCGAAAGAAGCGGCTCAATGAATTGAGGCTGTCGAGCATTTCGTATAACCGGCTGTTATGAGAAATACGGGCGATTTCCATATGGAAGCGCTCATCAATTTCAGCAATTTTGGCCCAGTCCTGGTCATTTTGTGGCGGGCGATGCTGGCTTACCTCTTCCCAGATAGCCGTTGTCGCCGCAATCTCGTCGTCAGTTGCCCGCTGGCAGGCAAAGCGAAAAGTGGATTGTTCGATGACCATGCGCACTTCGTACAACTCTCTGACGCCTTCAGGTGTCAGATCGCGTGAATAGAACCCTTTATTAGGGACGAAGTTCATGAAGCCATCTTTAGCCAGCCGGTTCAGCGCTTCCCTCACCGGGGTTCGCGACACCCCCAGTTGTGCAGCAAGCTCAACTTCATTCACCCTCTCGCCCGGGCGAAAGTGGTAATCAATCGCCAGTCCTTTCACTTTCTCGTAGACTTTTTCTACGCTGTCGGCGCTACGGGATTTCTTTTTAATAGCAACCACATTATCCCCTTACTTTTTCCCTTAACGTCGCCGCACACATGTGAATAAATAAACCAGCGGCACAGGTTATTTCACCGAATATTTTTATTGATAGCACAGCAAAAAAAACAACTCAACACAAAATTGAATACACTTATTCATAACCTAATAACCTTTGATTATTAAGCATTTTGCATTTTTATTTCCTTGTTAAATCATTACCATGCACCATTTTGCAGCAAGGCTGCTCCAAAATGAATCAAAGTGTATTCACTTTTGCACACAGATATTTTACCAGGCAGTTATCTAACAATGTAAAAAACCATAAGTGCCAAATTTTATTATTTACATTATCTCCATTGTATTTATTCATTAATTTCTTCCTGAACCCATAAAAATACCATGTTGTTTATCAGGTGATGTACTTCCCTGGCACTATCTTTGCTTAATACACAAGTGTATGCACTTATAAATTCACTTTTGGTGCACTACTTTTCGCCTTCACCAGGGAAGCCTCGCAATGCTGCAGAGGCTGAAAAACACCGGCCTTAAGAGCCGGCAACAATAAACCGGAGAACCAACATGAAAAGTCGTTTTGGGCAGAGCATGACTCTGTCAGCATTAACAGGCATGACGTTGTTAGGTTTGGCACACACAGCACTGGCTGATGTGAATATTGGCGCAGTTTTACCCTTAACCGGTACCAGTGCCAGTATTGGTGAAGACCAGCGCCGGGGCATTGAACTGGCGGTGGAAAACATTAACGCTCATGGTGGTGTGGACGGGCAACCGCTGCACGTTATCGTTGAAGATTCTGCCGGTAGCCCGGTTACCGGCCTTAACGCCGTGCGTAAACTGACTCAGGTTAACCACGTCCCCCTGGTAGTTGGCAGTTTTTCTTCCAGCGTCACCATCCCTGTTGGGCAATACCTGGTGAAAAACCACCTGCTGCATATCAATATTTCAGGCACCAGTACGGATGTGCGTAAAATTGGCGCAACCTCCTGGAGTGTTATCGGTCTTGATTCCCTTTCAGCCCGCTTTTCCGCCGAAGATGTGCACCAACTCGGTTACAACAAAGTGGCCTTTATTGCCCCGGATGGCGCTTACGGCCAGGGTATGGCGGAGCAGTTCACTAAGGCATTTGAAAAAGCCGGAGGCAAAGTTGTCGCTAAGGTGCTCTACACCAGCGGGCAGCCTTCTTATCGCCGCGAACTGGAGCAGATTTCCCGCGCTCACCCACAAGCCTACGTTTACACCAGCTATGGTCAGGATGCCATCGTGCTGAACCGCGAAGCCTGGGAGTTGGGGCTGAATAAAACCCCCTGGTACGGCATGTATTTAACCATGGCGATAGATGGCTCTCCGGCACAATACACTAACGGCCAGATGGGAATGGAAGTCGCGGGCATTGACCAGAAAGCAGCAGGCAGCAATGGGGAAAATTACGCCACGCTTTACCAGAATAAATTCCATGAAAAACCCCGCTCAGTGTATGGCAGCTATGCCTGGGACAGCGTCATGCTGGCCGCCGCTGCAATCAACAAGGCACACAGTGCTGAACCAGCAGCAATGATTACCGCCATGAAAGCAGTAGCTCCCGGCTTTACCGGCATCACCGGGAAACTGGATCTGGATGCGGATAACCAACGCCAGAGCCAGCCATACCTGAAAGTTAAAGCCAGCAATGGCGCACCGGTTCCCCGGTAACGGGCGGTTTCTTATGCCTGTCTACGCTACATCATTGGGGAGAAATCATGCTGCAGTTTTTGATTGATACATTGATTCGCACGGCGGATTTATCACTGGTCGCGCTGGGATTAAGCCTGGTGTATGGGCTGGTGCGGTTTGCCAACATCGCCCATATGCAATACGCCATGGTTGGCGCCTTTATTACAGCGGCCGGGCTTCACCTGGGTATGCCGTTATCACTGGCTATCGTCTTTTCTGCGGTTGTTTGCGGCATGCTCTCCATGGTGTTGCATCACTGGGTATTTCAGCCGTTGTTAAAAAGCGGTACGGCTAACGCCATGATTGGTTCGCTGGCCGTGTCAATGGTGCTGATTGCGCTGGTACTTGGGGTTGAAGGATCGGCCCCGATCAACTATGCCCTGCCGATTGGCGAGCTGTGGCAAATTGGCGATACCCGCGTCGCCTCAGATGAACTCTGGAGCCTGGGGGTCACTGGTGTACTGGTTGCCGTATTCAGTGTGCTGATGTTCAAAACACCACAAGGCCGTGCGATACGCGCTCTGGCAAGCAACCGCGACCTGGCGGCAGCGTCAGGATTAAACGCCAGCGCCATTATCCACAGTGTTAACCTGCTGGCAGGTATGCTGGCGGCCGTGGGTGGAAGCATGCTGGCAATGAATGCCAGTGCCTGGGTCAACCAGGGAAATGACCTGATGCTGCCCGTGCTGGCTGCTGCCATTCTGGGCGGGCTGGGTAACCCCATGGGCGCCATTTTCGGCGCGTTGCTTATCGCCAGTACCGAAACCCTTGTGACCAACATTGACTGGAGCTGGCTGTTCGGCGGGGAATTACTGTTTATACCGGTTACCTGGGTCAATGCCTCATCGTTTGTCATTCTGTTACTGGCGCTGTTAGTACGCCCTTACGGCCTGTTTAATCGCGAGGTACGCCGTGTCTGAGTTTTTACTGCATATTTTTTGCCTGGCTGGCATCTATGCCATTGTCGCACTTGCTCTGAATTTACAGGCGGGGTATGCCGGGTTGCTCAACTTTGGCCATATCGTGTTCGTGGGCACTGGTGCGTATGCCATTGGTTTAGGCAGCCAGTTTGGTTTGCCATTGTGGGTAGTAATGCCCGCCGGAATACTGTGCGCCATGGTTATCAGCATCATGATGACGCTGTTGGGACGCCAGTTAACCGCAGATTACTGGGGAATAGCCACACTGGCACTGGCGGAGATTATCCGCATCGCAATCGTCAATGAAGATAGCGTGACTGGCGGAGCACAAGGTATCGGCGGGCTGGTCGCTCCCTGGTCAACCGGTAACAGTGTGGTGGATACCCGCATCTTCGCGGTCATTATTCTGGTGGCCGTTATCCTCGCCACACTGGCCTGCCTGCGCACCGGTTCCAGCCGCTTTGGCCGCGCGCTACGCTTGATGCGCGAACAGCCTCAGTTAGCCATGTGCATGGGGTATTCGCTGCCCTGGCTAAAATGCCGGGCGTTGATGAGCAGTGCGGTTATGTGCTGCCTCGCCGGTATGTTGTTGGCCTGGTACACCGATTATGTCAGCCCGGATTACCTGCTCTCTTCAGAGACCTTTCTTATCTGGAGCATGGTGATGATTGGTGGCATCGGAAATGTCCGTGGTGTCCTGTTGGGGGTCTTGTTAGTGGAAGGCCTGTATAACTTCATTCCCTTCGCTAAAGATTATTTCCACATTAGCTCTGATCTGACAGGTGCACTGCGCCTGGGTCTGGTAGGGCTTGCGTTGCTACTGTGCCTGCTGACCAGACCTGCCGGTCTGCTCCCTGAAAAATTAAGGATTCTGTCATGACGCATTTACTCGAAGTGTCTGGCGTCAGCAAAGCTTTTGGTGGCAACCAGGTACTGTCTTCTGTCTCATTTAATGTGGCTAAAGGTGAGATCCTCGGCCTGCTGGGGCCAAATGGCTCCGGGAAAAGTACCCTGCTTAACACAATTTCCGGGTTCACCCGGCCAGATGGCGGAAGCATAACGTTCAACGGGCACCCTATTGCCCGCATGGCAAGCCACCGCATTATTCAGGCGGGGATTGCCCGGACATTCCAGTTGCCCGTCATGCCGGAAAAGATGAGTGTCATGGAAGTGGTGATGGCGGCGGGAACCCGCCAGCACGGGTTGATCAACGGGTTGCTGGGTCTGGCTTCCGGGCGCAAGGCTGAACAGGAAGACAAAGCCCGCGCCAGTGAATTGCTCGAAACCTTGCTGCTGACCAAAGTCAGAGAGCTTCCCGCCGCCGCGCTGTCGGGTGGGCAAAAAAAACTGCTGGGTATTGCCTGCGCGCTGATGGGAAACCCGGCGTTGCTGATGCTCGACGAACCGATGGCAGGTGTGCATCCGCAGTTGCGCCAGGAACTGGTGGAAACCCTGGTTCGCCTGAGCCAGCAAGGGATTTCCTTACTGGTCATTGAACACGATATGCACTTTATCAACACCCTGTGCCAGCGCTGTATTGTGCTGGACAGAGGGCAGATTGTCGCCAGTTGCCGCCCGGACGAACTGGCAGAAAACCAGCAAGTGCTGGATGCGTACCTTGGGCGCAGCACAGCGACACTGCAGGAGGCCGTATGATAACGCTGGAAAACGTGGTTGCGGGTTACACGCCCGGTATCGATATTCTCCACGGCATTTCATTACACGTTGCGCAGGCAGAAATTGTCACGCTGCTGGGGCCGAATGGTTGCGGCAAGTCTACATTACTGAAATCGATTGCTGGTTTCGTGTCCCCCCGTGAAGGGCGGGTCGATATTGAAGGGCGTGAAACGGCGAAAATTCCGGTGCACCGCAAAATTCGCGAATGTTCTCTGGGGTTTGTTCCGCAACTGGATAACGTCTTCAACAACCTGACTGTTGCAGAAAACCTGCAAACAGGTGGGCAATTTTTACCGCCAGGGCAGCGCCGGCAGCGCATGGCACAACTGGCAGAACATTACCCGGTGTTGCACAAGAAATGGCACTCCCCGGCATCTGCGCTTTCTGGTGGGGAACGGCAAATTCTTGCACTTGCCCGGGCACTGATGCCATCGCCTTCCGTGCTGCTGCTTGATGAGCCTTCTGCCGGGCTGTCGCCGAAAATGCTTACCGAAGTGTTCAGCGCCATTCAAACCATTCGCCGTCAGGAGAAAGTCACTATTCTGATGGTGGAACAAAATGCCATGGAGGCGCTGCATATCTCTGACCGGGCGTATGTGCTGGCGTTGGGAAAAGTGGCAATGCAGGGTAAAGCCCGGGATTTGCTTAACGACCCGCAGATGCGGGAACTGTACTTTGGCGGCCGTGCTGCCTGACAGGAAAAGTAACAAAAACAGAAGGAATACATCATGCCGATTACCCCGGTTATCGACCACGCAGTAATCAATGTCGATGACGAACTGAATCAGGCACAACACTTGTTTCAACGGATGGGCTTCCAGCTCAGTGAGCGGGGCCATCACTCTATGGGCTCCAGCAACCACCTGGCGATATTCAGAGATAACTACCTGGAGCTGCTGGGTTATGAAGCTGACAGGCAAACTGCGTCACGCGGTTTGTGGCAAGTTGCTCCTGGTCTTGCTGGCCTTGTCTGGAAAACGGCAGATGCCAGTGCCGTATGGCAACATTTACAACAATGCGGGCTGGAGGGAGAGCCTCCTACAGCATTTTCCCGGCCGGTTACCCTGCCCGACGGCAGTACCACCGAAGCGCGCTTTTGTATCACCCGGATTCGTGGCAGCGCACTGGATTATGGCTTCAGTTTTTTCTGTGAACAGCAAACACCTGAAGCCGTGTGGCAACCCGCCTGGCAGGTTCACCCAAACACGGTGCAGGCACTGACAGCGTTTGTGATTGCCTCACCTCAGCCAGTACAAACGTTGGCGTTATACCGCCAGTTGTTTAACTGTGTGCCACGTATGGATGCGCAGGGCGGCTATGTTCTTGATTCGGGTACCTGCCGCCTGCGGGTTATCAGCCATGACCAGGCTGGTCTGGAATTTGCGCTGCCGCCAGCCGGGCAAAATGCCCCCGCTAAAATGGTGGCGCTGTGTTTCCAGGTTGCCTCATTGAACCAACTCAGGCAGAGCCTTACCCAGGGCGATATACAGTGGCGGGAGCAAGATAACGCACTACTGGTTACACAACAGCAGGCGCAGTGGCTGGCGATGCGTTTCCATCTCTAAATCATAGTGGCTTCACTGGGCGGTAGTGTTGCACCGTCGCCCAGTGTGCGCTGCATTAATACGGTATCCACCCAGCGCCCATGCTTAAACCCTACAGATTGCAGCGTCCCAACCAGGTTAAACCCCAGGCTCTGGTGCAGGCGCAAAGATGCCTGATTTTCGCTATTACCAATCACCGCCAGTAACTGCCGGTAACCTGCCTGCTCTACCAGGCTAATGGCATGAGATAACAACGCCCGGCCAAGCCCCTGCCCACCATGTTGGTGATGAATATAAACAGAATCTTCCAGGGTAAAACGGTAAGCATGGCGCGGGCGATATGGCGCCAGGTAGCAATAACCCAGCACTTGCTCACCTTCCAGTGCCACCAGCCAGGGTGTACCGTGAGACTGCACTTTTGCCAGCCTGCCCGCCATTTCGGCAACATCCGGCGGCGTTGTTTCAAATGAAGCGATACCATGCTCAACATGCCAGGCGTAAATCGCACAAATTTGCGCGACATGTTGCTGTTGTGCGGGAATTATTTTCATGTTTTGCTCACAGGAATTATGCAGGCCTTCAGAGTGCCATGTTTAGGGTATTCCAGACAGCCTGTATTGCTTATGCACGCTATAAGGAAGCCTTTGATGACCGCTCTTAATCTGGATCATCTGCATACGTTTTGCCTGGTGGCCCGCTACGGCAGTTTTTCCTCAGCAGCCAACCTGTTGGGGTTGTCTCAGCCCGCGGTAAGCCAGCAAATTCGCCAACTGGAGCAATGGTTTGCCACGCGCCTGCTTGAACGTACAGCCAGAGGTATGAAGCCCACGCCTGCGGGCCAGGTTCTACTGGAGTTATCACCACAACTGGAACATATCGTTGCTGATATTCAGGCTCAGGTTGCCAATTGTAGTGGTATTGCCCGTGGCATTGTCTCTCTGGGAATGGGGGCTACCGCCTGTATTCACCTGATGCCGCCAGTGCTGCAGGCACTTCGCCAGTCTCACCCTCAACTCACCGTCAGTATCCGCACCGGTAATACGCAGGAGATTATCCGCGCCGTAGAAGAAAACCGGCTGGATGCCGGGTTAGTGACGCTCCCAGCCGACAGCCGCAACATAGCGCTGACCCCACTATGTGACGATGAATTCTTCGCTATTGGCCCGTCTGAAGAGGCTCGGGACAAGGTAATTTCCCCGCTAACGCCCGAAACACTGAGCCAACACCCACTGATTATCTTCGAGCCAGGCAGCAGTACCCGCAAATGCATTGATGGCTGGTTCTCCGAAGCAGGCTTCGGGTTACAGCCGGTGATGGAATTAGGCAGTATCGAGGCCATAAAAAGCCTGGTGCGCGCTGGTATGGGTTACAGCATTGTTCCCGCGATGGCCATCACTCAGCCAGAACCCGGCATCACCAGCCAGCCGTTAACGCCCCGGCTTTCGCGCACGCTGGCGCTGGCCTTACGCCAGGATAAGCCTCTGAACCACGGTATGAATGCACTGCTCAGCGCACTAAAAAACGCTGTCCTGCCGGTTAACCCGGTGTGACGCTTCACAACCGGGCATTACCACGTTAGGTTATGCTTAATGTTCCCCTGACTGAAGCTGAATATGACTGTGCTGCTTAATGAATTTAATCAACCTGTTGGCGCACCACTCACTGGCTGGCAAGGCTGCCCGTTACCGCAACACTGTAATCTGCAGGGCCAATACTGCCACCTGGTCCCGCTGAATGCAGCGAGCCACAGTGAGCAACTCTATGCCGCATGGCTTCAGGCAGAAGATGACCGGGGCTGGACCTGGCTACCCGCCGGGCCATTCCCAGACTTCGCCTCATTTAACCAATTTATTATTCAGGCTGCCGAAAGCCGGGATCCTCTGCACTATGCGGTAATTGACAACGCAAGTGGTGAAGCAACGGGAAGCCTGGCGTTAATGCGCCAGGACCCGAAAAACGGCGTTATCGAAGTGGGTTCCGTTATTTTTTCACCCCGCCTGCAGCACACCACCGCCGCAACAGAAGCCCACGCGCTACTGATGCAGTACGTGTTTAATACGCTGGGTTACCGGCGCTATGAATGGAAGTGTGATTCCCTGAATGCACCTTCCCGCCGGGCAGCAGAACGGCTGGGCTTCACTTTTGAAGGTATTTTCCGCCAGGCCATTGTCTATAAAGGGCGCAACCGGGATACTGCCTGGTTTTCGCTGCTTGATAGCGAGTGGCCGCAAGTTCATGATGCCCTGAGCGCCTGGTTATCACCGGGTAATTTTGATGAACACGGGAAGCAACGCCAGGCACTGCGTGCCTGCCAGCAAAAACCGCAGGAGCAGCAAGCATGACCACCACAATTCGGGGTGCCCGCCCGGAAGATGAAGCCGCCTGGCGCGCTTTATGGCAGGGTTACACCACATTTTATGGCAGTGACATCCCTGAACCGGTTACCCGACACACCTGGCTACGGGCTCTGGACCCGGCGTCCCCATTAGGAATTCGGCTGGCAGTTTGTAATGAACAGATTGCCGGTTTTAGCCTGTATGTGCTCCATGAAGGCTCATGGGTCACCACCCCGGTGTGTTACCTCGAAGACTTATTTGTTGACCCTGCTGTACGTGGGCAGGGCCTGGGGCGGGCGCTGATTGATGACCTGATTCACCAGGCTCTGCAAAACAACTGGTCCCGGCTCTACTGGCATACCCGGGAAGGCAACCCGGCCCGGGCATTGTATGACCAGTTCACCCGAGCCGATGACTATGTGCGTTACCGGTTAACTGTCAGTAAAAATACTTAATGTGGCAATGGCCTCTGACCTGGTGTTATTGCTCAACACCAGGCCTTTTTATTGTGCACATTACAGGGCCGCGGCTATCGCTTCCCCCAGCTCAGTAGTGCTGGCTGTTCCACCCAGGTCACGGGTCAGGCAATGCCCTTCTGCCAGCGTTTTTTCTATTGCCTGCAAAACTGCGGCTCCAGCTTCAGCGTAGCCCAAATGCTCCAGCATCATTGCGCCACACCAAATCTGGCCAATCGGGTTGGCGACACCTTTACCGGCAATATCTGGCGCAGAACCATGTACCGGTTCAAACAGGCTGGGGAAACGGCGCTCTGGGTTGATGTTGGCAGAAGGGGCAATACCGATAGTGCCAGTACAGGCCGGGCCAAGGTCTGAAAGAATATCGCCAAACAGATTACTGGCAACCACCACATCGAACCAGTCAGGGTGTAAAACAAAATTCGCAGTAAGAATATCAATATGGAATTTATCTACGGATACCGACGGGTACTGCTGTGCTATCTCTGCCACACGGCTGTCCCAGTAGGGCATAGTGATCGCGATACCATTCGATTTAGTGGCCGATGTCAGGTGTTTTTTCGGGCGGCGCTGAGCCAGCTCGAACGCGAATTTCACTACGCGATCCACGCCGGTTCGCGTCATTACGGTTTCCTGAATCACCACTTCCCGTTCAGTACCAGGAAACATCGTGCCACCGACACTGGAATATTCTCCTTCGGTGTTTTCCCGCACCACATAGAAATCGATATCACCCGGTTGCCGGTTTGCCAGAGGCGCTTTCACACCAGGCATTAAACGTACTGGCCGCAAATTCACATACTGGTCAAACTCCCGGCGAAACTGGAGTAAAGACTCCCACAACGACACGTGATCCGGCACGACATCCGGCCAGCCCACAGCACCAAAATAGATGGCATCACAGGCCTGTAACTGTTCACGCCAGTTATCCGGCAACATTTTGCCATGCTGCTGCCAGTATTCCGCACTGGCGAAGTCATGCCATTGCCATTCCAGAGGGATTGAGAATTTACTGGCAGCCGCGTTCATCACCCGAACGCCCTCCGGCATCACTTCCTTGCCTATACCATCTCCGGGAATTACTGCGATTTTATGAACAGCCATTGCATGCACCTTTGGGTTGTTTATGCCTGTATTGCAGTATATGTTTTCATTTCAGGTTAATAATTGGCTTAAAATGAAATCCAATGTTTCTTAAAAGTAAAGAAACCAGAACTTCAACAGACGATATGGCATTCTTCATGCGCCTTGCTTCTGCCGGGAGCCTGACGGAGGCCGCCCGGGAAATGGGGTTATCTTTGCCTGCGGTCAGTAAGCGCCTGCGGTTACTCGAAGAGCGCCTTGGGGTGCAGTTGCTGCACAGAACCACTCGCCGTATCGAACTGACACCAGAAGGCAAAAGCTACTTTGAAGGCGCCCGGCCTTTGCTGGACCAGTTACTCGAACTGGAAGACAGAATCAGCAGCCAAAACCCAATGTTACGCGGGTCGCTCAACATTAATGCGTCATTTGGTTTTGGACGGCGTTTTGTTGCACCCTGTTTATCGCGTTTTGCCGCCCTTCACCCGCAACTGAATATCACCCTGCAACTCACCAGCCAGCCGCTTAATTTCCTTGATGCACAAATGGATATTGATATCCGGGTTGGTGAGCCGCCGGATGCCCGGCTGGTGGCCCGCAAGCTGCGCGATAACCCGCGAGTGCTGTGTTGTTCGCCAGGTTATGCCGCACAGCATGGGTTGCCTGCCAGTGTAAACGACCTGGCAAAGCACAGTTGTATTCTGCTTAAGCAATTTGACAGTGATTTTGCTTTGTGGCGCATGAGCCGGGGAAAGCAGGCCATCAGCCAGAAAGTTCACGGCCACCTGGTGACCAATGATGGGGAAGTCGCCATGAGAATGGCAATCGACGGGCACGGCATTTTGCTGCGTTCCTGGTGGGACGCAGAGCCCAGTATTGCCAGCGGTGAACTGGTACATGTACTACCGGAATGGCAGGCTACTGGCGGAAACATTTACGCAGTCTGGCTCCCTCAGCGCACGCCCCATAACCGGATTACTGCGTTTGTGGAGTACCTGGCAGCACAACTGCAAGGCGATGCCAGGCAGGCTCACTAACTGAATGGTTAGTTGCCAGCCAGCGCCTGGGCACACGCCCACGCGGAGCTCCACGCCCACTGGAAGTTGTAACCACCCAGCCAGCCGGTGACATCAACCACTTCACCAATAAAATAGAGCCCGGGCACTGTGCGGGCTTCCATGGTACGGGAAGAAAGCGCATGGGTATCGACGCCGCCAAGCGTTACTTCGGCAGTACGGTAACCTTCGGTGCCATTTGGCACCACTTCCCACTGCGACAGTTGTGCGACCAGCTCCGCCTGCTGGCGTGAATTAAGCTGTTTCAGAGTGACATCCGGCACCAATCCCAGTGACATCAGCACTTCAATTAACCGCTTTGGTAATAACATGGCCAGGGTGTTTTTCAGGCTCTGGTTCGGGTGCGACTGGCGTTGTTCATCCAGTAGTGCATCCACACCTCCATCGGGGGCCAGGTTAACCATGACCGGTTCACCAGCCCGCCAGTAACTGGAAATTTGCAGCACTGCCGGGCCAGACATGCCCCGGTGCGTGAACAAAATATTTTCACGAAATTGTGTGCCATCCTGCGCGGTTACCACCGAAGGGAGCGATACCCCGGACAAAGTTTGCAACTGTTCCAGCAAGGGTTTATGCAGCGTGAATGGCACCAGGCCTGCCCGGGTAGGCAATACGGGGAGGCCAAACTGCTCAGCGACTTTATAGCCAAAAGGAGAGGCTCCCAGACCGGGCATAGACAAGCCGCCACTGGCAACCACCAGCTTGTTTGCGTGAATTTCCGCGCCATTAAGCTGCAGCGTATAGCCCTGTTCATTGCGTTCAATAGTTAACACTTCACTGCGTAACCGCAATGTCACGTTACCCTGCTGGCACTCATCAAGCAGCATGGTGACAATTTGTTCTGCTGAATCATCACAAAATAACTGCCCCAGCGTCTTTTCATGCCAGGCAATACCATGGCGGGAAACCATGTCGATAAAATCCCATTGGGTATAGCGTGCCAGGGCAGATTTGCAAAAATGGGGGTTTGAGCTCAAATAGGCCGCAGGTTCGATATAAAGGTTAGTAAAGTTGCAACGACCACCACCAGACATAAGAATTTTTCTGCCTGGTTTTTTTCCGTTGTCCAGTACCATGACGCGCAAACCCGCCTGCCCGGCCTGAGCCGCACAAAATAACCCGGCCGCACCCGCGCCAATCACCACCACATCGAATTGTTCCACACTTTCCCCCTGTTTTATCTGGCGGCGAATTGTAAAGATAGTCCGTTAATCACACCAGCACAAAAGCCAATCTTTCAGATATCCCATTGAATTATTACAAGTTAATGACAGCCAGCGAAAAAAGCGACGCAATTTAAATCAAAAAAAGTCTATTTTCACTTTGCCCCCGGCGCAGTTGTCCTGGATAATGCGCCGCGTTCATGTCCACAGAATGGCTTAACGTCTATGCTACATCTCTTTGCAGACCTGGATTTGCATACCGGGTTGTTATTGGTTCTCGCACTGGCCTTCGTGTTGTTCTACGAAGCCATCAATGGTTTTCACGATACCGCAAACGCTGTCGCTACCGTCATTTATACGCGTGCGATGCGTTCACAGCTGGCTGTTATGATGGCTGCGGTATTTAACTTCTTCGGCGTCCTGTTGGGCGGGCTGAGTGTTGCTTATGCCATCGTTCACATGCTGCCAACAGACTTATTATTGAATGTAGGTTCCGCACACGGTCTTGCCATGGTGTTTTCCATGTTGCTTGCCGCCATTATCTGGAACCTTGGCACCTGGTACTTTGGATTACCGGCATCCAGCTCTCATACTCTGATCGGCGCCATTATAGGTATTGCCCTGACGAACGCTCTGATGACTGGTACATCTGTTGTGGATGCACTCAATATTCCAAAAGTTATCAATATTTTTGCCTCCCTAATCGTTTCTCCAATTGTCGGCCTGGTTCTGGCGGGCGGGCTGGTGTATTTATTGCGCCGCTACTGGAACGGCACCAAAAAGCGCCGCCGTGTCCACTTAACGCCTGCTGAGCGCGAAAAGCAGGATGGTAAAAAAAGGCCGCCATTCTGGACGCGTATCGCTCTGATTGTTTCTGCTATTGGCGTTAGTTTCTCCCATGGCGCGAACGACGGGCAGAAAGGTATCGGGCTGATTATGCTGGTGCTGATTGGCGTGGCCCCTGCCGGTTTTGTGGTAAACATGAATTCAACAGGTTACGACATCACCCGTACCCGGGATGCCGTCACTAACGTCGAACTCTACTTCCAGCAGCATGGTGAAGCATTTAAACATGTCATTGATATGGCTCCTCCGGCTAATCTGGAGCCAATCCCGGGTGAAGCCCATGAGTTCCATTGCGATGCCAGCCGTGCTGTGTTTGCGCTGGATACTGCCAAAGGCCTGTTAGCCAACCTCGACAGCTATGAAAAATTGAGCCTGGAGCAACGCAGCCATTTACGCCGTATGATGCTGTGTATTGCCGATACGACAGACAAAGTGGCTAATCTGCCGGAAACCAACTCCGACGATAAACGTTACCTCAAGAAACTCAAAGGCGACATGCTGAGCACCATCGAATACGCGCCCATCTGGATTATTATGGCGGTAGCGCTGGCCCTGGGTATCGGTACCATGATTGGCTGGCGCCGTGTTGCCACCACTATTGGTGAGAAAATCGGTAAGAAAGGCATGACTTACGCACAAGGGATGTCTGCACAGATGACCGCTGCGGTTTCCATCGGTATTGCCAGCTACACCGGCATGCCAGTGTCCACCACCCACGTGTTGTCGTCTTCTGTTGCCGGTACCATGCTGGTTGATGGCGGCGGGTTACAAAGCCGCACGGTTAAAAGCATTCTGATGGCATGGATATTTACTCTTCCTGCTGCCATTCTGCTTTCCGGCTGCCTGTACTGGCTGTCACTGCACCTGATCTGATTTTAAGATTTCGCCATAAGCGGGCTGTAAGGCCCGCTTCATATTGATGAAAAAGAAGGAAAAAACGTGGTTTTTCCTTCTTTTTAGTTAGTAGCCGAAAATCAATGAATTGATTTTCCTTGTTTTTGATTGGGTGACACCCTCTGGTTCTGTGCGGAAATGAGGATTGTCATCGGCCATAAGCGGGCTGTAAGGCCCGCTTAATCTTACCCTTTCAGCGCACATTCCATTCAGCTCAGTGCCAAATAGCCAGGCCGACCAGGCTCACAATGACTAACCCACACAGCGAACTTGTCAGGATAAACTGGCGGCGAACCCGTTCACAGCGGCGAATAAATTCATCGTCATGATGGTCTGAATACCGTCTGGCATAAATGTATCTCACCAGGCGCATTTGTTTGCTTGGTTGACCATGTGATGTGAAGAACCCACCACCATCAACGTACTGATACAGTAAAGGATCACAGCCTCGTAGCACCACCAGTAACGCACGTAACGATGAGAAGTAACGCGCCATATTGATGACACATACGACACACAACGCCCAAAACAACGCAATGGTGCTGATCATACATCCTCCCCGGCGATTTTCCGGCCACTCCGGACAATATCGCTCCCCAAAAACAGACAGTCAGCAAAAGGGTCAGTGAGCTACAGGCGCCCAGCCATAATAGGTATATCGGCATGCCTTATTAAATAGTGTAGGTCGCAGGTTGTTTTTTTTTCCATACAACAAACCGATAACAACTGCACAAAACAGGTAATTGATTGTTATATATCAACCTGGCGCAAATTGACTGCGTGACTGTCGCGCTATAATGTAGTTAAGGATTCAGTACCTGAGGTCATTACGCTGGAAGTCGCTCCCGTAAACCAGCCGGGCTGGTACGGGCGCACAGGAGACCAAAATTGCCTGGGTTGTTCTCCTGTCCATGTGTTCATCGACAGCTTATGGAAGGAATAACATTATGGCTTACAAACATATTCTGATTGCGGTAGATCTTTCTCCGGAAAGCAAAGTTCTGGTTGAAAAAGCGGTATCCATGGCCCGCCCCTACAATGCGAAAATCTCGCTGATCCACGTCGACGTAAACTACTCAGACTTATATACAGGTCTTATTGATGTGAACCTGGGCGATATGCAGAAACGGATCTCCGAAGAAACTCATCACGCTCTGACTGAATTGTCCACCGGCGCAAACTACCCGATTACTGAAACCCTGAGTGGCAGTGGTGATCTGGGCCAGGTTCTGGTGGATGCCATTCGTAAATATGACGTTGACCTTGTGGTATGCGGCCATCATCAGGACTTCTGGAGCAAACTGATGTCTTCAGCGCGCCAGCTTATCAATACTGTTCATGTCGATATGCTGATTGTGCCGCTCAATGACGACGACGACGAAGAAGCATAACGGGTAATATGCCTTAAACATAAAGCGCACCCTTGCCACTGCGGCAAGGGTGTTTTTTCAGGCGAGTGGTGTTCCGGGGTAAATATCAAAGCGGTGGTTTTTGGTGGTGATAGCGGAACGGGTTTCGACACCTGCCAGCGCCGGGGCATAATCCGGGCGTTTCACGACCACCCGTTTAGTTGCCAGCCGTTGTGCAGGGGCCAGCAACGCATCAGCATCGTCGTCTGCGCCCACCAGTGACTGAAACACCCGCATCTCTTTTTTTACCAGTGCACTTTTTTGCTTATGGGGATACATCGGGTCGAGGTAAACCACCTGCGGGCGGGGTTCCAGCCCTTCCAGTGCTGTCAGGCTCGAACCGTGGATCAGTGCCAGCCGTTCACGCAACCAGCCACCAATTTCCGGGTCCTGGTAACCACGATTCAGGCCATCATCCAGCAAAGCAGCCACCACCGGGTGGCGTTCCAGCATCCTCACATGGCAGCCGACAGAGGCCAGCACAAAGGCATCGCGCCCAAGCCCTGCTGTCGCATCCACTACATCAGGTAAATAGTCACCTTTCACGCCAACCGCTTTTGCAACCGCTTCCCCTCGCCCGCCGCCAAATTTGCGCCGGTGAGCCATCGCGCCAGCAACAAAGTCGACATAAATACCGCCAAGCTTTGGCTCATCCCGCTTGCGTAATTCCAGGTGAGAAGCAGTCAGTACCAGTGCCATGGCATTATTTTCATCGTGGGTTAACCCCCAGCGAGCCGCCAGAACAGATAAGGCGCCGGAATCGGCGCCTGTTTCAGCTAACAAACAAATGTTCACTGTTAATCTCAGCCCTGAATACCGTAATGGTGCAGCATGGCATCCAGTTGTGGTTCACGGCCACGGAAGCGTTTGAACAGTGTCATTGGCTCTTCGGAACCGCCACGGCTTAAGATGTTTTCCAGGAAGGACAGACCAGTCTCACGGTTGAAAATACCCTCTTCCTCGAACCGGGAAAACGCATCCGCTGCCAGGACATCGGCCCACAGGTAGCTGTAATAGCCCGCAGCATAGCCGCCAGCAAAGATATGGCTGAAGGCATGCGGGAAGCGCCCCCACGCCGGAGAAGGCACCACAGCCACCTGTTTTTTGATTTCTGCCAGTGTTTCGAGAATTTTTGCCCCCTGTTGCGGAGAAAACTCAGCATGCAGGCGGAAATCAAACAGGCCGAACTCAAGCTGGCGCAGAATAAACATCGCCGCCTGGTAATTTTTCGCCGCCAGCATTTTATCCAGCAAAGACTGTGGCAGCGGTTCACCGGTTTCGTAATGGCCAGAAATAAATGCCAGCGCTTCCGGTTCCCAGCACCAGTTTTCCATAAACTGGCTTGGCAGTTCGACTGCATCCCAGGGCACACCGTTGATTCCGGAAACACCCGCGGTATCAATACGTGTCAGCATATGGTGCAGGCCATGCCCGAACTCATGGAACAACGTCGTGACTTCATCATGGGTAAACAGGGCCGGTTTGCCATTCACCGGGCGGTTAAAGTTGCAAGTCAGGTAAGCAACGGGTTTTTGCAACGAACCATCGGCTTTACGCAGTTGGCCCACGCAGTCATCCATCCACGCACCACCCCGTTTGTGCTCACGGGCATACAGGTCGAGATAGAAACTGCCACGCAGGTCGCCCTGCTCATCATAGAGTTCGAAGAAACGTACATCCGGGTTCCATACGTCCACATCATGGCGTTCTTTCGCGGTAATACCGTAAATGCGTTTCACTACTTCGAACAGGCCATTTACTGCCTTGCTCTCCGGGAAATAAGGGCGCAGTTGTTCGTCGCTGATACTGTAGAGGTGCTGTTTTTGCTTCTCGCCATACCAGGTGAGATCCCACGGGTTCAGTTCTTCCACACCATAATGCTCACGGGCGAAAGCACGCAATTGAGCCAGTTCCGCTTCACCTTGAGGGCGTGCGCGTTTGGCTAAATCGGTCAGGAAATCCAGCACCTGCCCGGTGTTTTCCGCCATTTTGGTTGCCAGAGATTTTTCGGCATAACTACCAAAGCCCAGCAGCTCAGCCAATTCGTGGCGCAATGCCAGGATCTCTTCCATGATTGGCGTGTTATCCCACTTACCGGCATTTGGCCCCTGGTCAGAAGCACGCGTGCTGTACGCGCGGTACATCTCTTCACGCAACTCTGCGTTATCGCAATAGGTCATTACTGGCAGGTAGCTCGGGATATCCAGCGTCAGTAACCAGCCATCCTGCTCTTTCGCTTCTGCCTGAGCTTTGGCCGCAGCCAGCGCGCTTTCTGGCATCCCCGCCAGTTGGGATTCATCGGTAATCAGTTTGCTCCAGCCCATGGTGGCATCCAGCACATTATTGCTGTAAGCCGAGCCCAGTTCAGACAACCGTGCCGCAATCTCACCATAGCGTTTCTGTTTGTCTTTCGGCAGACCAATACCGGACAATTCAAAGTCTCGCAGTGCGTTATCCACTGCTTTTTTCTGTGCCACGCTCAGGCTGGCGTAATGTTCGCCATCGCGCAGGTTGCGATACGCCTGGTACAGGCCTTCGTGCTGCCCAACCCAGGTGCTGTATTCGGATAACAACGGCAGGGTTTGTTCATACGCCGCACGCAATTCCGGGCTGTTTTTGACCGAATTGAGGTGGCTTACCGGTGAGAAAATCCGCCCCAGCCTGTCGTCGGTTTCCGCCAGTGGCTGGCACAAATTATCCCATGTCCAGGGCGCACCCTGCGCCACCACCTGCTCAACTGCGGCACGGCAGGCGCCCAGTGCGTCGGTTACGGCTGGCACAACATGTTCAGGCTTGATTGCAGAAAACGGCGGAAGAGTAAAATCGGTAAGTAATGGATTGGTCATAGCGCAGTCCCAAATAAAGTGAGGCGTGTTGCCACACGCACTCTGGTGTTCCTGAATTGTCCACATCTCAAATAACCCAGCAGCCTTACAAGCCACAAATCACTGGTATTATCAGGATATACATTAAGGTATAGCATGGGGGCGTAACCTGCTCATTTCAATACTGGCCCGCACCTTTCACGTCGCTACCACTTTTCCGGTATACTGAGCGATTATTGTCAGACATCCTGGACTCCCGCAATCATGCTTAGTTACCGCCACAGCTTTCACGCTGGCAACCATGCCGATGTGCTAAAACACACGGTTCAAAGCCTCATCATTGAGTCGCTTAAAGAAAAAGAAAAACCGTTCCTTTACCTGGATACCCACGCCGGAGCCGGGCGCTATTTACTTAGCAGTGAACAGGCGGAGCGCACGGGTGAATACCTGGAAGGGATTGCCCGCGTGTGGGACTGCCCGGATTTGCCTGAAGCCATGGCACCCTATATCAACGTAGTTCGCCAGTTGA
Source organism: Mangrovibacter sp. MFB070 (assembly GCF_000705335.1). NCBI lineage: Bacteria > Pseudomonadati > Pseudomonadota > Gammaproteobacteria > Enterobacterales > Enterobacteriaceae > Mangrovibacter > Mangrovibacter sp. MFB070. The sequence goes on from NZ_JJMI01000044.1 coordinate 40,629, forward strand.
ACACCAACGGAAACCTGCGCTATTACCCGGGCTCCCCACTGATTGCCCGTGAGTTACTGCGCCCGCAGGACAGCCTGCAACTGACTGAGCTGCATCCCAGCGATTACCCGCTGTTACGTACAGAATTCAGCAAAGATGACCGTGCACGAGTGGCACGCGGTGACGGTTACCAGCAACTGAAAGCAAAATTGCCGCCTGTTTCGCGCCGTGCTCTGGTGCTGATAGACCCGCCTTACGAAATTAAAACGGATTACCAGGCAGTGGTAGAAGGTATTGCCGAAGGCTACAAACGCTTCGCCACCGGGGTGTACGCGTTGTGGTACCCGGTAGTACTGCGCCAGCAAATTAAACGCATGATCCACGCGCTGGAAGAAACCGGCATCCGCCGTATTTTGCAAATCGAGCTGGCTGTGCGCCCGGATAACGATCATCGTGGCATGACAGCGTCAGGTATGATAGTGATAAACCCGCCGTGGAAGCTGGAAGCGCAAATGGCAGAAATTCTGCCCTGGCTTCATGGCAAACTGGTGCCAGAAGGTACTGGTCACACGGCACTGAACTGGATTGTGCCCGAGTAATCACTGATTGGAGTGATTGGTGGCATCATTGCAGGTCCAAACGGATACTGTTGGCCTGTTTTCACTGCGCAGGCATAACCGCGCACTAAACTAAGGAACCCCATGAGCAAACATTACGACTACATCGCGATCGGCGGCGGCAGCGGCGGTATCGCATCCATTAACCGCGCCGCTATGTATGGCCAGAAATGTGCCCTGATTGAAGCAAAAGCGTTGGGCGGAACGTGTGTGAACGTGGGTTGTGTCCCCAAAAAAGTGATGTGGCACGCCGCGCAAATCGCAGAGGCCATTCACCAGTACGGCCCGGATTATGGGTTTGATACCACAGTGAATAACTTCGACTGGCAAAAACTCCTTGCCAGCCGTAGTGCTTATATTGACCGTATTCATGCCGCTTATGACTCGGGTTTATCAAAAAACAAAGTCGATGTGATTCACGGCTTTGCCCGTTTTGTTGATGCCAAAACCGTCGAGGTCAATGGCGAAACTTATACGGCAGACCACATTCTGATTGCCACTGGCGGCCGTCCGAGCTACCCGGAAATTCCGGGCGTAGAATACGGTATTGATTCCAATGGGTTCTTTGAGCTCGAAGCACTGCCCAAACGGGTTGCGGTGGTGGGTGCCGGTTATATTGCCGTGGAAATTGCCGGTGTGCTGAACGGGCTGGGGGCTGAAACCCACCTGTTTGTACGCAAACACGCACCACTACGCAGCTTTGACCCAACCATCGTGGAAACGTTGGTTGAAGTGATGGCCGCTGAAGGGCCGCAACTGCACACCCAGGCTATTCCCAAATCGGTACAGAAAAACAGCGATGGCAGCCTGACACTGCACCTTGAAGATGGCCGCAGTTGCGAAGTTGACTGCCTGATTTGGGCCATTGGCCGTGAACCGGCGACAGATACCTTTAATCTGGCCGTTACCGGCGTGGAAACCGATGCAAAAGGCTACATTAAAGTGGATAAATGGCAGAACACCAGTGTGCCAGGTATCTATGCGGTGGGCGACAACACCGGCCATGTCGAACTGACACCCGTTGCTGTTGCCGCAGGCCGCCGCCTGTCTGAACGCTTGTTTAACAACAAGCCAGATGAGCACCTGGATTACACCAATGTGCCTACCGTCGTCTTCAGCCATCCACCCATTGGTACTGTCGGGTTAACCGAGCCACAGGCGCGTGAGCAATATGGCGACGACCAGGTGAAAGTGTATAAATCCGGTTTCACCGCTATGTATACCGCGGTAACACAACACCGCCAACCGTGCCGCATGAAGTTAGTCTGCGTGGGCGAAGAAGAAAAAATCGTTGGTATTCATGGTATTGGTTTTGGTATGGATGAAATCCTGCAAGGCTTCGCTGTCGCCCTGAAAATGGGGGCCACCAAGCAGGACTTCGATAACACTGTTGCCATTCACCCAACAGCGTCTGAAGAGTTTGTGACGATGCGTTAATCACGCCTGTTTCACACTTTTCTGATAAACAAAACGCCAGGTCATCAGCTACCTGGCGTTTTTATTGCGCATCAATCAGCGTGAGAAAACTTCCCACGCTATGCATCCCCACTACTGGCACAAATGCTTCGCGTGCCAGGCGATATGCTCACCAACAAACGTGGAGATAAAGTAGTAACTATGGTCATACCCGCCCTGCAGGCGAATCGTATGCGGCAGGTTTTGCTGCTCACAGGCGGTTTTTAACAGCCCGGTTTTCAGTTGCTCTTCATAGAAGTTATCGCCCAGCCCCTGATCCACCAGCAGGTCTTTTACCCGGTGGCCGCTGTTGATTAACGCCACCGCGTCATACTGCTGCCAGGCTGCACGGTCTTCCCCCAGGTAAGCGGAGAATGCTTTCTCACCCCAGGGAACCTGGGTGGGTGCAACAATAGGCGCAAAAGCAGACACACTGCAGAAAGCTTGCGGGTTACGTAATGCCAGCACTAACGCACCATGCCCACCCATTGAGTGACCAAACACACTACGTTTATCCACTACCGGGAAGGAAGCCAGCACCAGCGCATGCAGTTCATTCAGCACATAGTCATACATCTGATAATGGGGCTTCCAGGGCGACTCGGTCGCATTGAGGTAGAACCCGGCACCCTGCCCTAAATCCCAGGCAGCATCATCGGCAACACCTTCACCGCGGGGGCTGGTATCTGGTGCCACCAGCACCACACCATGCTCAGCGGCATAACGCTGCGCACCTGCCTTAGTAATAAAATTCTGCTCGTTGCATGTCAGCCCGGAAAGCCAGTACAGCACCGGGCAAGGAGCCTGGCTTGCCTGAGGAGGCACAAATACCGCGAACTGCATGGCACAATTCAGAGTATGCGAATCATGGCGCCATACTTGCTGTAAACCGCCACACACCCAGTGTTCTTCAACTTTTTGCATCCGTTTTCTCCTGTTTCCGTGATGTCAGCAGCCGGCGGGAGACTGTTAACCGCCCGCCAGGCAGGTGCATTAATCGTAATGAATAACAGAACGGATAGATTTCCCTTCATGCATCAGGTCGAAAGCAGTGTTGATTTCGTCCAGCGGCATCGTGTGGGTGACAAACGGTTTCAGTGCGATTTTACCGCGCATTGCATCTTCAACCATGCCAGGCAGCTGGCTACGCCCTTTCACACCACCAAAAGCAGACCCCTTCCATTGACGGCCAGTAACTAACTGGAATGGGCGAGTAGAGATCTCCTGGCCTGCGCCAGCCACACCAATAATTACAGACTGACCCCAGCCACGGTGCGCACTTTCCAGCGCAGCACGCATCACTTTCACGTTACCAATACATTCAAAAGAGTGGTCAACGCCCCAGCCTGTCATTTCAACGATCACTTCCTGAATGGGCTTATCGTAATCGTTAGGGTTGATGCACTCTGTAGCACCGAACTCTTTAGCCAGCTCAAATTTAGACGGGTTGGTATCAATAGCAATAATCCGCCCGGCCTGCGCCTGGCGTGCCCCCTGCAGAACCGCAAGACCGATACCCCCCAGGCCAAACACAGCCACAGAATCACCCGGCTGAACTTTTGCCGTGTTATGTACGGCACCAATCCCGGTGGTTACACCACAACCTAACAGGCACACCTGTTCATGGTTGGCCTGCGGGTTAATTTTTGCGAGGGAAACTTCAGCCACAACAGTGTACTCACTGAATGTGGAGCACCCCATGTAGTGATAAACCGGTTCGCCGTTGTAGGAAAAACGGGTGGTACCATCTGGCATCAGCCCTTTACCCTGAGTGGCGCGCACTGCGGTACACAGGTTAGTTTTACCGGATTTACAGAACAGGCACTCGCCACATTCAGCGGTGTACAGTGGAATAACGTGGTCGCCAGGCTGCACACTGGTCACCCCTTCACCCACTTCAACCACTACACCGGCACCTTCGTGGCCCAGTACCACCGGGAAAACCCCTTCCGGATCATCACCAGAAAGCGTAAAGGCATCGGTATGGCAAACGCCGGTATGGGTAATTTTGATCATCACTTCGCCTGCACGCGGTGGAGCAACATCCAGCTCAACAATTTCCAGCGGTTTACCAGGACCAAAAGCAACAGCGGCACGAGATTTCATGTAGGAACTCCACTTATCAAAAAGGCACAGCGTAGCGCTGCAAAGCAGCCCGGATATCGTTATGAATGGCTGCGACACAAGAAAGGATAGCCAGGCTATCGCATGATGGGGTGAGTATAGAACATATACCCCTACCGGGTATACACATTACAAGAAAAGCATTAACAAAAAGAATACAAGCTACTTATATTTAAGGAAAATTATTTAAAATAAGAGCGCACAAGCTTTGCCAGCCCATCAATATCGGCCCCGTTTTCACTCTCTTCGCGCAGTTTTCCGGCAAATTCTTCACGGATATAGCTGTCCAGAATTTCGGCCATCAGGCTGTTCATAGCACCACGCACAGCGGCCATCTGCATCAGTATTGGTGCGCAATCTGTGCCTGCTTCCAGTGAACGTTGAATGCCTTCGCACTGACCCTGAATGCGCTTAATACGGTTAAGAGCACGTTTTTTATCTTCAGGTGAATGTGGCACAGGCTCTCCTATACGGGATGGGGGTATATTGAATGTAGTCTAACACGGAAATACTGACCAGCGAGTTTTCTGTTTACACCAGAAATAAAAGTTGCGTGATGTGGCGCCCGCTGGTTACCGGGCGCATTGCCACTAACCGTGCCGCCACTGAATGGATGCAGGCAGGCGTCGCTGGTGTGGTGTGGGCTCCTGGCTGTCCACTAACTGGGTGATCATTTCAAAACAGTCACCCGCCAGTTGGCGGCAATCCTGTTGAATGGTATCGATGCGCACTGAAAGAGAATCATACAGGTAATGGTCATCGAAACTGGCCAGGTAAATATCGCTGTCCAGTAAATTATGCTGGCTCATATAACGGAGCACCCCTTCGAGCAAACCACAGGCAGCGACGAACAAGGCCTTCGGCGGCCTTCCCAGCCGGGCGCACAGCGTGGCAAACATTTCATAACCACTGCTGGGGTGGTAATTACCATGAATAATCCATTCCGGGCGCAGTGCCACTCCCGCCTGTTCCAGCCCTTTACAGAACCCTTCCAGCCGGTCTTTGGTCGGCGATAAACGCGGCTGCCCGCCAAGGAAATAAAACTCGTCGGCATACTTACCTGCCACCCGGGCAACCAGCTCCGCTGTGGGCGAGACAGAATCGGTCATGACCAGTGGCAAGGTGGTGTCGCTCATATGGCGGTCAAACAATACAACCGGTAACTGCTCACTCAGTTTTTGGTAATCCGCATCATTGAGCATGCTGGAAGCCACAATGATGCCATCCACCTGGCGTGCCACCAGGTTGCTCACCACTACCGCTTCCTGACCGGGGTTTTCATCGGTACAGGAGATAAGCAACTGCAACCCGGCTTCACGGCACAAGGTTTCCAGTTCATAAGAAAAAACAGCGAAGCCGTAGTTGGTGATTTCCGGCACCACCAGGCCCAGGGTGTGGCTGCGGCTGTCGCGCAGCAGGCGGGCGTGAATGCTGGGCTGGTAATGGTGTTGCTGGGCAACAGACAGCACACGTTCGCGTGTTTCCTGTGCAACACGCAATTCCTTACCCCGGCCATTAAGCACCAGGCTGGCGGTCGCTTTCGAGACACCCGCCAGGCTGGCAATATCACTGATGGTAATACGTTTGGTTTTTCTCACGGCAGCGAATTGGTTGATGTAAAACCCTATTCTACCATGCAGGCGCGTAACGACCAGTAGCGTGCCTGCAGTTCTGCTTCTCCGGAAAAAGAGAGTGTTGCTGGCTGTGCCGGAAAATAACGGCTACTCATTACGCCTTCACCCTGGTTAATGAAAATCTCTACGCTTGAATGGTCGCACAGAATCTGCAACCCGGTAGCTGGGGCATTCCAGTACCGATACTGCCACTCACCGTTTTCCAGGCTACGCCGGGCGAGGCATAATTCACCGTCACTCCAGGTCAGCACCAGGTCGTCATTGCCAAAATGCAGGGTGGCACTCTTCCCCGGAGTACGGCTCAACAAGATCTCCAGCCGCTCCGCCGGGATTTCGGGGGCCTGCGACGCCTGCCCTTGCCAGCCAGATTCCGTTTCGCGCAACATCTGCAATTCAGTGACTGGCTGTTGGAATAACCGCCCTTGCTTCAGAGAAAGCTGGCGCGGGCAGGTCATCTGGTGGATCCACCCTTGTTTGATGGTGGGCTGGCGCATTTCTTCACCGTCCGGTACGCCCATCCAGCCAATTAACAGCCGCCGCCCGTCTTCCGCCAGTGCAGTTTGTGGGGCATAGAACTCAAAACCGGCATCCAGCTCTGCCAGTGGGCCATGGTGGAAGGTTGCGCTGCCGGCCTGCAGAGTGCCGCACAACCATGCTGCAGGGTAAGTATTCAGAAAGCGTTTTTCTTGCTTTGCGACGCCCTGTGGGCAGGCGATTAACACATCCTGCCCATCCAGGTGAAACAGATCCGGGCATTCCCACATATAACCTGCTTCGCCCAGGCCACCCAGGCCACTGCCAGCAATTTCACCAGCCAAAGTCCAGTCAGTGAGGTTGCAGGAATGGAATAACAACACCTTGCCTTGCTTGTGTTTATCCTGCGCTCCCAGCACCATGTACCAGGTGTCACCCTGTTGCCAAACTTTCGGGTCGCGCACATGCCCGGTGTACCCTTCAGGCAACGCCAGAACCGGGCCTGTTTTATCAAACCCACCCTGGGCATTTTCTACCGCCAGGCACTGCCAGGCAGTACGGCTGCCGTCGTCAAACTTTACGTTACCGGTGTAGCACAGGGTTAATTGTCCCTGGTTATCCACAGCACTGCCGGAATAGCACCCACTGCGGTCATAGTCTTCCCCTGGCATCAGCGCGATGGGAGCATGCTGCCAGTGCACCAAATCCGGTGAACGCCAGTGCCCCCAGCTTTTATTTTGGTGGCTGCAACCCAGAGGGTTCCATTGGTAGAACAGGTGGTATTCACCCTGAAAATGGATAAACCCGTTTGGGTCGTTCATCAGCCCGGTAACCGGCGCAAGGTGCCAGCCCGGGTAGTGAGGGTCTTTCAGTGCCCGGGGCTGGCCCTGCATAACTGCCTGCAAAAATGCAGGCAGCAGAGAAGAAGAAGTCATTATTGTGAGTCCGTTTTGTATTTCAGTAACAAGGACACCAGGAACGCACTAACAAATGCGATAGCCATTCCAATAATATAATTGAGCAAAGAACCGGCCTGCACAATTGCCATCCCCGGCAGCCCGGTAAGGCCTACCGCGGTCATATAAACATGCACGGAAACCACCCATGCGCCACCCAGCGCACCACCAATCAGCCCGGCAATAAACGGCTTAACAAAGCGCAGGTTAATACCAAAGATAGCCGCTTCGGTAATCCCCAGTAAGGCGGAAAAAGCGGAAGGAAGTGTAATGGCTTTAATTTTCGCATCGCGGGTTTTAAACCACACGGCAAGACACGCACCGCCCTGAGCCACGTTAGACATCGCCCAAATGGGCAACAGGAAGTTCACCCCAACAGACGGGTCGCCCAGCAGGCCGGCTTCAATCGCGTGAAAACTGTGGTGAATACCGGTAATGACGATGATGGAATAGAGCCCGCCGAACAGTAAGCCTGCCAGCCACCCGGCATGGGTTATCAGGGTACTGAGAACGAAAGTAATACCGTCACCCAGCGCACGGCCTGCCGGACCGATAAGCAACAGCGCAACAAAACCCGAGATAATCACGGTCAGGAAAGGTGTGAGAATGAGGTCCAGTGCATCCGGAATCACCCGGCGTAACTGTTTCTCCAATATGCTCATAAACCACACGGCCAGCAGTACCGGAAACACAGTACCCTGGTAGCCAATCATGGCAATTTCGAGGCCGAAGAAGTTCATGGTATGGAAACCGGCAGCCACGCCCCAGGCATTAGTCAGCGCAGGGTGAGTCAGTATCCCGCCAAGGGTCGCCCCCAGATACGGGTTGCCACCAAATTCACGGGCGGCGGTAAAACCTATCAAAATCGGCAGAATGATAAAGGCAGCTGAACTGAACATATCCAGCATGATATACAGCGCGTTATCGGGCTGTACCCAGCCGTAGGTTTTCACCATCCCCAGAAGCCCCATCAACAAACCAGAAGCAACAATGGCAGGGATAATAGGCACAAAAATATTGGATAACAGGCGGGCAATACGCTGGAAAGGATTTAACTTTCTGGCGGCCAGTGTCGCGGCCTCAGATTTGCTGGATTCACTGACTCCGGCAACGACAACAAATGCGGCATAAACCTTGTTGACTACCCCAGTACCAAAGATAATCTGCAACTGACCGGCATTGCGAAAACACCCTTTTACGCCGTCAACTTTTTCAATCGCGGATGTATCTGCTTTGGCGTCATCAGCCAGAACCAGGCGCAGGCGTGTTGCGCAATGAGCCGCACTGGCGATATTTTCCTTGCCGCCGATCAAGGGTAATAACGACCGGGCAATCTGTTCAAAGTCCATGATGACCTCTGTGTTTATTGTTGTTAATCGTGGTTTAAGGCCTTCAGGCTGAGCGTCCTCCTAAAGGCCCATGCCTGTCAGAACCAGGTTTCCATCTGTACGCCGAAGTTCCACTCGCCACCGGCGGTAAAGCCATTACTGCCAAAGCTGTCGCTGCTGGAGTAGTTATCCAGGCGATGATCCCAGTCCATCCATGTTGCGAACAGGCGCAATTCAGGACGTTTGAGGAACTCACCCACATCACTGGCTTTCAGCGTTGGCGCCACTGTCAGTTTGTAGAAGTTGCCACTTACTGCATTACGGCTGTTATAGCCTTGCGGGCGTAAGTCCATATACTGGTAAGTGGTTTCATACTGCATTTCAAAGTTTTGGGTAAATTCCTGAATAAAGCGCAGGTTCAGTGTGGCCCACTGGTAGCTGTCACCTTTTACATAGCGGTCTTTGCTGGTTTGTGCCAGCACAGCAGGGGCAATGTGCCAGCCATCACCTAAAGAGGTCATCCCGTAGCTTGCCAGCCGCCAGGTATTGGCTTCTGGCAACAGCGCGCCGTCAGCCCCGATGGTTTTCACTTCCGCACCCAGGCCATGGCCGTACAGCAATGCCGTTTTTGATGTGCCATCACGCAGGCCGTAGAAGCTGTCGTTATGCAACCCCAGTAAAGCGTGGACACCGGTATTGGCGGCGTCTTTCTTCACCAGGTTATCGTCAATATCGCGCCGTTCATCATTGTCTTTTGCCCGCATACCGCTGACCATTAACTGTACCGGGCCCATATAGTTATTCAGGGTCAGGATATAGTTCTGTGCGGTATTTTCGCTATTCTCGATATCGCCGAAGGTACGGCCATACAAAGAGAAGTTACTCCGCGCATTATCGCTCCAGGCCATGTCATAAATCCCGGCTCCAGTCCCGGCCAGGAACACAACATCAGAGTCAATCCAGTGGATGTCAAAGTTGTCGCGGTCAAAGCGTTTACCGGCCCATACTGTGCTGTCTTTGAACGCACCACTGAACGTGGGCAAATGGCCGAGTTCGGTAAAGGCCTGGCGCACGTTGAGGTCACTGGAAGAGGCTGTCCAGTCGTTATAGGTTCTTTGCCCGTCAGCCAGCATCACTTTAAAGCGAGTAGTTGCGCCATTGGCCAGGGTCTGCTTGTGTTCCAGGTTCATTTCCAGGTAGGTGTCTGGCTCATTACCGAGGCGCCCCACGTGCCCACCCGTTTCCCCGGCTGGCGTAAAGGTTGGGCCACCCTGAGTTTTCGCGGCAGAGTCATTCATCAACAAACCAGAACGGGCATATCCATGAAATTCAAAGCCATCACTGGCGTTGTTTTTTTCTTCCAGACGAGCAGTACGCTGCTGCGTTTGTTGAGCAACCGCCTGAGCCTGTACAACTGTTGCCTGGGTTTTCTGTTGGGTTGCCGCCAGGTTTTTCACCTGTTGTTCTGCGGCCTCGGCCCGGTGTTCAGCTATATCCGCACGGTGTTCTGCTGCCTGTAAGCGCTGCTCCATTGCGGCAAGCCGTGCTTCAATGCTGGTTAAGTCCGTATCGGCGAAAGCGGTCTGAGAGCCGATCAGCAAGCCAATGCTTATTGCAAGAATGCTTTTTTTCATCATGGTGAGGCTTTCCTGAAAGAGAGGTATCATCATTTTTTGCTAACTTGCTAAACCGGTTTAGGCCTGAATCATAATCATGTCAGAATTTGCCATGCAACATATTCTGCTAAACCGTTTTAGTCATTGTGACAAGCTTCGCAAATCGGGCTGACAGACAGCCCGCAGAGGTACTCAGGAAACCAGGTTTACAGGCAGTGACGGAAAGGTAATGCAGTCATAGCGCCTTTGGCAGTTGTTGCCAGGGCACCACAACGCTGGGCGGTCGCAATTAATGGTGCCAGTTGCGGCATGTTTTGTGGGAAGCCATCGCGTGCCAGCCCCCACAGTAACCCGGCAACAAACGCATCACCGGCGCCAGTGGTATCAATGCTTTCCACAACCTGAGCCGGGTAATGCTGAACCGCTCCCCCAAAGCAGGCCATAACGCCTGCCCGCCCCTGAGTCACCAACAACAACGGAATGTGGTAATGCGCAGCCAGCGCCTCCGGGCTCTCTGGCGCGCCAGGTGAAGCCATAATAAATGCCAGTTCCTCTTCGGAAAGCTTAACCACATCGGCCAGCGCCAATGCTTTGCCAAGGCATTCCCGCAATAAAACCGGGTCAGGCCACAAGTCTTCGCGAATGTTGGGATCAAAACTTACTCGCCCTCCCGCCTGGCGAATTTGTGCCATTGCCGCAAATGTTGTGCTGCGGCTGGGCTCAGCGGAAAGCGCAATGGAGCACACGTGCAACCACTCATTTGCGGCCATCACCGGTAAATTATTCTGTGAAAGGAAAAGATCGGCACTGGGCCGGACCATGAAAGTGAACGTGCGCTCGCCCTGATCATCGAGAGCAACCACAACTGTTGAGGTGCGTTGCTGTGGGTCGAATGTGAGGCACTGGGTATCAACTTGTTCTGCCTGCAGTGTTTGCGCCATAAAATGACCAAACGGGTCATCACCCACCCGGCCAATGAAAGCACTTTTCCCTCCGAGCCTTGAGATACCCACCGCAACATTGGCAGGCGCGCCACCCGGGCATTGCAATAAACGGCCTGCTCCATCAGGCAGCAGGTCGACGACCGCATCGCCCAGCACCCATACTTTTCCAGACATGTTTTATCCTCATAAATTGTGCTGGCTAAACATTAAATTAAACCGGTTTAGCAAATCAATTCATTTTTAGCGAAGCCTGCCTGGCAAAAAATTTATGAGTTAGCTGAACGCCGTGGTTATCTGAAGTAGAAGAAAAACAGTAAGCAGCGAGGCGTGCTATTCACACGCCCGCCAAAGAATGAAGATTACCGAATGGTGTCGTAAATTTGCTCATGAATATCTGACCACTTAACAGCACCACCAGCGCCAGATCTTTCGCGCTGCAGTGCCTGAAGCCATGCCTGATGCTCCTGTTCAACAACATCATTTTGCCAGCAGAAGGTTTCCAGGAAGGTTTTACGCATAGAGGTTAGTGATTCCCCACGCGCCATTGCATCACTGATAGTGCTAATCATCCGGCGGCAAGGTTCCGGTTCATCCATCTGGGAACGAAAGTTAATTAACAGTTCCAGCATGTCACGCTGGTCTTTTGCCAGTGGTTGCTCAGCCCATGAAGCCTGCCAGGTCATACCGCCTTCAAGGAACTGCCGCACCACTTTGCGGTCACCGCGCACAATTGCCGAACGAAAGTTTTCCGGGGTCCAGTCTATACCCTGGTGTTTTAGCTCCAGGCGCGGGCCGGTGACATCGCCAGAAGGTGCATTTTTCATAAATCCTACATAACGTTCGCCCATCAGCTTGCCGTCGTTCTGGTTATCACGATTAAGATGGGTAAGCAGAAAAATACCCACACCGAGTATTGCCACCAGAGCTACGCCCACAGCAGACCACAACACAGTCGCCAGCAAATTGACCGGTTCAGATGCCACATCCGGGGCTTTGTATTGTTCTTTTTGCAGGCTGTCCTGCACCGCACCGGTATCGGTACCGTTTTTTTGGAAGAACTGCCCAAGCTCTGCCGGGTCGGCATGCTGAAAAGCTGAAGGGTCAACTTTAGTGCGGCCTTCCCGGTATGCTTTCTGTACCGGTTCAGTGATTTCGCCAACATAATTTTCCAGCAAGGCAAGCTGGACAGCAGACAAAGGCTGGCGGGCAACTACCTGGTTGCGCATCAGGCGGATTTCATCAAGAAATGCCTGCAATGTTTTGCGCTGGTCCACCAAAAACCCCTGGGAGGACGCATTAAAAACCGGGGCATAAAACCGGTTGAATTCCCGTTTATCCACCAGCACAGACGCCAGTTCGCTGAACATCAGGCCACTGATAATGTCACCTTTATCGCCCTGTGACTGGCTGCGTTTCACGGCACTTACACCCAGTAAAGTCGTCAGGTGCGTGGAGAGTTTAGCTTTGTCCGGCCAGGCTCGGCTGATGAGCTGGCGCAGCATCAGTTCCACAGCACGAATCTGCGCTTTTCCCTGAAACTGGGTTTCTGCGTCGCTGGCAGGCAATGACGCGGTCCATTTCAATGCGGGCTGTTTCTCGCGCATTTTCTCCAGCCAGGAAACATAACGCAGAGCGGCAATAACCTGGTGTGGCGTAGCCGATTGCGCACTTTCATTGGTGGGTACCAACTGCTGGAAGTGACGCAGCAGTAGTGTGAACTGTGACATCCCGGCATCGTTAAGCTTCAGGCGCTTACCGATTTCCGCCCAACTGCCCAGGCTGGCGCGGGCCTGTTCAAGCTGTTCAAAGAACCATTCAGGGCCACTCCCCGCCAATGGCTTGTAATTCAGCAAAGCGAGGATTTGTACCGACGCTTCGTCAGAGATTGCCAGGCAGTGAGCCAGTGTGTCTTTCAGCGCTTGCGGGGATGGGGTTGTCATAATCGTCCTTAGTGTATAAAACCGTGGCCCAAGACAGGCTTAAATAATAGTTATCGGTATTTATTCAGGTTTATTCAGCGTCAAACGGAAAAACTGTGGGGTCAGGAACACTATTTGCGACAAGTAAAACGGCGCGGTGTTGAAATCGCTCCAGAAACATGGGAGAAGAAAGTTAATGTATTCCACAAATCTTCTGGGAAAAGGCACATTTGCTATGCCGGGCTCGTATCCTGACACGCTGGTTCTCACAACTCCCCGGCTGGTAATGCGGCAACTCAGTGCTGCCGACTGGCCATTTTACTTGTCCCTGCAATCTAACCCGGCGGTTATGAAATTTATTAGCGATCCCCGGAATGAAGAGGCTGCCCGGGCTGGTTTTGACACCCGGTTGCCACACTGGCAACCGGGAAGCCAGCACTGGTTGTGCCTTGTTATTATGCAGCGCGCCTCAGGAGTACCTGTTGGGCTTACTGGTTTTTTACCTGACGGAAACGCACAGGCTGAAGTAGGTTTTATGCTCAGCCCGGACTGGCACAGGCAGGGTTATGGCTATGAATCGCTCCAGGCGGTGGTGAAATACGGGTTTACCACCCTCGGGTTACATAAGTTAACCGCAACGGTTACCGCGGGTAATCAGGGGAGCCGGGCGTTGTTAGAAAAGGCAGGTTTTTGCCTGGAAGGAACACGGCGGGAAAGTTACTGGCTGGGTGGAGAATGGCGTGATGACTGGTTGTTTGGGTTGCTGGCGCGGGAGGCCGCCCTCTGAGTATTTTACCAGAGGGCAACACCCTGAATTACAGGAACATGCCGCCAGATACTTCAACACGCTGCGCTGTCATCCAGGCCAGAGAGTCGCTCAATAAAGCAACAATTGCATCACCGATATCATCTGGCAAACCCACCCGGCCCAGAGCCGTCTGGCTGGCAATAAACTGGTTCATATTGCTGTTATCACGCACATTACCACCTTCAAAGTCGGTTTCAATCGCACCGGGGGCAATGCAGTTAACACGAATACGACGCGGCCCCAGCTCTTTTGCCATATAGCGGGTCAGCACTTCTATCCCGCCTTTCATGGTGGCATAAGCGGAATAACCCGGTACGGAAAAACGCGCCAGCCCACTGGAAACATTCAGAATAGCGCCACCATCGCGAATAACCGGTAACAGCGCCTGGCTCAGGAAAAATGGCCCTTTCAAATGGAGTGCCATCAACCCATCAAAAACAGCCTCAGTAAACTCGCCAAAAGGCGCACTGCTGCCAGTTCCGGCATTGTTGATTAAATAATCAATCTGTGAGCACTGCCATTGTGAATGCAGTGCCTCTGTCAGGGTTTCCACAAAGGCAGGGAATTGAGAACTTTGGCCAACATCTAACTGAATAGCTTTAACTTTGACGCCTTTTTCGGCTATCTCCCGCAAAGTTTCCTCTGCCGCCTGTTGGTTGCTATGCCAGGTAAAAATAATATCAATTCCGGCACTGGCAAGCTTCAGCGCAGCATTTTTCCCCAGCCCACGGCTCCCACCGGTTATCAAAGCAATACGTTGTGTCATCATAAACCTCATCTTTGTCTGTTGTGGTGTCGAAATACAGCTTATTAGCTGCTATAAAAACAATAAATGTAACGAAATACACATCACTGTTTCATTTATAACAACAATAGAGCAAAAACATGGATAAAATTCACGCAATGCAATTGTTCCTGCGGGTTGCGGAACTCGAGAGTTTTACCCGTGCCGCAGACACTCTGGGTTTGCCCAAAGGTAGCGTGTCCCGCCAGATTCAGGCGCTGGAAAATCAACTGGGCACCCAATTGCTGCACCGCACAACACGTCGTGTCAGCCTTACCCAGGACGGCATGGTTTACTACGAACGTTGCCGGGATGTTCTGGCGAACCTTGATGAAATGGATGGCATGTTTCAGCATGACCCGCGCAGTATTAGCGGGCGCTTGCGCGTAGATTTGCCCGTAGATATCGCCAGTAAAGTGGTGATTCCCCGCCTGCCGGTATTTTTACAACAATACCCCGGTATTGAGCTGGAGCTCAGCAGCAGCGACCGCCTGGTGGATGTTATTCGTGAAGGGTTCGATTGCGTGTTACGGGTTGGCGGGCTAAAGGATTCAGGGCTGGTTGCGCGCCCACTGGGAAAAATGGTGGTTGTTAACTGTGCCAGCCCGGATTACCTGGCACGTTTTGGCTACCCTTCAACGCTTGAAGACTTGAGCAACCATGCATTGATTCATTACACAGTGAATCTGGGCACACGCCCCACAGGGTTTGAATACGTTGACGACAAGCAGTCACATCAGGTCAAGACGGGCGGTATTCTGACGGTAAACAGCACCCAGGCATATAAAGATGCCTGCCTGGCGGGCCTGGGCATCATTCAGGTTCCGCGCGTAGGGGTAAGAGAGTTTTTACGCCAGGGGAAATTAATTGAGATTCTTCCACAATACCGGGCAGAACCCATGCCTGTATCCCTGATTTACCCGCACCGGCGCAACCTTTCACGCCGGGTACACTTGTTTATGAACTGGTTAAACGAAGTTGTGAAAAGTTATCTGGAACAGCCCTGAGCTATACTACAACCAATGAGCCCGACCGGCCGGGCTCACGCATTCAGCTATTAATTGAAGGGAAACGCATGTCTGTACCGGAAAACCGCCCAAATACCGGCGACTCATCTCAGCAATCATCCTCCACCCGCGCGGCGAACGGTGCGGTAGATAAAGCGATGTCGGCAGTAAACCAGGCAAGCCGTAACCCGGTGGTGGCACACTTACTGCGCGCGGCAGAGCGTTTTAATGACCGTATGGGCAACCAGTTTGGCGCTGCCATCACCTACTTTTCATTTTTATCACTGATTCCGGTATTAATGGTGTCGTTTGCTGTTGCCGGGTATGTACTGGCGTCACACCCCACACTGCTGGAGGATATTTTTACCCGCATCCTCAATAATGTCAGTGATCCCACCCTGGCAAGTACACTGAAAAGCACTATCAACACCGCCGTACAACAGCGCACAACCGTGGGCCTGGTTGGGTTGTTGATTGCGCTTTATTCCGGAATCAACTGGATGGGCAACCTGAGGGAAGCGGTAAGGGCTCAGTCACGGGATGTCTGGGAACGTAATCCTCAGGACAAAGAAAAAATTTGGGTGAAATATTTACGCGACTTCACGGCACTGACAGGGTTGATTATTGCTCTGGTGGTCACGCTGTTTATTACCTCTGTTGCCGGCTCGGCCCAAACGCTGATCATTCGCCTGCTGCACCTGGATGCACTGACCTGGCTGAAACCCGCCTGGCACATGATTGGGCTGGCTATTTCAATTTTCGCCAACTACTTGTTATTTTTCTGGATATTCTGGCGATTACCCCGCCACCGCCCACGCCGTAAGGCGTTAATTCGCGGTACCCTCATCGCCGCGGTCGGTTTTGAAGTGCTGAAGATTATTATGACCTATACCTTGCCGAAACTGGTCAGTTCGCCTTCCGGTGCAGCCTTTGGCTCCGTGCTGGGTTTAATGGCGTTCTTTTACTTCTTTGCCCGCCTTACGCTGTTCTGTGCCGCATGGATAGCCACAGCACAATACAAAGATGATCCTCAAATGCCAGGCAAATCACGAAATTAATGCTGCCTTTCCCGCCATTTTTAGCAATAAATGGCGGAATGACAGATAAATAGCATATAACACCAGTCCGTAACTTTTATTTAACCAAAATCCAGTTTTTTATTCTATTTTTTACAAATTGAAAAGCATGTAACATAAGTTTTCTTCCCAGCATAAACATTATCCACTTTTCGCCTGTTTTTTCACCAGCAGAGCTACCTTTGCGCCGTTGAAATGTCACTTTTGCTGTGCCTAATATTGCTGTCCACACGTCGTAAATAAGAAAAAATTATGCAAGCTTCCGTCACAACAACTATCGATACTGAAAATCAGGAGACTCCGGTTAACTCACGCGGCAAAGTGGTAATTGCATCACTTATTGGCACTGCAATCGAATTTTTTGATTTCTATATTTATGCCACCGCAGCCGTTATTGTCTTCCCACATATCTTCTTTCCGCAGGGCGACCCAACCGCGGCAACACTACAATCACTGGCAACCTTTGCTATTGCGTTTATTGCCCGCCCTATTGGTTCCGCACTGTTTGGCCACTTTGGTGACCGTGTTGGCCGTAAAGCAACGCTGGTTGCATCGCTACTGACTATGGGTATTTCTACTGTGCTCATTGGCCTGTTGCCCAGCTATGCCAGCATTGGCGTGATGGCACCGCTGCTGCTTGCTTTAGCGCGCTTTGGGCAAGGCCTGGGGCTCGGTGGTGAATGGGGTGGAGCCGCACTACTGGCGACAGAAAACGCACCGGCGAAAAAACGTGCACTTTATGGTTCTTTCCCCCAGTTAGGTGCGCCAATTGGCTTCTTTTTTGCCAACGGCACTTTCCTGCTGCTTTCCTGGTTGCTCACCAATGAGCAATTTATGGCGTGGGGCTGGCGTATTCCGTTTATCTTCTCGGCTGTACTGGTGCTGATTGGCCTGTATGTGCGTGTTTCATTGCATGAAACGCCAGTATTCACAAAAATTGCCAAGGCCGGGAAACAAGTGAAAGTGCCGCTGGGGCGCCTGTTGAGCAAACACCTCAAGGCGACGATTCTTGGCACGTTCATCATGCTGGCAACCTACACGCTGTTTTACATCATGACAGTGTATTCAATGACATTCAGCACTTCGCCAGTGCCTGCAGGACTTGGCTTCCCACGCAATGACGTGTTGTGGATGCTGATGATGGCGGTAATTGGTTTCGGGCTGATGATTCCTGTTGCCGGGATCATTGCAGATAAATACGGGCGCCGGAACAGCATGATTGTCATAACCAGCCTGATAATTCTGTTTGCGCTGTTTGTATTCCCGAAACTTCTGGGCTCTGGCAACGAATCACTGGTAATGCTGTATTTGTTCCTTGGGCTGAGCCTGATGGGGTTAACTTTTGGGCCGATGGGGGCATTACTGCCTGAGCTGTTTCCAACAGAAGTACGTTATACCGGGGCATCTTTCTCCTATAACGTTTCTTCTATTCTTGGCGCATCGGTAGCACCTTATATTGCCACCTGGTTACAGGCTAACTATGGTTTGTTGTATGTCGGTTTCTACCTGGCGACCATGGCCGTTCTGACACTGATTGCACTGCTCCTCACCAAAGAAACTCGTCACCAGTCACTCTGATAAATAAGCTGGCTAACAGCCGCAGCAAGCTTCACGCTGCGGCTGAATCAGACCAGCTGTAGTAAAACATGTTCCAGGTTATTGAAAGGTTGAGGCCGGGAAAGGAAATAGCCTTGCGCGGCCATCGCCGGAGAAGCCTGTACTGCCCGCCACTCCTCTGCTGTTTCCACGCCTTCAACAATCACACCATTACAATAACGATTCATCAGTTGCAGTAAGAGGGTGAACAGATTGCGCCCTTCAGCTGTTTTGCGCAGCATAATGAACAGCTCACGCGCCACTTTAATGTAGTCGTAACGCACTTCACTGAGCGAAGAGAAGTTTGCCATGCCCGTACCAAAATCATCCAGCCACAGAGGGCCAAACTCCGGCATACCGGCCAGAGAGGCATTGCTGGGTAAACGAATATGTTCGACCAGCTCAAAGCGAATCCACGGCAGGCGGGCGATACGCGCCAGCATAGCGGGCTCCTGGCGAATAGCCAGCAAGGTTGGCCCGTCGATGTTAACTGAAGCCAGAATATTAAATCGCAGGAAAAGGCTCTCCAGATGTTCCAACAGGCTGAGCTGTTCCCGCACGACTTCAACTCGTTGTGCTGTGGTAATTGCAGCAAAATAGTGATCCGGCGGCACACGCCTTGATGCATCTTCCCGGTCAGTGATTGCCGTTAACATTTCGACCGCCATCAACCTCCCGGAAGTCCGGTAGATCGGCTGAAAAGTGTAAGCACGTTCACACGCCGACCACAAGCGTTGAGCCTGTCCGCTTTCTATATTCGCTTCAGGCGTATACAGCCGGTGGGTGATTTGCTTTAAATTCATTGTTAATGACATCCTGTATAGACGAGTATAAAGGCAGAGCCTTGTCACTCGGTTATCGGCGGAGCGCGGGATAACTTTACGCGCGTTTTCCAGGCAAGTGACGCAGGGCACGCATGCGCGGTAGCCCCAATACTGTGCGATGTCAAATTTTTATCGAAACGTCGTTTTAAAACGTTTGACTGATTTTCAATCGGGCCGCACACTAAAGGCAGTCCCTCCAATCAGGTTCCAGAATTATGCCGACCCCAAAAATTGCCGTTATTGGCGAATGTATGATTGAGTTGTCGCAAAAAGGCGCAGATGTTCATCGCGGTTTTGGCGGCGACACCCTGAACACGTCTGTTTATATTGCCCGTCAGGTTGATGAGTCTGCGTTGTCAGTACACTACATCACTGCTCTGGGTACAGACAGTTTCAGTCAGCAAATGCTGAATGCATGGCAGCAGGAAAATGTACAAACGAGTCTGATACAACAAATGGAAAACCGCCTGCCAGGGCTTTATTACATCGAAACCGATGACACTGGCGAGCGTACGTTTTACTACTGGCGCAACGAAGCCGCAGCCCGTTACTGGCTGGAGAGCGACCAGGCAGATACCATTTGCCAGCAACTGGCACAGTTCGACTACCTGTACCTGAGCGGTATCAGTCTTGCAATCCTTAGCCCGGAAAGCCGTGAAAAATTGCTGAACCTGTTACGCCAGTGCCGTGAAAACGGTGGGAAAGTTATTTTTGATAATAACTATCGCCCACGTTTATGGCGCAGCAAAGAAGAGACTCAGCAGGTTTATCACCAAATGCTGACCTGTACAGACATTGCCTTCCTGACTCTGGACGATGAAGACGCTTTATGGGGTGAAAAACCTGTAGAGGAAGTGATTCACCGCACTCAGGCGGCTGGTGTACGTGAAGTTGTGATTAAACGTGGTGCCGACAGTTGTCTGGTCGCTATTCAGGGGCAGGCAACAATTAATGTTCCGGCCGTGAAACTCCCCAAAGACAAAGTGGTTGATACCACTGCAGCAGGCGACTCCTTCAGCGCAGGCTACCTGGCGGTTCGCCTCACCGGAGCCAGTGCAGAAGATGCAGCAAAACGCGGCCACCTGACAGCCAGTACGGTTATTCAGTACCGCGGAGCGATTATCCCTCGCGAAGCAATGCCTGACTGATTCCGGCAAACTCTCCCGGGCCTCCGGGAGAGTATTTCTATATTTGCCTTTCCAGCCGTTCTCTGCAGCACGTCTTTCTTGCCTGAACTTTGCTGTTAAAGCTGGTTCACTTCCCCGATGTATTGCCCGAGCCGGATGCCGCCGGTGTTTCTGGCGCATCTGGAGCTACAGGCGAAGCAGGGACTTCAACTGGCATATGCTTACCCCAGATTTCGCGTAGCGTTTTCGGGTTAACCTCGGCCTCACCCTGCGGCTGCAGCAATACCAGTGCCGTACCCTGCGAGAGCATCTGGTGCAGCTCCTGATTAATTTCAGCAATAGTCACTGACCCGAGAAAATCTTCGCGCAGTTTTTGATACTGCTCAGGCGCAATATCCACCACCTGGTTTTGCAGTGAACGAAGCCGCTGATTCATCAGCACCCCGGTATCAGTACGGGCGTAGGTGGCAAACAACGTTTGCAACTCTTTGCGTTTCTGTTCTATTAGCGCATCCACACTTTCTTGTGGTAACCCTTTTTCCCGGACATTCGCCAGCTCTTCACTCAAAAGCGCCATGTTTTTATCCAGCGTGGCACCCGGTGAGTCCAGATTAAGCCCACACTGGGCGCGTTGATAGAGCACACGGCAGTCAAAGCCAAGGCCTGTATCTTTCACTTTACGCTTTTCCATGGCCTGCTGAACATGCCAGAAAAGCGCTTCACGGGCCAGGTCAGCACGCCAGTAATGGAGCAGCGCCGCCGAATCACGAATAGGTTCCCAGGGGGTATCCCACATGACAGAAAGCCGGTCTTGCTGCAGGTGGTTACTTATCAGGCTTACAGCATCAGACTTCAGCGGCTGTAATGTCGGGAGCGTAGCCGGTGCCGTACGTTTGCCAGTGAGAGGGCCAAAAATTTTGGCAATTTGCTCAGACACACTGCGGCTGTCAATATTGCCGACAATTATCAGTGTCATGGCATCTGGGGTGTACCATTTTGCGTAAAAAGCTTTTAACGCAGACATATCAACAGGCTGTGCCAGCGAGGTGCCGGGAGCATGAGCCAGCATTGCAGAGCCCTGCAAGCGGTAGCGCCACCATGCGTCCTGCGGGTTAGCCGGCCAGGTTTTCACCATATCTTCTGTCGACAGCGCTTTATCAATACTTTCCTGTGTAATCGCCAGTTTACCGCTGGCATCAGCCAGCCAGGACAACGCTTCTTTCAACAAATCGTCACGGTTATTCGGCAGGCTCATGTCGTACATAGTAAAGTTATACGACACCAACGCGGGGGGCGCGGGACGATTCGGATCAATACTTTGCTGCCATAAAGACCGGGCCTGAAGTGCTGGCAGGCTGCCGCTCTGCGTCAGCGCAATACGCGGAATAAATGCAGTGAAACCACTCTGCTGAGCGGTTTCTGCCAGAGAACCTGTGTTTACTGACAGGCGAATCTCAATGCGGTCACTGGGGCGCTGCGGAGTTTGAAGAATTTGCCATTTCAGGCCATTAGGCAGCTTCCCTTCCTGCCATGCGGGATCGGGCTGTAGTGCATCCGCCTGCGCAAAACCAGAGGCTGTCAGCATCAACAACCCACTGGCTAAAAGTCGAATTCTGTTGCCCTGCATGTATACCCCTGCTCAACATTCCTGGTAAAAAAACACTGATGGCCTGTGCCATCCAGACATAACGTTCAGGCATGTTGCTTAGACAGCAAAAAAGGCCAAACGTCACGCAATGATGTGAAATTAAAAGCCAATTATGCGCAAGAGCCCGCGGCAAGGGCAAGTCACCGCGGGGAATTAAGCCGGTCAGGAAGGAATTTTTTGGGATTTTTTATCACTCGCTGCGCCAGAGAGCACATCAACGAGTTGTTTTTCATCCAGTTCGTTCACTTGTTTGGCCACAAAAATGGTTGCCACGCCGTTACCAACCAGGTTGGTCAGTGCACGGGCTTCCGACATAAAACGGTCAATGCCCAAAATTAATGCCAGGCCTGCAACGGGTAAGTGCCCCACCGCTGAAATGGTGGCGGCCAGAACAATAAAGCCACTACCGGTTACACCGGCTGCGCCTTTAGATGACAACAGCAACACAACCAGTAATGTAATCTGGTGCATAATATCCATATGGCTGTTCGTTGCCTGGGCGATAAATACCGCTGCCATTGTCAGGTAAATAGCCGTGCCATCGAGGTTAAAGGAATACCCGGTAGGAATAACCAGACCGACGACAGATTTACGGCATCCCAGTTTTTCCATTTTATCCAGCATACGTGGCAATGCTGATTCAGAGGATGACGTACCAAGAACAATCAACAGTTCTTCTTTGATATAACGGATAAATTTAAAGATGCTGAACCCGGTATAACGGGCAATACTTCCCAGAACCAAAAACACAAACAGCAGGCAAGTGATATAAAAACAGATAATCAACTGCCCTAATTGCAACAGTGACCCGACACCGTATTTACCAATAGTAAATGCCATTGCCCCAAATGCACCAATCGGTGCCAGGCGCATAATCATATTGATAATGCCAAAAATGACACCAGAGAAACTTTCAATCACATTAAAAATTAACTGGCCTTTTTGCCCCAGGCGATGCAAAGCAAAACCAAACAGCACAGAAAATAATAACACCTGTAAAATATTGCCGCTGGCGAATGCGCCAATCACACTGTGGGGAATAACATCCAGTAAGAAAGGAACTACACCGGTTTTTTCTGCCTGTTGTGTCCAGGCTGCAACAGCACTGGCATCCAGCGTGGCCGGGTCAACATTCATACCTGCACCGGGCTGCAATATATTCACCACCACCAGGCCGATGATTAATGCAACGGTACTGACCACTTCAAAATAGAGCAAAGCCACTGCGCCGGTACGGCCTACGGATTTCATACTTTCCATCCCGGCAATGCCTGTAACAACAGTACAAAAGATAACTGGGGCAATGATCATTTTGATTAATTTAACAAAAGCATCACCAAAAGGTTTCATCTGCGCACCCAGATCAGGCCAGAAGTGTCCCAGAATAACCCCGACGGCTATTGCGGCCAGGACCTGAAAATAGAGGCTTTTAAACAACGAGGTTTTCATAAGGTGTCCTTGAAATATAATCCGCATGACGGATGGAAAACTGACCAGGAAATTAACACCTAAGAAACATTTTAAAAACTAACACGCATCACACATTCAACAAGACAAGAACGCAATTGCAATAACAATAGTTACATAAGGGCCTGCTGCACATTTTCAGCAGTAAGAAACCAGGCAGAAGAAAGGCAGGAAGGCGCCGGGAAGGCCATTATTACCAGAAGAACACCAGGCCGCCGGAATAACCGGCAGCGTAATCAAGGCAGAGTAATTAGCGGGCGTCGTTAGCAGGCAGATAGTCGCGGGAAAATACCTCAGGAGTAACAGCTTTGCCAAACAGGAACCCTTGCCCTACTGCAACACCTGCGTCTTCCAGCCACTTGCGCTGGATTTCCGTTTCCACACCTTCAGCCACGATTTTCAAACCCAGCGTCTTCGCCAGAGAGAGAATAACGGACACCATGTTGCTGTCGTCAGGCAAACTGCTCACAAATCCTTTGTCAATTTTCAGGATATCAATAGGCACAGCTTTAATGTGATGTAAATGATTCAGGCTGGCATAGCCCATACCGAAATCATCCAGCGCAATCTGAAGCCCGGCATCATGCAGCGGACGCAGAATATTTACCGCTTCTTGCGGGTCATCAATACGGCGGCTTTCCGTTATTTCAAGAATCAGAGTGCCGGGCTGGATTTTGTAGTGACGCAGCAAAGACAACATATTGGGGATCATATTGCTGTCGAGCAATTGCAATGCGGAAAGATTCACACTCAATGGCAAATTAACCCCACGGTTTTGCCATTGTGCAAGCAGAGCCAGAGATTCCTCCATGACCCAGCGCCCCACTTTAACCATCAGGCCACAGGCTTCGATACGCTCAATCAGGCCTTCGGGTAAATCCCAGCTACCATCAGGCTGGCGCATCCGCAACAAGACTTCCGCACTCAGCACAGCCCCGGTACGCATATCAACCTGGGGTTGCAGCCAAATAGCAAACTGCCGGTTTTCCATCGCCTTGAGAATATCGTTTTCTTCAGTCAGGCGTTGTAACGCAATGGCGTGCTGCCCGGGTTCATAAAACTCCACCTGATTTTTCCCGGCACGGCGCGCACTTTGGCTGGCAGACACCGCTCGCTGGAAAAATAACTGCGCGTCATCCTCACCTTCTTTTTGCATGGCAATACCAATGCTGGCAGAAGGCCGTAACTGCAAGGGGCCGAGATTGAGCGAATCACCCAGCGCGTTCAGCACCTGGTTACTTAATGTCATCGCAACCCAGGGTTTATCCACTCCCTGAACCAGGGCAACAAAATCCGTGGCATTAATTTGTGCAAGAAAGGCGTGCTGCCCCAGCGCATTGCGAAGTTTATCCACCAGCATAAGCAACAACGCTTCTCGCTGGGCTTCATGCAATACGCCATCAGAATCCTGCAGTGTCTGGCAGGAAACAGCCAGAATAAAACACGGCCGAGATTCGCTCATTACATTTTCCAGCAGCGCCAGAAAGAGGTCTTTATTGGGTAATTCGCTCACCGGGAAACGCGTGCTAAGCCGGTGCATATGTTCATGGAGTTGTATTATCCGGGTTTGGTTACGGTTATAAGTTTTAACCAACAACCCGATTTCATCGTCAGCGTGTAGTGCAGGTACAGGCAACTGATGTTCTATCGCTTCAGATTCGGCAGCAGAGGCCAGTGAACTGGCGATATCCCTTAATGGGTGCACCACCAGGCGGTTAATACACCAGGTCACCGCGACAGACATCATCAGAGACAAGAGCAAAAATGTCGTAACCAGTGTTGAAATAACGCTGATGATGTAACGATACATTCGCCAGGAATCGGACTGTATTACCAGATAGGCCAGAGGCTGTGGGTTTGCAGGGCGTTCCAGCGAATAAAGTGGCAGCGAAATTTGTGCGGGCAATTCGAAAACACGGGCAACCCAAAGAGGTACCGGTTTTTCTGGCTGAAATACTACCCTTAATGCCTGAAAACGATTAGGTAATACCACATCGGCACGGCTGATAATGCCAGACGGAGTTATATGTTTAAGAATTGACTCAGCCTCGGGAATATCTGCTCTGAGAATAGCCCCAGACAATGGCTGGCGCACAGACCTGGCAATATTTTCCATTTGCATAACAGTATCATGCCGGTGCTGCTGTACCAGATGGAACAGTAAGACAAGCGTAAAAACAGCAATAAAAAATATGGCAACGCTTGCCACCATCGCCATTTGTTTTATTGTTAATGACCGGCTAACTCGCAAATTCACGCTTTATTTTTCCCACCTGATTATTCTCATTTAGCCTGCCGATTATACTGCATTGTTGTGACTTTTTATTACTTCCTGGCGGATGATTTAGGGGTATTCGGTGAGTTTGAGTCTGAAAAGTGGGGGGAATGGTGTTGTTCACTTTGCACTGATGCCAGTGTGGCGAAAGTTCCGTTCACCTGCAGTGTGGTTGTTTCCGTTCACCTGAAGTGATGTGGTTAATGTGGCTACACAGCCTGTGAACGGGCTAAGGGGGCTCGCCCCCTTTGCAATCCCCGTTTTCGCTGGCGACCGGTGCTGCGCACTGCGTTCACCTCCGGGCAGTCAGCCTGCGGCCGGCTCGACTCGGCATCCCTGCCTCGGTTCGCCTTATTCCGCCATCCGGGCGGAATAACCTTGTCTTCCTTTCTCCGGTTCACCGGTCTTACGCGACACAACTCTCGCTGCGAGTAACTGTTTTTTTGTGTTGTGCTGAGTGGCTGTAAGTTCTGTGCCTGGTCTGTCTTTTTGATGTTTTTTGCTGAGATATTACAGGCG
>NZ_JJMI01000045.1:0-72205 GCF_000705335.1 Mangrovibacter sp. MFB070
CAACAACGACCGCATAGCCATAATGCAGGCTTTACACCTGACTATATGGAAAAACGACTCAACAAACTGTCCGGAAATAGTTGACCACTACAGATGCACCTGGCCGGGCGGGAAATGGAACGGATTGCAGATTGCGCGCGCGAGGGGGGCGGGGACGCGGAAGACTCCCTGCGCGAAGAAAACCATATGATGGCGACGCTGCATGGCGCGCTGGGCGATTAAGGGGAACAAATGAAACTGGCACCTGAATCACGCGACATTCTGCGTCGTTACCGCAGACTCATCAACGAACGGCGGGCGGCCGACGGGCTGACCCCACTCAGGACGGAGCAGGTGATTGATGACCTCTGTTATTTTCTGACCTGCCAGAGCGCGGTTTACCTGTGCGGGCAGTTTATTCGCCAGGGGGAAGCCGGGCGGTAACCGGACTCAGGCAGAGGGATCTGCCTGTTTCCCGTGATGCTGGCCGGACGACACACGAAGTCTGGCTGTCATGAAAAAGGGGAAAAGGATGTCGCTCAGGCGCTCCACTGTACCGGCGTCCTTCCACGATGTTCCAGTCCGCTTCCGGCGTACCGTGCCGGCCTGCGGCAATCGCCGTGCCTCTACTTTAGCCCGACCGCTGCCAATACAAGGGTTCGCTGTCGCCGCCACCCTCACCCGGTCGCAGTGTTTTAAGGCCGGTCGTCAGTCTTCCCGTCGTTACCGGCCTCAATATTCGGCCAGTAACCGTCCAGCCTGTCTCCGTTATTTATCTGCGCTGCGGCTTCCGGTGTCGCCCCTGCATTGTTCGCTGTTCGTCGGGCTGTCGTGTCGGCACGGCGAAAGCCGATCCCCGGATAATCCAGACTAAGGAGACGTTATGGAACACATTACCACCCCGGCGATTTATGTTGGCACCTGGCACCAGTACAACGCCGGGAGCCTGTATGGTCAGTGGTTCGATCTGACCGAATTCGATGATAAAGATGATTTTTATGCCGCCTGTCACGCGCTGCATGCCGGTGAAGCTGATCCGGAACTGATGTTTCAGGATATCGAAGGGATTCCCGGGCAGTTCGCGTCTGAATCGTCCATAAGCTGGTCGTTTATCGACGCATGGAAACAGGCGTTTGAGGACGGGAATGCGGCAGCATTTGTCGCCTGGTCCGGGTATACGGGGCGCTGTGACTATGATGCCTTTGAAAATGCCTACTGTGGTGAGGCAGAAAGTGAAGAGGCGTTTGCCACCGGACAACTGGAGGACTCCGGTGCACTGAATGAAATCCCTGAAGCTTTTCGCGGGTATTTCGACTATGAAGCCTGGGCCAGGGATTTGTTTCTCAACGAATATGACCTGGTCGACGGATACGTTTTTTCACACTGACAGGGCACGGCTTACCTGGGCGGGCAGTGTATTCGCCAGGGGGAAGCCGTCCGGTAAACGGACTCAGGCAGAGGGAGCTGCCTGTTCGTGCGTCTGAACCCCTCCCGCAGGCCTCCGGCCTGCCGGAAACGGGCGGGCTGCGCCAGTGGCGCTGCTGCCCGTCTCCGGTCGGGGTGTGAAGGGATGCCCGATCATCCGGATGTGCCTGTATCCGGGATGAGTGTGACGGTGTTGGTCATCCGTTGACGGTTTTCCTTCGCTGGTTGTGCTGGGCAACGAATTATTCCCGGGCTGACCCGGTCCGGGAACCTTCAAATTTCATACACACAGGAGAATTATTCATGATTTCATTTGCATCCCGTTACCGTACCGGCAACACCATCCGCAAAGAACGCCCGCTGACCCGGGACGAACTGGCGCTATTTGTTCCCAGTGTCTTTTCGGAAGAAAAACATGAGTCCCGCTCAGACCGTTATACTTATATTCCCACCATCACCCTGGTGGATAAATTATTTGAAGAGGGTTTCGTCCCTTATTTCGCCACCCAGGCGCGGGTGAATGATGAATCCCGCCGTGAATATACCAAACACCTGTTACGCCTGCGCCGTCATGACCAGGTGAACGGGCAGGAAGTCCCGGAAATTATTTTATTAAACAGCCATGACGGCTCCAGCTCTTATCAGATGATCCCGGGCATGTATCGGCAGGTCTGCACAAATGGTCTGGTGTGCTGGAAGAACTTTGCGGAAATAAGAATTCCTCACAAAGGGGATATTGTCGGCCAGGTCATTGAAGGGGCCTATGAGGTTCTGGGAATATTCGACAAAATCAATGGTGAAATGGAAGGGATGAAAGCCATCACCCTGTCAGAAGATGCTCAACGTGCCTTTGCTGAATCCGCACTGGAATACCGTTACCCGGACGGTGAAAAACCGGTGACAGCCACACAGGTGTTAAATTCCCGCCGCTGGTATGACAACAGCCCGGATTTATGGACCACGTTCAACCGTGTTCAGGAAAATATGATACAGGGCGGATTACGTACCCGGACGAAAAAGGGAAAACTCACCCGGACACGCGCGATAAAAGGCATTGACGGTGACATTAAACTTAACCAGGCATTATGGCGACTGGCTGAGGAAATGAAAAAAATCATGTCATGAACCCTGTAAAAAGACCTGCCCGTATCCGGCAGGTCTTTTTATATTCACACAGTGCAGAGCGTTAAAAGTGTCATTCCCCTGGCGATGCCGGATTTTTATTGTTCATTACCGTTTTAACATCATTCGCCGGGTGAGGGTGTGGTGACAGCAGCGCCTGCCTGGTCAGCAGAATGGTATAAATACTTTTTATTTTTTTGGCATACTCCCGACGAATGCCGATGTTTTTCACCGATGCCCCCGCATTATACATTCCAACACTGTCCCAGTTTTTCCCGTAAGCCTTAAAGTTTCTCGCCAGAACCCATGCCCCCGTGTACACACACAAACAGGGGTCATGTAACAGGGTGGCGCGGGAAATATTAAATCTTTTCAGCTCAGGATAATGAGAACTGTTTATCTGCATTCCGCACACATCTTCAGAACCGTTTTTGTTCGCCTTATTCACCGCATCAGGAATAAGTCTGGATTCCTGTATGGCAATGGCGGTCAGCAGTAGCGGGTCAATATGAAAATCCCGTCCAGCCTGGGTAAAGCACATTTGCGGCGCGGCCTGAACGGAAAAAGAAAAGGCCAGCAGAGCCAGGAGTGATTTTTTCATTTCAGTGACCTTTGTCAGACGTCGTAAAATTGCCGCTGTTGAATCGTCCGTAAAATACCCCCGCCGATCACGCTTCGCAAGATTTTTCCTCACAGACGCGCCGGAAGCGCTTTTAATCATGGCCTTTCAGCCAGGGCTGAAATATAAAATCAGGCAATCTGAGTTTTTAAATCTGCCGCTCTTTACTTACCTCCAACTACCTCACACCCCACGCAAGGCTTCGCCTTGCAGATAAGATGTTTAAATTCAGTGAGTTGGTGTTGATATGTGTGCGCGATTTTGATGTGTCACGCTAAAACATCGTAGCTTCCTCCGACATTGTAGTGTCGGATTGTACGATACTGTTGGTGTCAGGATGTCGTATAAATGTCTCACAAATGTAGATACCGTTAACTATCATTGAGTTTAATATCGCACAGTGTCACACTGTGCGATATCTTAGTGTCGGATTGTACTACCTGTATAAGACCTGATGGTGTCGGATTGTACGATACCGGTGACCCGTGTCCGGGATGTGATTTCCTGGCAGATTTAATACTGACAGTGTCGGGTCCGACACTGTCATCCGGAGAGGAAAAATATGGGAAGACTGGGGATTTACGTCAAGGATAAAATAGAGCGCGAGATACGCGACATTGTACAGATTGAAATACAGAATGGTGCCACATCTTCTGAAGTCAATGTGTCTTCCATGTGTAATGAACTGCTGCGTCTCGGACTGCTGGTTTATAAAAGCCGCGAAGAGAAAAGTGCATTTGACCTGGAGGGATGGCGGCGCGACCTGATAAAGAAAGTGACCGGCTCACGGGAAGGGATAATGATTCTGACGGCACTGGTCAGTGAAATGTACCTGAAAATAAACGGGGAAAACTCAGTGGACAGAATTGATGAACTGGTCAGTCAGAATGTCACTGCCATCAATGAGGCCGAAGCGGCAGCAGAGAAACTTCATTTCCTGAAGGAGGAATGATTTTTCTGTCAGGCCAGCCTGCGGGCTGGCGCTGAGAACAATATTTACTTTTCTTTTTTATTCCAGGGTAACGCCGCTTTCTCGACGTCTTCTGTTTGTTCTCTGATAAACTTATCAAAAGATAACGCCAGTACCTTGAGGGCGGTAATGTCTTTGTCCCGCCCCACCCAGGTTTCCGTAAAATAATGCAGTGAGTGCATCAGCCGGGTCAGTATCTCATCATTGATACTGCGCTGATTTATTTGTGCCATTAACCGGAGTTCTGTCGCCAGATTTTCCGGAATACGCATACTGTACTGCTGTGTCTTTCCCGGTAACAGGACCCGTCTTTCATCAATCCAGGCATGTGTGGATTCATCTGCCGTGGATTCCGCGTCCGGTTTCTGTGGTATTTCAGGGTGGGTTTCTGTTATCCATTCATAAAATTTTCTCGACAGTGCCTGCAGCTGTTGTCCCTCCACCGTTTTAATTAATGGCATGTCAGGGCGGTAATTCAGTGATTCCATCAGACGCTGCATTATTTCATCATTCATGCTCCGCTGCCGTGTCCGGGCAAATATTCGCAACTCCATCAACAGATTCTCAGGTGCACGGATATTCCATTCCGTAATATCCCCGGCTTTGAACTTCCGGGGTCGCCCACGCTTTTCGTAAAGGTTCTCTTTAACTTTCATGTCGTTATCCATTTTTATTGCAGGGTTTTTTCCTGCCAGACCAAGGGTACAGGACGGGCATGTTCGGATAATTCCTAATAACGCGTAAAAATGTGACATAAATCACAGTTTTTTTTTTTTACTTTCATGGGAAAATCGCGGTGCGTAAACAAAGACTTACGTAAATTCACTTTTCCTGAACATTGTGGAGATTTCCTGAATGCACTTAACAGGTAATGCCCTTCATACCAGAAAGGGATGGGCGGTAGCGTCGGTATTTCGCACCGTCCGTAATAAAATTGCAATGACCCTCAGCGGGGAAATAGCAGCAAACGACGACCACACGACGGCTTCTTCTGTTCTGTCCCGTCTTCAGCATAAACGGACACAATATAAGGAGGCACTGAAAACCGTTGCCGCTTTCGGCGGTGTGCTGGCTTTAATGGCCGCAATGATGCATCCGGCACTGGCCACCGATTTATTATCGTCTCAGGATTCCAGTGTGACGGCGACATTTGGGCATGGCTCTTCGATTGAAAAGTATTTTTATTATGCCGAGATTTTTATTGCGATATTTACCTACATTAAAAGCCGTTCGCCACTGGCATTTGTTGGCCTTGTTATCATGATATTGTTTACCCGCATTGGCTTCCAAATCGCCGCCGGGGGTTAACCATGGACGGGGAAGTGGATAAATATGACTTCCCGGAAACACTGAATCAGCCTGACCGTATTATTGGTCTGCCAAAGGATGAATTCTTTGTCGTGGCACCGGTCATTGTTATCGGTATCGCTTTTAATATGGCCTTTGTCATGTTAGGGGTTGCCGGGGCACTTTGGTTTGCTGTCAGGTATTTTAAGAAAGGGCAGGGCAGTTACTGGTTGCTTAATTTTTGCTACTGGTATTTACCCACCTCACTTTTCCGCACTGTCTTTCAGGCCCTGCCTGATTCCAGTTTCCGACACTGGAGGGCATAGCGGATGAAATACCGGATTCAGGGTAGTCGTAAGAAGTCCCTCGGGTACGCATTCATTATCCTGTGTGCGTTACTTGTCCTCAGTATGACATCCTCTGTCATCACCGGCCTTCTGGCCTGGCACTTTGCCACCACCCAGCGCACTGTCACCACGCCCATGGTGTATAACCAGCCATTCTCCTCTGATGCGAAAAGCGGCGACTCAAATTTAATGAGTATGCTGGCGACCTCGTTCGTCTATCTCCGCCTGACCGTCAGTCCTGAAACCATCGACAACCAGCAAAAACTTCTGCTCAGTTACGTTCCGGCCGCCTCCCGGGATGCCATGAAGAAAGTGCTGGATGTGGAGGCTGAATACATCAGACGCAATGGTGTCACCACGGTCTTCAATATCGCTGATATTACGACCCTCGCGCCGGGTGACATGCTGGTCACGGGAACGCTGTCCGCTTCAACGACCAACGGTCGCCTGAATACCGGGCAGGACACGGTCCCGTCACCGCTCAAGCCGGAAGAGAAAACCTACCGTCTGAAAATTCAGTACCTGAACGGTACGCCTGTTCTGCAGGAATTTTCAGAAGTCATTAAACCTTCCACACAGAAATAACCAGGAGTCAGCCTGTGAAAAAACGTTTTTCTCCGGCGGCAGTGACTGTGTTGCTTCTGACCGGAACCTTTGCCGGCGGCCTTCGGGCCGCCTCCGGTCCCGCCGGCATCCCGTTTGACAATAACGCCCAGGTCCCGGTCACCCTGAGTGACACCAACCCGAACAAAATCGTTATCGACGGCGAGCTGATTACCAGTATCAGTGGTCCCGCCGGTGCGTATGACAAACAGAGCACCACGGACGGCGCCCTGATTATCTCGCCGCTGGTCGGGCAGGATTTCACTATTTTCCTGCAGACCGATAAGGATGCGGCTGTTTCACTGAATGTTCATCCCCGCCCGGGTGCCGGCCGTACCATCCGCCTGACACCGCAGTCACTTCCGGTCCGCCAGAATCCGGAAGCAAAAACCTGGGAAGAGGGGCAGTCCTATGAGAAAACTCTGGTGGATATCGCCCGCGCCGCCACAAAAGGGGAAGTCCCGGATAATTTCGACGTGTATCCCGTCAGCCGCAGTACGGATTACACCCCGCCCGTTCCGGTCACACTCACCCCCGAACAACAGTTTGTGGGCGCTCACCTGCGTATTGTTCGCTACCGCATGCGTAACAGTGGCTGGGTGACACAGACCCTGCATGAAAAAGACTTCTGGCAGAAAAATGTCCGTGCCGTGATGCTCTCAACCCGCCAGTTGTATGCATCCGGTGAAGGTTATGTCTGGGTGATTTTTTCTGATGACGGAGTGCGCCACTGATGGGACTGAACATAAATGTCACCACCCGCCGCAAACAGCTGGCCGTCCTGATTTCCGTTCTGGCCATCGCCGGGGCGGCCACTGCCGGCATCATGGTCTTCGGTCGTGACGACGGACAGACCCGGGCAAAAGCCCTCCCGGCCACCCCGAACATGGTGGGCGTGGTGACCGCCACCTTTGATGACAAACTGCAGACCTCCGCGATGCAACAGCAGCAGGCCGCCACCTCCGCGCTGGAGCAGAAGGTTCAGCAACTGGCTGAACAGATAAAGCAGAACCATGATGATTTCACGCACAAACTGCAGGAGAAAGACCAGCAGATTGCGCAGCTGCAACAGGGGAAAAATACGGGCAACGCTGCCCCGGAAGGCAACAGTCAGACCAGCACCACGCCTGGTAACACCCCGTTATGAAGGCGCGGCCATGGGCTCGGCGCTGGGTGCGGGTATCACGGCCTACAACGGCAATTCAGGCGGTGCCGTGCTCGGCGCGGGACTGGCGGCTGGACTGGTGGGTATGGCGGCCGATGCCATGGTTGAGGACACGAACTACACCATGGTGACAGACCTGCAAATTTCAGAGCAGAGCAAAGCGTCTGTAACAACAGACAATGTGGCGGCGCTGAAGCAGGGAGCGTCAGGCGTGAAACTGCAGACCAGTACGGAACAGGGCAACCGGATGAAGTACCAGACCCGCGTGGTGTCCACAGCCAATAAGGTGAACCTGAAGTTTGAGGAAGCCCGGCCTGTACTGGAAGCCCAACTGGCCAAATCCATCACCGGTATTCTGTAAACACGCCGGCGACTGAACCTGCAAATTTGTCAGGGCATACACTATGCGCTAAATTATGCGCATAGTTTCTGTTCTCTGCGGGAGAGGTTCCATGAAATCATCCGTCTCTGTTGTCTCAAACCTTACCACGCCAGCGGTCACCAGACGGTCCGGGAAACGCAGCACGAATGTGTACCTGACGGCCGAAAACGTGGACGCAGCGCGCCGGATGAATATCAACCTGTCCGCGACGCTCGATGCCATGCTGGCTGAAGCCGTCAGACAGAGGCAGCAGGAAACCCGGAAAGATGAGTTACGGGCGGGTATTCAGGCATTTAATGCCTTCGAGCGGGAAGCCGGACTGTTCACGGACGATGATGAATACGGGGTTCTCTGATGGCGCAGTATGCTGTTTACGTCAACCGGTCGCCCAAAACCCGGCAACAGTACCCTTTCATCATCGATATTCAGTCTGACCTGCTGGATAACTATGATTCCCGTGTGGTCATGCCACTGGCCCCCATGACAGCGCAAAACTCACAGATCCGGTCACTGACACCGGTTATCTCCGTGAGTGGTCAGCGTTATGTGGTCATCGTTAAATCTGTCACGACCGTCAGTAAAGACAAACTGAAAGAGGCGGATGTGGTGGCGGTTGTCCCTGAGATCCACGCCGATATTCTTTCCGGCCTGCATGGCATTGTTTCTGGCATCTGACGAACCGTTTTCTGCCGTTCACTGACCGTTTCTGTTCCTCACCTGATATTCAGCTGACACCGCCTGTCGTCCCGGCTCCGGGGCGTTGGTGCCCGTTTTAACTTTCATTCACTTCCGCTTCCTCCACAGGACAGATTCACCGCCCTGCGGCTCACTCATCCTGTCTGCGGCGAGCGGTCCCTGTGTCTTTTATCAAGGATTTCATCATGCAACACTCATCATTCAAAACCGGCCTGGTGGTCATGTTTTTCCTCGCCCTTTCCCTGACATACAGCGCCATTCTGATGCTGTACGAAGGCAGTGCCTGGATTAAATGGACGATGGGTCATTCCTTCCTGTTCAGCTTTACCCTGGCCGGGACCACGACAGACCCGACCCTGTGGCACCCGGCATACGCCCTCAATACGGTGACGGCGGTGCTGGTCTTTCTGGCCGCCGGCACTGTGTTATCCGCTGCCACCGGTGCGCTGACCCTGCTGCCGGGCAAACTACTGGCCCGGGTTCGCTGGCGGTACTCGCTGCGCCGCTGGCCGTGATTGAGTTTTTTGACTACCAGTGTGTGTTCTGCAGCCGGCTGGCCCCGGAACTGGAAAACGTGATGCAGGGCCATCATGAGGTGCGCTATGTCTTTAAGGACTGGCCCATTTTTGCTTCCCGCTGGCCGGCTTCCCATGATGCGGCGGTCAGGGGGCTTAACATCTGGAAGACAAAGGGCCCGGCCGCCTATATGGCGTTTCATAACGGCATTTACCGGACCGGTCATGATGAGGGCGCTCTGACCCCGGCGGATATTGATGCCGTCACCCGCACGGTGATGAAGGGCACTCCGCTGGCGTCCGGCGCAGACAGTGACAGCGTTCTGGAGGCCAACAACCAGCTGGCGCAAAAACTGGGACTGACCGGCACACCGGGCCTGATTGTGATGCCGGTGGATAATCCCACGCCGGACACGATTACGGTATTACCGGGTGCCGTACCGGTGGCTCAGATTGAGGCGGCCATCAGGCGGGCCGGCGGCAAAGCCACGAAATCGTAAATTCAGACAAAGACTATTGTTGTGGAGTATGTAAGGCGATGAAATCCCCTGTATTCACAAGGGAATACAGGAGCAAATACGGACCGTGAGACTCCACACATATCAGGCAAAATCTCTGGATGATATCTGGCTGGATGATATCCCGAATATCCGCAACCCGGCTGCTGCCGTTCAGGACCTGGAATATACCGCCAGCCCTGAACGACGGATTCAGGAATGGGATCTGCCGGATGGCTACAGTGTTTATGTCAATAAATACCGGGTCTTTCACCGTCAGTTTACCTGGATGGCATACCGTGACGCGCTGAATGATGTCCGGCGCGGCAATATTGTGCTGCTGAAGAGACACGATTCAGGGGACGAGATGGCCCGGGTGGTGACATCATCCGGGGCGTTGCGCGGTGACTTGCCGGTGGCGCTGCACACCCGGCTCAGTTATCTCATCCGCAACCAGTTACACCGTCCCCGGTACATTACCGGCACCATCAACAGTAAAGCGGCCGGAAGACTGCTGGCTGCCGGGGGGATTTATAACGGTAATCCGGACGGATTCAGGAATACAGCCAGGCAACTGGGAGGCGATGCCCCCGCCGGGTATGACCAGGTTATGAATCCCCGGACAAAAGGACTTATTATTGCCGGTGCATCCATTCTGGGTATAGGGCGTGTAACGCCAGCCAGAATACAGGAACTTGAGGATATCGCTGGTTTTTCAACGTCAAAATTGTCTGATGCTGCAGGTGTTATGGACAAAGCAGGCTTAACTAAAGCCGGAAGGGCGCTGCAAAAACACGGGGACCGGGCAGGCAGTATATTCCCCAAAGCGGTGGGAGATACTACAGCGCGGAATACGCAGGGACAGGGCATTGTTGATGGTATTCTTAATGACAGTGGCAGTACAGTTTTACAAAAAAACACGGGCCGATTTGGCCTTGTGACAGACATCATATCCCCCGAAGGGAAAGGGATCAGATATGATGCAAACGGAAATTTTATTGGTTTTTTGGAGCCTCCTAAATGACATACAAACTTACATCACAGATAGCCAGTCTGCCGGACAGGGAAAACGTTGTTTTTGAAATTTATGCTGGTAGTGAACAGGTGGCTGAAATTTCCAATGAGCCTGGAGAAGGCCTCCGGATTGAAATATTTAACTGCCCTGATGGGGCATGGAGTTTTGACCTGGATACATTTTCTTCACTTGTCGAGCAGGGTAAAAAAAGCATCATCTGAAGGGGCGTTAAGGGTTCTGGAACAAGTGAGGGTCAGCAACTTGTTCCAGTCCAAAATAAAAACATTGCGACAATTCCAAACTTCAAATCCCATTCAAGCCCCTGACAACGCATCTCAGAAGTCGGGTCCAGCCCTTCCGGTATGCTAACAATAAGTTATTAGGCGTAATGATACGAAAAATTTACTGATAAACTGGTTGGCGGAAGCAGTTATCACAGTTAAGCTTATACACTTTGTAACAGCGAAGTGTAAGAACAATCGTCAGTATTTCTTATATATTATCACCAGGTGATTGATCATGGGTCTTTATAGCATATCGAATAAAATCCTCACGCCATTGGAAAAAACAACTTACAGTATCGAAGGATTACAGGAACGTTATGACCTTCAGGAGGCAATTAAGAATAACATTGAGATATTAGCTCCTGAGTCTCTGGTAATATCTGAGGAATTTTCTGACTGGGAGGATAGTAAAAGAAGAATTGATATTTTGGCTATCGATAAACAGGCTAATCTCGTTGTTATTGAATTAAAACGAGATGAAATAGGAGCACATATGGAACTTCAGGCTGTCAGGTATGCCGCTATGATTTCCACAATGAGCTTTTCTAAAGCATGTGAATATTACCAAAACTACATAACAAAAAATAATTTGGATATTGATGCCAAGGAGCGAATACTGGAGTTTGTTGAGTTGGAAGATACTGAGCTTGTTGATTTTGGGAAAGATGTAAGGATTATATTAGCCTCCGCAGGATTTAGTAAAGAACTCACGACAACAGCTATTTGGCTCAGGGATAAAGGTGTTGATATCAGTTGTGTGAAAATAACACCATATCATTTTGATGGTAAGGTACTTATAAATTCGGAACAGATAATCCCCGTTCCTGAGCTTGACGAGTATCAGGTTAAGTTTAGGGAGAAAAGAATTGAACAGATATCCAGTTCTAATAAATCTGATCGCGACTACTCTCGTTATAATTACAAAGGTGTGACTTATAATAAGAGGAATCTGGCTCTTGTGGTTATTACTGACTGGATAGAGAAGCATAATCCTGAAAATCCTGAAAATCTTGAAACTCTTAAACACAAACTATCTCATGTCATAAAGCACAGGACAATAGCATTAGTTGAACAGATTACAGGATATAAAATGAACAGGTATCATATTAATGATGATGACATCATTGAACTTTCATCTGGTGAAATGGTGGCTATATCCAACCAGTGGAGTATCGGTAGTTTGGATAGATTACTTAAATTTGTTAGGGAAGATGGTTTCATTATTGAACAAATAAAAGATTAAAGTGATGAATCTGTCCGTTGTTGACTGGTAAGTTTATCGTTTGTGGCAAGTTATTCTGCATTTCAAACTCCGTGGGCATTTGGCGAAGCAAGGTTTGCCACTAATATTTGTTGCTTTTCATTGGGTAACGTCGGAAATTCACAGGGACGTAGTAAGGTTTACCGAAGACTAATCGCAGCAGAAAAGGAGCGAGTATGGCGACGATAACGGTTTCTCCGGTTCATTTTGAGGACTACAGTGGTATCCAGTTCGAGCGCCTTGTTTTTGCATACCACCTGCGCGCGGGTTGGCATGATCTGATTTGGCACGGTCAATCAGGAGGTGATCAAGGGCGAGATATCTCGGGTATTGAACCATTTGATGACCAGCCAGCACGTAAGACCATTATCCAATGCGCGAACCGAGACACGTTGACACTGGCAAAAGCCAAGAGCGACATGAGTAAGTCGATTAAAGCAACTGGCAGTGTCCCAGACGTCTTTAAGTTCGTCTCTCGTGGTGCGGTCTCGGATGCTGGCAGAACGCGCATTGAGCAAGCAGCAGCTTCCCTGGGCGTCAGGCATGTAACGATATGGTCGGGCGTAGAGTTCGAAGAAAACTTGCGTCTTCGTGCTGAATATCTGCTGCACCGTTTTGTCCAGGGCGTCGAGTTTCCTGATGTTGAAGCTGATATTCAAAAATTCACAGATGATTTTCCCGACCTTTCCGACGCCGATGTTCTGCAACTGATGGCTGCCGTATTTGACCGGCCAGCATTTCGCACACCGTTTCAACAAGAAAGTTCTCTCCCTGCTTTTCAGAAGGCAATCGAAGATACCATTGGCGCACTAAATACAGGTTTGTGGAGAACGCGTGATGGCGTCGAGATCAGGCGCATTCCTTCGATCCACCATCTCAAAAATCAACGCATCCAGACAGTGATGGGAAAAGTGGTTCGTCAGGTCGACCAACTGCGGCGCATCTTCGTAACTCGGCTTAAGGAAGGGGAAATAAGACCTTGTGGATGTGGTCAGCCCGATTGCCCCACGTTTATGCTCACGCAACGCGTGGCTGACGAGCTAGACGACGCGAGACAGAGAATCCTCACGACGTTTCAATCAGTGTATACTTCCTTCAGTGTGAGCCTTAGTTAGGCAATGAAAAATGGAACCTACAGCGTACTTATTCTTCTTGAAAGCCCAATATAATTTCTTAATTATGCGAATGTGGTGATGGCACTGACCCCGGAACAAATTCACTACCTCAACCAATATGCACCAGGCGAAGCTGTGTCACATGCATTGTCCGAGCTACTATTCATTGATCATGATCTTCTCGGTATCGATGCTAACGAACGGTCGATTACCTTTCGCTTTGCGATGTACCTCCAACAATATTTTCCCGGTTGGACTGTAGATTGCGAATACAACCGGGACAGCATTGAACCTAAACGGCTCAGAAATTTGGAACTTGATCCAGACAGCGAAGACGTTGAGGCAAAGACAGTATTTCCAGATGTGATCGTGCATCGGCGAGGTACACGACAGAATCATTTGGTCTTGGAGTTCAAAAAATCAACGAGTCGCGTCGATAGAGAGATCGATCTACTAAAACTTCGAGGTTATAAGCAGCAGCTTGGTTACGAGCACGCTCTGTTTGTGGAGGTCGGCACCGAAGGGCAATCGATCATCACGGCGCTCGAGTGGGTCTGAGAGGTGATAGAAAGATAATTCATGATACGTATTCCATCATTCAACTCTCAGCACCTTGAGGCCGCCTGTCGCGTCCTTGCTGATACCGAACGTGGCTTGAGTGGGTCGCAGATCGAGCGACTGCTACAAGAAATTAAAGTTGCGGACACATCGCCAGGAATGACAAAGTGGAAACGTCTGTTTAATGCGCTCGCAGGTGCGCAGAACCAGTATCAGGTCGGCAACCATCTTATTATGTTCATTAACCGTGCGATGAACCCGGTTAATTACGCCCGTGATCCATCGGTATTTGCCTGGCGACGTGATGAACTCAATGTTGTCCTGGCTTTTTCCGGTTTTTATATCCGTGAGGATGGTAAGGTCGCGAGCGCCGCTAAAGTAACGACTCTGGATTCTGCTCGAGCCCGCGCCGGGCGACTTAAGGCTGCACTCGAAAGCCGTGCTGTGCATGCGGAAGTTTTGAACTATTGCCGTGCCGAACTTCTGGACGAAAACTATTTTCATGCCGTCTTCGAGGCGACGAAGGGGGTTGCGGAACGTATTCGTCAGTTGTCCGGGTTGAGCGGTGATGGTGCTGACTTGGTGAACAAGGCATTTACCGGACAACAACCTGTTCTGACTTTGGGATCGCTCACCACCGACTCAGAAAAGAGCGAACAGAAAGGTTTTGCGAATCTACTGATTGGTCTATTCGGCGCTGTGCGCAATCCACTAGCCCATGCGCCTAAGAAGAATTGGCCCATGTCTGAACTGGATGCGCTGGACATCCTTACGTTGGTTTCGCTTATTCATCGCAAGCTGGATGGCACGCAGAAACAACTATAGCCGCACCATAGTGGAGTTGCATGAGCTACACAGTGTTGATCTTGCTGTACCTTTTATCTCTCCGGACCGGGCTCACTGTTCAACCCGCCAGTCGTGCCGTTAACAGCATCCGTGCGTCAGGTATTTCCTTATACTGTAGTGCCTTTCCGCTTCCTCACGCAGGCCGTCATCGTCCTGCGTTTGCGGCGAGCGGTGTCATATTTGTTTGCATATCAGAATAATCCTTTTCCTGGAAAATTCGTGATTGTGACGGTATGCTAAGGCCTGTAACGGTATTTGAGCGGAAATACCGTTGAAAATTCAAGAAACTGTGACTTAACACAAACTGTCAGGCCGGAACGGGTGAGGCGACCCGGACCGGATGCGGACTGGCAGGTTAAGTCACAGGGTTGTCCTGCGTCCGATAAAATGCGGCCGGGCGGGGGATGGAAGGAATCAATGGACGGGGCGTGTCCGTAATACGCCCGGGTGCAGGGTGCCCGTGTACGGGACCTGAATGCAAAAACCCCCTGAAATCTGCACATGAAACTTGGCGGAATCATCAGATGTTCAGGGGGCCCAAAGCAGGCGCGTTGCCTGCAAAGGATTATAACGCATGTTCAACATAACACAATATACCCCCGCCATAAGTGCAGCGTGGGGTGACTGACCAGATAATTCAGCGCGCGGATAACCGCCACCGTGGTACCCATTCCACGGTCTGCAAATGCCCGTTCCCGGCGTATCACCGCCCGGCGGGTTTCAAAAAACTGCCCAGTGTGCTGCAGTTTGCCGTCAACCGTATGGTCAGCCCTGAACGACCGGACGGGATACGTCCGTCTGCCCACCCCCTGGTGGTGCAGCGTATCAGGGCATACCGCCGGCGCGGAATGTCAGCCATGGCCCGGCGGCTGTTCGATGCCCTGGCACTGGCGTTTCTGAATCATGCCAACATTGTCACCGGTGTGGTGACCCTCAATTATGGCCAGCTGGCAGAAGCCCTGAGTCCCCGGGATGAACACGGTGAGGTGCTGGAGTCGCAGGCGGTGACGGCCCGGCGCATCAGCAATGCCATCCAGCTGTTTTACCGTACCGGTATTGCCGTGCCACCGCCGGACCTGGCGGATAACTGGGACAGCATCAACAAAACCCGTCTGCCCCGTTACATCACCCTGACCGATGAAGGATTCCGGATACTCGGGGTGCGTGAGGACGACCTGAATAAGGCCCGCGAACACCGGCTGCATAACCTGCGTACCGAACGTGAGGACTGGAGCCTGGATGCGGAGAGCCTGCGGAAGGACTGGTATGCAGATGCGCGGATGAATGCCCTGATTTCACGCCGGACCCGGGCGGCTGACGGCAAATTCCGCCGGCGCATGAAATCCCTGCCGTTTGAGGAGCGCAAGCGCGAAGTGGCCAGCCGGATACTGCGGCGCCACGGCACGGAAGCCCGGCACATGCCCGCGAGACGGTTTGAGAAGATGGTGTGGGACAACCTGTACCAGCTCGACCTGGTGGACTTCGGCACACCGCCGCCCCTTCACTGACCCTGCTTTTCAGCCATCCGCCTGACGGCGGAGGCGTCCCCGCGTCCGTATCCCGCCACTGTTCACTTCCTGTACAAATCCCTGCCAGCCTGACCACCCGACAGACGTCATTCTGACACCCGTTCCCCCGGTTTCACCTGACCGGAAAAGTTATCCACCCTTAACTGCAAATAAGCAGGAGAGGTTAGCGGCAACTGTCACGGGCGTTAACCGCAAGACCTACATAACCCCCTCATATAACAATAAAGAACAGTTATACAGGCCGCAGAATCTGTGAATAACGTGGACAACCCCCAACAGCGGAAAAGGCCTTCGCCTGCAGCGTCCTGACGGACGCGCCGCTCAGAAAAAAGCAGATGCACCTCCCACCACTGCGTGGCGGGCCCCAACACCAAAATAGTTACAACATACGCAAAGAGCCAGACCCTTACCCACCTGCCACCGCAGCCTTCATTCTGAGGCACAACTGCCCACGAACACCCACAGAATTTCCGTACCTGCACCATCGTGCCCCTCTCCCCCCTGAAAAGCGCCGCCGCCCCGGGCCACCGGCCCGGAACACCATCGCTTTCAGAAGGGTGTTGTAACTAGTTGGTTTTGGTGTTGCTTTAGGTGGTGTGGCTGTTGAGTTCCGGAGAACACGCTCGTAAGCGCCCTTAACAGGGCGCATAACGCGGAGATACGCCACGGCTAAAGCCGTGACCACTCCGGCCGCGTACCGGTAGTTTTACGTGGCTTTAAGCGGGTATGGCTTGTCAGGGTGGAGGGGTCGATTGGTGAAACCTTTTGATGGTGTACCGGCTGTGCCGGGCTTCGGCGGTTTACGTTCAGGGCAGTCTGTCACACCTGTGCTGCCGCCTTTCATGAACCGTCCATAACGAAAACAACACTCACCTTTGAGTGCTTTCTGCAGCATTTAGTGTACTGTATTGGAAAATGGAAATTTTCCCACGTTAAGACTGCTTTTTGTACAATTTGGCATCGACTGTGCGTAATGGCCTATATTTCCCGGACACCAGCTTAAGATTATTACGCCAGACGTAATCTCCACTCAGATTGATATGTTCCCAACCCAGAAGAGAAAGATGAGATACCAGTTGCTCATTAATCGAGATGCCTTTTCGTTTCAATGACTCAATGACTATTTCTATAGATGCATGGCTGACGATTCCAACGTAGAATCAACTCTAACTAGATAAAATCAACAGATTGATCACCCGCAACGTACCTGAACACGTTCATTCGGAGCCTGCCATTCCGGTGCTTTCGTTATTTTGTTGCATTTCGAGTGGAAATAGGCCTTTCAACCACAGCCAGAGAGACACATCATTATGTCATCACCAACCATGGTTCAGGAATACCCGGAACTCAATACTCTTAACCCCCTGCTGAACAGTATTGTTGATAAAACCGTTGATAATGTTGCACGAAAACTGATCGGCGGTTTTCGTAATAAACGAAATTCTCAACCGAATGCCAAGGCCCCCAACCTCAGTACAACGGTGGATGATACGCTTAACGCCACGTCGTCTGCGAGTGTGCTTGCCGTGGCGAATCGGGGTGTTCAGTGGAAGGAAATGATAAGCAAAAGTTTCACTCATGGCATTTCCTCTATTTCCACCATGAAGTTTGATGGACAGTTCACGATCAAGAATGGTGTGCCGGAAGGCCTGAAAGATGTGCCAAATTCCCCGGGGGTCTATGTGGTTTATGACAGCGCCGGTGAGGTGCGGTATATCGGCGATGCGAAGGATTTACAGA
This sequence comes from Mangrovibacter sp. MFB070, assembly GCF_000705335.1. Taxonomy (NCBI): domain Bacteria; kingdom Pseudomonadati; phylum Pseudomonadota; class Gammaproteobacteria; order Enterobacterales; family Enterobacteriaceae; genus Mangrovibacter; species Mangrovibacter sp. MFB070. The sequence goes on from NZ_JJMI01000045.1 coordinate 17,956, forward strand.
AACGGTGGCATGCCGGGCATCTGAATGAAAATAAAAACGCCAAAAAGAATGGTACAGAATACAAAATGGCGGCGGAGTTTGAAGAGGGCTGCACCGTCAAATTTATGGTCATGGATTCGGCAGAGACGGCAGCAGCGGTCGAGGCTAACATTTTAAAAAATGAGAAACCCCCGGTAAATAAGAAAGAAGAGCTGTGCACAGAACAGGGTACGCGTTCTAATATCGAAGCAAAAAAAATGAAAGATGCGGCAAACGAGGCGGGAGGTCTGGCCTTTGGCGCAGGGAAAGAGGCATTAAAAAATGTCGGGTGGGATGTGTTGGAAACACTCAGTACCACGATGATTAAAGCATTGAAGGATGAAGTTGTTGACCTGTTTATCACCCAGAAAGCGCAGGTGAAAATCCGTCTAAAACGCTTTTTTGATAAAATATGGAAGGTTATCGTTAACCTGATAAAAGCTCCGTTAAATCTGCTTAGAGGTTTATTCGAGTTCGTGTTAAATGCACTGTCTCAGGCCATCGGGAAAATTTATCAGTTAGCAAAAAATATCTATGATCTGGGCATGGCGGCACTCTCACTGATGAAGGGTAGCAAAACCATGACCAGGGAAGAAACCATCTATAAGGTCTCTGAGGTCATTATCACCAGCGGGACTCTGGTGTTCTGGGATGCGGTAGAACCGGTAATTGAATCCGGTATGGTGGCTCTTTTTGCTCCACTGGCTCCCTTTGCCCCTTATATTTCTGCCTCCCTGTGCGCAATGGGATTTGGGTTGAGCAGTTACCTTTTGGCCGATATCGTCCCTAAAACCGTCAGCCTGATACTCTCAACAGAACCTGCCTATACCGCAAAAGGACGGGAGGCTTTCCAGCAGTTGATTGCTAACCATGAAAGCAGTGTGGGTATGGTGGCTGAACTGCAAAAATATGCAGGTAGCACGGTGAATCTGATGAGTGAAACCCGGGAGCATACGGCAGAACTGAACAATGATGTCATCAGACTGACTCGCTTTTCTCTTGCCGAAGAGATTAAAAAGCTGGGAGCGCAGTAATATGACGGTTGTCACGATTGTTGAGAAGAACAAAGACTCCAGCATCGCTGGTTTCAAAAAAAATCTCCACGAAATAGGCAAAAAGCTGAAAGAGGAACAAGAGAGAAGTAAAGGGATACAAAAAGCGGCAGATGACTTCAATAATCGGGGTTTTTTGGGGCGTTGGGGTGGCAGTCTCACCGCGAGAAATGACACTGACTTAGCGGCGATGATTGCAAGCCTAGGTGGCAGTCTGAATATCACCCAGGAAGTGATCGAGTGTTTATTACAAATCCAGTCAGAAAAAAATATCGTTCTGAAGGAGTTCCATCTGGCGTTAATGAATACGATTCGTGACTTGAAACACAACGACACGATGCTGGATCTCAGCAGCCGTGAAAACTCACTGGCTATTCTTGAACATCTGAAATCCCAGGTGGAAGACAAACTGGAACAGGCACAGCGTGTCGAGGAACATGAAGAGGAGATTAGCCGGTTACAGTCATTGAGCTGGCAGCAGGAAGAGATGCTTCAACGTTTACAGGCAGGTCAGGATGAACACGCAATACAGCTTGCCCTCCTGAAGCAGGTTGTCCCAAAATTCGAGCAACAGCAGCAGGAGCAATGGCAACAGTCAGGGAAGCTGGCTCTGGCCCTTGAAGAGCAGGCGGAACAGTACCAGCAACAGTTGGCCTTACTGATGGACAAGCTGACCTTGCAGGAAAACGTCGCAACAGGCATGGCAGCGCGGGTCAGCGAATTAGAGAAGACGTCTCGATTAAAACGTGCAGGACTGCGCGATTACTTGCTGTTTGCGACTAGCGCTCTTGCCGCCGGACTGGTCGTTATCGAAGTGATGCGTTTTAACGGCGTTATTTAACGGCGAGATTTACCCATCTATCATCCGCTGGGATGACTGGGCTGCGCCAGACCGATCAGAAACGGTATTCAATGCGCCTCACATAACCAGCCGGACCAGCCCGAGCAGCAGCAGGTGCCCGGCATAGGCCAACCAAAAGAACGTCTGGGGCATAAACCGCCGGCCATCCGGTGACTGCCCGGTTACGGCCGTCAGGACACACAACGGCAGCATCACCGTGGGGAGGACCGCCATCACCAGGGTGGCCAGTGGCCACTGTGGCAACAGCGACAGCCCGTTGAGGGTCAGCAGGGAGACGCACAGGCCGCCGGTCAGCCACTGCCGGTAACGCACCAGACCGGGGTGAAAATACAGTGCGGCACAGAGTGCCAGTACCACCCCCTGCAGCCCGTAACTGGCCGGGGTCAGTGGCCACAGCAGAAGCACCAGAATGGCCAGCCCCGTCAGGGTTCCCCGCCGGCCCGCCCGGTCTGTCAGGGCCAGCAGCTGGGTGACGCCGGCGAACACAAACAGGATGTTCAGGGCGTACCAGGGCACCAGACCGTAAAAGGCCAGGGTGAAGCAGGGTTGTGTCACCACCGCCCACAGCCAGCAACGGTTTGCCCAGGCCTGCAGCGACCTGCCCGGACGATTCAGGTTGACGGCCCACATCAGGGTGAACAGGGGAAACGCCATCCGTCCCAGGGCATACAGCTCCGGCCGTGACGGGGACAGAAACAGGGTGTTGATATGGTCGCCCAGCATCGCCAGCAGGGCCACCAGTTTCACCCAGTCCAGTTCCCGGGGACTCAGGGTGGCAGCCAGTGACAGAACCGGTGTCCGGGGACGGGGTTTCAGGGAGAGCAGGTTCAGCATTCAGGTAATCCAGTTGGCGCCGGCATTCCCGGATAATATAGTCCTGTGCCCAGTGCCAGAATAACCGGCCGGACAGGGAAGGAACCCTGACACCGGCTTTTTCCAGTATTTTTCTGGCAACGGACTCACGTTTATCCCGTAAAATCAACAGGGCCTGGTGTGTATTTCCCTGTGCAAGGCACAGGCGCAAAATATGAAAGTCATTCATGTATTATCCTCCCTTAATAATATCATTTATCGGCGCACATTGATAATATATAAGGAGAGAAGTGTTTAATATTGTATCTGTTTTCGCGGGAGGTGTTACATTAATAATAAAAGCAATAAAACATTGCCAGCACAGCCATATTAAGATAGAAAATAATATATTATCTGAATGTGTTTATTACCGGGGGTGTAATATGAACAAAATGGATCTTGTCAGGCAGTTACGAAAAATTAAATCTGCCGACAATCTGGATAAAGTGGCTGAACATATGGAAATGAAACTGTCCGGGGATGACCGGTTTATCCTCCGGGAGGCGGCAGACCACCGGCGGGCAGAAATTGCCATGAACCGTTTTTTTGACCGGGTGCCCAAAGAGGCCTGGAAGTATGTGCGCTGACCAGTGGAGATGACGTAATGAACCCGCCCAAATTTTGCCACCTTTTAGACAGGATGTTTGATTACGTCCTTTTGCTACGTAAATCATCTTTCATCGCATCAATCATGTCTTTTTCTAAAATTTCATTTTTCCTGGCTTCATCATCAGTATAAACAGCTTCACTTATAAGACTGGCAACTTTGTCTGAACCAAATAGCCTGACCTTCATGTGTGCAAGCCCAAAATCTTTAGATGTCTCATGATTTTTTATGACTGATATCTTATGTAACGCCAAAAGAATCCCGATATATGCGTCACAAGTTTCAGCATATTGAGTTTTATTGCTACCAGATTTTTTATTTAAAAAATAATCCACAATTGATTTTAAAATGGCACCTAAACCAACCCCACCTAAAATCGCTAAGAGAGAATCCATTTTTATCCTTAAAATCATGTAGTTAATTTGATAGTTAAGTCTGAAATTACATTAAATCACGCCTGCCCAGCCATATTACGAGCAAGCGTTCGATAACCAGTGGGTGTGGTGGCGGTCAGTCCCGGCTCTCATTCACCTGGATAGTGACCGGCAGGCCTGCATCAAAACAGGCCTGATACCAGTCAGCCACCTGCAGGGGATCTCCCTCCTTCATCTGGCGTATGCCACAGGCATCCGTCAACTGCAGACAGGTGGTACCGTTCAGACGGACCACATAAGCCGCTTCCCGGAGGGTGTAATGTTCATCACCGAGCTGCAACGCCACCGCGTCACTGGCAGCCGTCTGGCGTAATGGCAAACACCGGACTTCTGTCTGGCGTTGTCGTGCAGTTTCAGCATCGAGTGCTTCCTGGTAGAGCGGTTCTGCAATCTTGCGGCCGGCATCCGTCAGTTCGACGGCCAGCTGCAGGTTCGGGGCGCGCAGGGTGCGCAGCCAGCCCGCAACTTCCATCCGGCGGCAGGAGGCCCGCAGGTTTGGCCCGTACACCGGGGCGTCCCCGCCCTGCGCCAGCACCCGCTCAATATCCCGCGTGGCCACTGGCCCCGGCCGTTTTGCATCGAGGGCGGCCAGCACAATCAGTATCCTTTTCTGCAGTGGCGACGGCCGGCGGGCGTTTTCTGCCGTCACGCGTCCTCCCCTTTACCGGCTTTCATGAGTGAAGCCAGATACTGAAAGTCCCTGTTCACGCGTTCAACGTCAGGCAGGAGCGGATAGCCACGCATCACGAGAGTATGCCAGAAATGCAGCAAGTCATGGGCTTTCGTCAGCGCCTGGACATAGTGGTCGGTGCCCTGGCGGAGATCACATCTTTTAATCTCGTTTTCAGTTACCTCTAAAAGCAGCTCGTAGCTGAGTGAAAACGTCACGTCGTTATCCATCCTGCACACTCCATCTGATAATACTGAATCCGGGCTGACACTATACCTAATATGATTTACTAATAATATGGTTATATAATATCAGATATGATTAATGTATAAATTACAAATATCATATCCAATATGATTTTATTTAATTAATCATAAAATCATATTCTGTACCGATTTCCTGTCGCACAGATCCGAAAACCTCCAGAGTCGGAAGTGCTGCTCCTGAACCCTCTGCCTGGCCGGATGGTATAGTGAGCTTTTAAATCGGGACTGGAGGATTGAATGGGAAATTATTATGATTTTGAGACTGAGTTTGTTCAGAGAACCCTTGCGCTTATTGATCAGTACAACATAATGATTGAAGGCTGGCCATTCCCGGAACAGTACAACTACACACTGACCCTGAACTGCCTTCTGGGCCTTATTGTTTTGCCTAAAGAGAGGGCGTTTACTTTCATTCCTTCCACCCGTTTAACGCAAGAACTTAAAGCCGAAATGGGGTTGCATCAGTCACAGTTGCCCGGGCCTGAAATGAACCTGCGGGAGCTTATTCATAAAATGCGAAATTCCGTGGCCCATTTCTGTGTCCAGATTGAGTCAGTCACCGACGAACACCTCGTTAACCGTATTGTTTTTAAGGAGGCCCGTGGAGAAAGAGATGGCTATGCAACTTTCAGTGCTCCGGAGCTTTTGCCCTTTCTGAAATATTATGCGTCTTTGCTGCTCAACAATATGGGGCATCGACAGGCGCCAACTCCGGCCGTCTGAGGTCTGTAGGAGCGCTTCAATATGTTCACTCTCGATTGTTCAACACGGGATCAGGCTCTCCTTTCGCTGTCGGCCGGATTTGGTTGCACTGTACCTGAGCTTTCAGCAGTGTTGCTGACACACCATGCCTAATCTTTACCCCGGCACTCCGCTGCGTCGTTCGGAGCTGCATCTTGTCAGACAAATTTTTAACGGGCTTACCCGTATCAATGAGAATACTGGCACACTAGAGCCCGATCTCGCACATCAATGGCGTCAGGTTGACGAACTGCACTGGCGATTCTATTTGCGCCCAGGTGTGTTGTTTCACGACGGACGGGAGCTGACCAGCGAAGATGTGGTTGAATCGTTGACCCGCTGCGCGAGCAATCCGCTTTTCTCTCATATTCAGCGTATCTGTCAGGGCGGTGCACTGAGTGTAGTGGTTGAGCTCAGCCAGGCAGACCCACAACTTCCGCTTTTATTGTCTCACCCGACAGCGCTGATTTTGCCTGCCGACCACGCCTTGCGTGCGGATTTTGCCGCACATCCCGTTGGCACCGGACCATATCAGGTGAGTGAAAATAACGACTGGCGTCTGCTTCTAAAAGCCTATGACCGCTATTTCGGCTTTCGGGCCTTGCTTGATGAGGTGGAAGTATTGATGTGGGCTGATCTTGCCACGCTGTCATTAAGTGATAAACCGGCCAAATCGACAGCAGTTAATGCCGTGCCCGGGCAGTCTGCCGCTTGGCTGAGTTCAAGCATTAGTGACGTGGATTATGCTGCCGGTCGTGCGGTTAATTTCACAGGTAAACCGTCTGACCTTTCAAACGAGATGTTTCTTGAGCGCGGCGGGTACTTTTTGCTTTGTGACAGCCGCTCCAGCCAGTGGCAGAGCATTGAAAACCGACGCTGGCTGCGCGAAAAGCTCAATCCGAACCTGTTAATACAGAAACTGATCGAGCCGATCCGACAATTTTGGGTGCCGACAGGGAGCCTGTTACCTGCATGGTTTCACTGTATGGATGCCGGTCAATCGCAGCCGCCAAAAATACCTTGCCGGTTAAAGTTAGCTTATCACGCACAGCACCCTGAATACCGGATGTTGGCTGGTGATATGAGAGATGTTCTTGCCGATTCTGGCGTCGACCTCGAACTCATCGAATTAGAGTACGAACGCTGGGCCACAGGAGAGGTAAAAGTGGACCTCTGGCTGGGAACAGTCAACTTTCCTGTTCCCGAAGCATGGAATGTAGGGGCATGGTTGTTGGGTATGCCCTTGTTAAAGGGCCACATTTCCGGGGGCAATACCGTCATTTTCAACCAGTGGTTGCGACAGTGGCGAGAAGAAACGTTGACCTCTCAGCAACTGGTGCAAAATGTGGTGGGGGAGGGGTGGTTGCAGCCGCTGTTCCATCACTGGATGCGCCTGAAAGGGCCTGAGCAGGCTCAGGGGATCCACCTGAACAATCTCGGCTGGTTCGATTTTAAATCAACATGGATGGAGCCTGAGTAACCTGCAGTTCGGTTGTGCTTTGCATGATGTCAGGAAGATAACCTTCTGAGACGACACATTATTTGATTCAGGGTACGGGATGACGATAACAGTGTTCACATGACAAAATAAGTTTTCACTCTACCTGATACAGGCTTCACTATGTTCCGAATACTTGCACTCTTTCTTGGTGATGCTGCCAACTTACTGATTTAGTGTATGATGGTGTTTTTGAGGTGCTCCAGTGGCTTCTGTTTCTATCAGCTGTCCCTCCTGTTCAGCTACTGACGGGGTGGTGCGTAACGGCAAAAGCACTGCCGGACATCAGCGCTATCTCTGCCCTCACTGCCGTAAAACATGGCAACTGCAGTTCACTTACACCGCTTCTCAACCCGGTACGCACCAGAAAATCATTGATATGGCCATGAATGGTGCTGGATGCCGGGCAACCGCCCGCATTATGGGCGTTGGCCTCAACACGATTTTACGTCACTTAAAAAACTCAGGCCGCAGTCGGTAACCTCGCGCATACCGCCGGGCAGTGACGTCATCCTCTGCGCGGAAATGGACGAACAGTGGGGCTATGTCGGGGATAAATCGCGCCAGCGCTGGCTGTTTTACGCGTATGACAGGCTCCGGAAGACGGTTGTTGCGCACGTATTCGGTGAACGCACTATGGCGACGCTGGGGCGTCTTATGAGCCTGCTGTCACCCTTTGACGTGGTGATATGGATGACGGATGGCTGGCCGCTGTATGAATCACGCCTGAAGGGAAAGCTGCACGTAATCAGCAAGCGATATACGCAGCGCATTGAGCGGCATAACCTGAATCTGAGGCAGCACCTGGCACGGCTGGGACGGAAGTCGCTGTCGTTCTCAAAATCGGTGGAGCTGCATGACAAAGTCATCGGGCATTATCTGAACATAAAACACTATCAGTAAGTTGGAGTCATTACCTCAACAGCACGCCGTGGACTCCGAGTCGCACCAGAAACGTCCGATCGTAAGAGACTGTTGGCCGTTCACGTACATACTCACCACAGAAAACCATTCAGACTTTTATCGGGAATAACAATGTCAGCGTGTTGACTATGGAAGGCTCAAAGCCAAAACGGGTGTAAAAACATTTAACTTCTTCATTCAGCGCATGCACGGCCAGTGCTCTCACCCCGACCTGAAAGGCAATGTTTTGCGTACGGTAGATAGCATCCTTAAGAAGTGCGGCACCAAGCCCATTCCCGGACCAGGCTTGGTCGATGGCAAGCCGTCCCAAAACAATGACTGGAATAACATCAGGCGCGTTGCGTCTATAGGCCCCAGGCACTGTGTTACGGTGGACGCTACCCGAAGATAAACAATAATAACCGATGACCCGGTTAGTGTTTTCTGCGCAGACGACATAGACACGGGAAATGCCGGTACTGTGGTTTCTGAGAGCCTTCTTCTTTAACCACTCATTAAGGGCAGGCTCCTGGCAGCAGAACTCAGCGATGTTATGTTCAGACGTCAGGGACTCAGGCGCTCTCATTCCCATGGTGATTTGCGGTTCATCAGGTTATCGATTCGCGCCTGGCGCTCCGGCGTTATTGGGGCGTCAAGCTCTTCAATAAACGCCTCAAACTGATTGTCATTGAGGAGGAACAGGCGTTGATCAAGCAGAATGTCCTGTGCCTCCCTGCAGGCAACCTCAAGCATAAAATCAGTCCGTGATTTTGAGACCAGGCTTGCGGCCATGTCGATCAGGTCACGCTGTGATGTTTTGGCCCGGATATTAATCGGAGCTTCACGAACGTCTGGTTTCATAGATACCTCATGTGTAGCATATTTATACACAATTATAGCCTTTGTATATAGAAACGCTATACAAATCTGGCACACTTTCGTCGATCAGAAACACGAGCCGCGTTGTATCATCATGCATCTTTCAGGACTTATAAAGTTGTATCCAGCTGATAATTTCATCAAGCTGCTGGTTGTCCAGTTGGCCGCAGTTTTCAAACACCGCTGCAGCTAAGATACCCTGCATTCTCTCGGTTGACGAACCTACACCAGCAACCGCTCCCATTCCCTGTCTTCCATCATCTGTCAGCACTCCTCTGCCGCTGCCGGTAAGAAACTGCTTCGCTTCGATGCTCATTTATTTTCTCCATAACATAGTAGGTGTTAATTCTGTTAAAGCGCTCGCCCCTCAGGCCAGTTCGCCACTTTCGGTGATAAGCGTGAGAACAAGCCGGGTATTCACACTCAGAGAGATGGGATCTCAAAAAATTTATGACTTCGCCGGAAAGACAGCCAGCTCAGTCTCGTTGCCGAGACTGAGGCCTTCCTGCGCTCTGCGCTGACCCGCGCTGAAGAAAAGATCGAGGAAGACGAACGGGAGATAGAACACCTGAGGGCTCAGATAGAAAAACTGCGCCGCGAGGTGGCACAGGCCGAAGCGCTGCTGAAACAGCGCGAACAGGCGAGCGATCGTTACAGTGGGCGGGAAGACGACCCGCAGGTTCCCCGCCAGCTCCGTCAGTCCCGGCACCGTCGTCCGCTTCCGGAACATCTTCCCCGTGAGATACTCCGGCTGGAGCCGGAAGAAACCTGCTGCCCGGCATGTGGCGGTGAAATGGCGTACCTCAGCGAAGTCAGCGCGGAGCAGCTGGAGCTGGTTGCCAGCGCCCTGAAAGTGATCCGCACAGTGCGGGTAAAAAAAACCTGCACAAAATGTGACGGTATCGTGGAAGCTCCCGCGCCGTCACGTCCTGTCGAGCGGGGTATCGCCGGACCGGGTCTGCTGGCCCGTGTGTTAACAGCCAAATACTGTGAACATCTGCCGCTGTACCGCCAGACGGAAATCCTTACCCGTCAGGGGGTGGAGCTGAGCCGCGCACTGCTCTCCAACTGGGTGGATGCGTGCTGCCGTTTAATGGCGCCGCTGGACGAAGCCCTTTACCTGTCCGGAGATGGCGGGTCAAGATCACTTTCCCACCGACTGGTCAAAGGTATCGCATACAGTAGACATCCCCCGGGCGCGCAGCATTCAGAACCAGAGACATCCTGACATGATTATTTTATGGGTTGACACGCATTATATGGCTTCGGTGGCATGCTCTATGTATAGAAAATCCTATACCAAGCATAAAATGCATTATTTTTAATATACCTTCTGTCTTTCTAAACTCGCATCCAACCTTAAATGATGTGAGAAATGATCATGCCTTTTGTTGTGTATATCTTCACCCTGAGCGCATTTGCCCTGGGCCTGGCAGAGTTTGTACCCATTGGACTCAGCGATGTCATGGCTTCGAGCCTAAATGTCACCGTTGAACAGGTCGGCGCGACTGTCACTGCCTATGCATTGGGTGCAACATTCTCTGCACCAATCCTGACCGCACTAACAGCCAGTTGGTCCAGAAAAAATGTCATGCTCGTGACGGCTCTGGTATTTACCCTGGGGAGCTTCGTGGCTGCTTTTGCTTCCACACTCTCCGCAATGGTTGTTGCACGCTTTGTGGCTGGCATCGGGCATGGATTATTCCTGGCTGTAGCTGCAAGCACCGCAGCGAAGCTAAATCGTAAGCGTACAGCGTAAACCGTCTGGTCATAATCTGAAGCATCCGACAAAGTGGTGTCCACCAATAAGTAGTGGGAACCAAAGTGTCAGATATGCAGAAAAATATGACTCCAGGCAGGCGTAAAGGCTGCCCTAATTATTCTCCTGAGTTTAAACAACAGCTCGTTGCTGCCTCCTGCGAACCCGGGATATCCATCTCAAAGCTGGCGCTTGAAAATGGCATTAATGCCAATCTGCTCTTTAAATGGCGCCAGCAGTGGCGCGAGGGAAAGCTGCTATTACCTTCTTCAGAAATCCCTGGAAAGCTGGTTGCGTGAAAAGATGAAAACTCTGTCGCGACACTCGGAGCTGGCGAAGGCGTTCACGTATGCGCTAAACCAGTGGCCGGCGCTGACATACTATGCAGATGATGGCTGGGCCGAGGCGGACAATAACATCGCTGAAAATGCGTTGCGGATGGTCAGTCTGGGGAGAAAGAACTGGCTGTTCTTCGGCTCTAACCACGGTGGTGAGCGGGGTGCACTGCTGTACAGCCTGATCGGGACGTGCAAGCTGAACAGCATGGATCCAGAAGGCTACCTCCGCTATGTGCTTGACGTCATCGCCGACTGGCCAGTCAACCGGGTCAGCGAACTGCTACCCTGGCGCATAGTACTGCCAACTGAATAACGCATCCCCGTCAATACGGCTCTCGCTGTACGCTTACGGTAAGGATGCAGGCTGACGCAGAATTCAGGGCGACCCCGGAGGATATACTGAAACTACAGACCCGCAATGCCGATGGCAATATGGTACCGCTGTCTGCCATAGCCCGTATTGAGCCGACACACGGTCCTGAGCTGGTTACCCGTTATAATGGCTTTACAGCGGTCGATCTCAGTGGCGCGCCTGCTCCAGGCTTTTCTTCAAGTCAGGCGATGGAAGAGATTGAACGTATAGCAAAGAAAACGCTTCCACCCGGCGTAGAGTATGAGTGGACAGACCTGACCTACCAGCAAATCCTTGCAGGCAACAGTGCCGTCTGGATTTTTCCACTCTGTGTATTCCTGGTATTCCTGATACTGGCTGCCCAGTATGAAAGCCTTACACTCCCGCTGGCTGTCATTATGATTGTCCCAATGAGTATTCTTTCCGCGCTTACCGGGGTGTGGCTTACAGATGGGGACAATAATATCTTTACACAGATTGGATTTATCGTTCTGGTCGGGCTGGCATCTAAAAATGCCATTCTAATTGTTGAATTTGCCCGTGAGCTTGAACTTTCAGGTAAGTCTGCCTTTAACGCGGTGAAAGAGGCATGCCGTCTCAGGCTGCGTCCAATTCTGATGACCTCACTGGCATTCATCATGGGCGTAATCCCGCTGATGGTATCGCATGGCGCTGGCGCTGAGATGCGTCAGGCAATTGGGATATCGGTATTCTCTGGCATGCTTGGCGTCACCCTTTTGGGCTTGTTTATGACCCCCGTGTTCTACCTGTTAGCCCGACAAATATCCGGGAAACCTTTGCACTCGGCCTCATTACCGGACGCGCCTGAGGAACGGCCGGTAACAGAACAGGCTTCAGACTAAAAATTCATGATGACCTTTCAACAGCCGGACACTATATGATGCCCGGCTGTTGAATTTATTTATGTTTAAGGACTTCCGGCACAAGCCTGTCAAGAGTAAGTTCAGCAAAGCGGTTCGTAATCAGACATCTCGCCTCTTCAAGCGTATCACTTATTTCATTGTTAACTGCATCCTCTATCTGGCATTTGTCATGCTCAGTCGCCCAGCCTATTGAAAAAAGTTCAGTGCTGCCAATAGCGTGGAAAACCTGAAGGAGAGTGATGTCTCCGAGAGGTTTCTGGAGTGTCCAGCCACCTCCATGCCCTTTTTCAGAATGAATGATACCCGCCTGTTTGAGCCCCTGGAAAAGGCGTCTGACCACAACCGGATTCGTATTAATCATCGAGGCTATATCTTCGGAGGTAACGGGATCGCGGATTTTATCCATATGTATCAGCACGTGTAATGCACGGGACAGCCGGTGGTCTTTTCTCATTTTTAATCCTGTTTGCTGCGGAATCTCTTATGAAACTTTCGTTGTTGCATAAGTGGCGGGATATCATGTATCTTATACTATTACATGATATCCATACAGAGAGTATTTTTATGTCATTCGAAAATGTGTCAGAACAGTTATGGGTCTGCCTCGTCATTGCACTGATGTCCAGTTGCATTTCAATCACCGTCACACAGCAGGAAATGTTTCGCCCGTTGCGTGAATGGATGGTCAAAAAAAATGCCATGATAGGCTACCTTTTCAGTTGTTTTTATTGTTTTAGTCACTGGGTGGTTTTTGCCGGTGTTGCAATTTACAGGCCCGTTCTTGTTCATTCAGGCTTCTGGTTAATTGACCTTGCGGTTACGGCATTCTTTACCATCGGTTTAACGGCCATGTTCAGCGGGATCATTCTGAAAGTGATGAGAAACGCTATTGCCAAGGCGATTGAAGAAAAAGAAATGAAAGACAAGCTGGGTTTGTAACTCGAACGGAGCCTGAAAACCTGGTGATGAAAGCAGGACGGTTAGCCCGGCAATCTGTGCATATAAATGGCACGACTGCTTTACGCTTTCGCACCAGGTTTTGCGATGTTTTTACATTCGTCTTCCACGCAGCTCACAGAGGTACAGGTACAAACTGGTTCTGGCTGCCGGTGTTGATGTGCCGGCAGGTGTTGCTGACATTTTTGTTACGAACGAAAATCCCACAGGTTATTCAGATAAACTTAATATCAGCATGAACTGTTAGCGTCCTGGCGTCTCAGTCCGGTTTGCAGTGAACGTTTGCGCATGAATATCGACAGTTGCAGATTAGTGTGTCGACGTCGCTGCTTCGAGTTGCGCAGGTTCCATCAGTGCGAATGCTGTGCGCATTTTACGTGTCTCCTCTCCGGGGCTTCGACCAAACAGTCTTTTGAACTCCCGATTGAACTGCGACGCACTTTCGTAGCCGACCCGCGCTGCTGCCCCTGCTGCAGTAACGTTATCCCGTATCATCATCAGTCGCGCCTGATGAAGACGCACTGACTTGATGTACTGAATGGGGGAAGTCGCCGCAACGGCTTTGAAATGCGCATGAAAAGCCGGTACGCTCAGGCCAGCTTCGTGCGCAAGTGAAGCCACATCCAGTGGCCGGGCGTAATCGAGGTGGATACGCCGTAACGTACGCGCAATACGTCCAAAGTTGCCATGACAGGCCAGCGCAGCACGAATGGCTCCGCCCTGTTCACCCAGCAGAACACGAAAAATCAGCTCCCGCACAATCCCCGGCCCCAGAACCCGCGCTTCAAGTGGTGAAAATAATACCTTCAGAAGACGAACTGTTGTATCTGCCAGCGTGTCGTCAAGTGGTGTGGAGACAATGCCAACGGGTGAACCTGATGCAGTGGCATGGTGATCGACAGCCACAACCAGGTCTGCCACCGCTGTCATATCCAGACGAATGGATACAGCAAGCAAAGGCTCTGCCGGACTGGCATCTGTCTCACTTGAAAATGGCAGAGGTACTGACAGCACCAGGTAGTGCAACGGGTCGTAGTGGTAAACCCTGTCGGCCAGGTAACCTCTTTTGTGCCCCTGACAGACAATAACAATGCCTGGTTCGTACAACACGGGGGTACGCCCCAGCGCGCCGTCAGCACGCATCAGACGCACGCCATCCAGCAACGTACGGGTGTGACCTTCATGAGGGGCGAGCTGGCAAATCATAGCCGCCATTTCGGACTGTTGAGATATGGAGGGCAATCTTTCTGGCATACAGCAGACCTGATAATTGAATTTAATGATTATATTTTCACCCCCTGCATGCTTAAAAATCAATAAAGAAAATAGGATTAGGCAATGATGCAAGAGTGTCAGGCCTGTCGTCGTAAGTGCCCTCTCTTTATGATACCTGCCTGTTTGATATTCCAATGACATTCCCTGTCCCGCCCGGGGACAGGCAAGGAGGAGTGATGAAAACAGTGGTATCAGAAACGTCTAAGGTGGTCATTCTTACCGGTGCCAGTAGTGGTATAGGTGAGGCCACAGCGCGTCATCTTTCCCGGAAGGGTCATCATTTGTTTATCGGTGCCAGACGTATTGAAAAACTGACCGCACTGGCGACAGAGTTGCGGGCAACGGGGGGTAATGTTGATGCCATGGCAATTGACGTCACGCGACCAGAAGATTTGCAACGCATCGCAGCCAGGGCGCTGGAGAAGCACGGACGCATTGACGCGCTCATAAATAACGCTGGCGTTATGCCACTCTCACCGCTGGCAGCGTTGAAGGTCGAAGAGTGGAACCGCATGCTGGATGTCAATGTACGGGGCGTTCTGCACGGGATAGCCGCCGTCCTGCCGATCATGCAGGAGCAGGGTTATGGTCACATTATTAACATTGCCTCCACAGGCGCATATACGGTCTCGCCCACAGCCGCTGTCTATTGCGCTAGCAAGTTTGCCGTGCGCGCTATTTCTGACGGGCTTCGGCAGGAGACCGATGCGATCCGGGTGACGCTGGTCAGCCCGGGAGTGGTCGAGTCAGAACTTGCCGATCATATTACGGACGAAACAGCCCGGGCTGCCATGCGCGAATTCCGGCGCATCGCCTTACCTCAGGAGCCCGTGGCGCAGGCAATCGCCTATGCCATCGAACAACCCGCTGGCGTAGATATCAGCGAACTCATCGTCCGTCCTGTGGCCAGTCCTCATTAACCGTAAACATGTTTTCATTTATTAAGGAGTGTTCATGTCAGAGTCAGACTCTTTTTCCAGGGGTATGCCCTTTGCAGGCCGTGTTGCGATCGTCACCGGTGCCGCCAGCGGTATCGGCCTGGCGACCGTCGAACTGTTGCACCGCCAGGGCGCACGTATCGTCGCAGTTGGCCGGGGGGATAATGTCAATGCGCTAGCACGTGAAGGCATTGTCCCCGTTGTCGCCGACGTGACTCAGGAAGCCAGTGCGGAACTGGCTGTGCGGACTGCAACAGAACAGTTCGGTCGCCTCGACGTATTAATCAACAACGCTGGCATCATCATCAACCAGCCGGTGGCAGAAATGACGCTCAGGGAATGGAACCAGGTCATGGCTGTTAATGCCACGGGCGCATTCCTTTTCTCAAGGGAAGCCATGCGCCCAATGATGGCGGCAAAATCGGGTGCAATCGTTAATATTGGTTCTTACGCCTGTTATCAGTCTTTTCCCGGTATCGCCGCCTATGCAGCTTCCAAGGGGGCGCTGGCACAGTTAACCCGTACACTCGCGCTGGAAGCTATCACTCACGGTATTCGTGTTAATGCAGTCGGCTCCGGAGATGCGGTGACAAACATCACGAATACAATCCAGCCCGACGGGCAGGCATATCTGGCAGAGCATGGTCGTAAAGCGCCTGTTGGTCGTGCAGCCCACCCCGATGAAATCGCAGAAGTCGCCGCCTTTCTGGCGTCAGACAGGGCCAGTTACATTGTCGGCGCAGTAGTTATGGCCGACGGTGGCATGAGTGTCGCCATTCAGTAATGCAATTCATTTTTCAACAACAGGAGTCTTCATCAATGCAACAACAAACCTCCCCTGCAAAAGTCTGGTTTATCACCGGCGCTGCTCGTGGTATTGGCCTTTCGCTGGCACGCCAGTTAATGGCGCGAGGCGATGCCGTAGCCGCAACCTCCCGCACCCTGACCAGTCTGCGTCAGGCATTCGGCGACGATAACGCGCGACTGCTGGCGCTGGAGGTGGACCTGGTGAACGAAGCCAGCGTTCAAAAAGCCATCGACAGCACCATTGCCGCCTTCGGGCGCATTGACTGTGTGGTCAACAACGCAGGCTACGGCCAGCAGGGCACCATTGAAGCATTAACCGACAGCGAATTACGTCGTAATTTTGATGTTAACGTGTTTGCTCCCCTGCATGTTCTGCGCCATGCCCTGCCGCATATGCGTACGCGGCGCAGCGGCCATATCTTCAACGTGGCGTCGATCGTGGGCTTTCAGGGCGGTTACGCGGGCTGGGGCAGCTATGTCGCCAGCAAATTCGCACTGGCCGGTCTGACCGAAACCCTGGCGGCCGAACTGGCAGAGCTGAACATCAGAGCCACAGTGGTTTATCCTGGACCGGTACGCACCGGGTTTCTGTCGAAAGAGACGCTGGTCGTGGCCCAGCGCACAATCGCTGACTATACCGAAGCTCAGGCCTCGCTGGACCTCCATCTGAACGGTCTGGACGGCAAACAGGCTGGCAATCCTGATAAAGTCGCTTCTCTGATACTGCAGGCGGCCAGTGCTGACGCCCCTCCCGTGCATCTTTTTGCTGGTAAGATTGCCAACACCCTCGCTGAACAAAAAATGCATGCAGTGAGTCAGAACCTTGATGTCTGGCGAAGCGCGTCAGACGCCACGGATTTTGAAGAGTAATAACCCCCGGGGACATGTGAACCACACTGTCCCTGATTTTCTTTCTGGAGGATATCTCATGCATGACAGCCTACCTGCGGAAAAAGCGTACCGTATTCTTGAAGCTGGTCCCGTTATTCTGGTGTCCACGAGGGGGACAGATGGCCGAACGAATCTGATGACCGCAGGTTTTCACATGATGATGCAGCATGCCCCACCGCTGGTCGGTGTGATTATCGGCCCCTGGGATTACAGCTATCAGGCGTTGTCAGATACCGGGGAATGTGTTCTGGCTGTACCGCCAGCCGGGATGGCAAAGGCCGTTGTGGACATCGGTAATTGCTCGGGAGAAACAGACGACAAATTTGCGCGTTTCGGCCTGACCCCCGTTGTCGCGCAATCGGTCAGTGCGCCTCTGATAGATGAATGCGTGGCTAACCTGGAGTGCAGAGTGGTGGATGACCGACAGGTGCGGCGCTATAACCTGTGGGTGCTGGAAGTTCGGAGGATTTGGCTTGACCGCGCATGGCAGGAACTGCGCCTGCTCCACCATCAGGGCGATGGCCGTTTCAGTGTCGACGGAGAGACGCTTGACCTCAGTGACAGGATGGTAAAATGGCGCGACCTGATGGATTGAATGTTCTGCCATGCTAACCAGAATTGGTTAATGGCGATACATTACCGAACATACCGGAAATGTATCGCCATGAATACAGGCGTTCCTCTTCCCCATACCCTGTATGTGGATCATCCGGCAGACTGAGAGAAATTTTTCTTAACTCAATTGGTTAATCAATTAAATCCTTCAAATCCCCGCTTGCATTATGGCTTGAGTAACTGCTGAGCTGCCCGAACAACGGGTCCCATTGCTGGATATCAAGGTGGGCAATAAGGCCTTCACGTGCAAAAGGGTCCGCACCGATCATGGACTGGACTTCATCGCGCGTCTCAGCCCTGAAAATAAGAAACCCCGCCCGCAGTGGCGTGTTTTTGAGCGGACCGGACGCTAACAGTTTGCCCTGTTCTATCAGACCCTTCAGATAAATCACATGCTCGCGCACAAAGGTATTCCACCCGCGGCCGTCCGGATGGTCCATTCTGACAATATAAATGTGCATCGTTTTCGCTGTCCTGTTCATGAGACAAAAAATAAGCATAATAAGTATTAGCAGTTTTTAAAATTCGCCAATATTGAGTTCTGAAACAACCAGGAGTAACGAATGCTGGATAAACTTACCGGAATGCGGGCCTTCGTGGTTGTGGTTCAGACGGGCTCTTTTGTCGCGGCCGCAGACAGACTCGGTATGTCGCCTCAGATGGTGGCCCGCCATATCGCCACACTTGAGAAGCAGCTTGAAACGCGCCTGCTTAACCGAACGACGCGCAGGCAAAGCCTGACGCCGGCAGGATCGCTGTACTACAGGCGTTGTGAAACAATTTTACAGGCCATCGACAGCGCTGACCGGGAAGCAAGCAGTACGAGCGGAGTTCTTGCAGGTACGCTGCGGCTGAATGCGCCGGTAACGTTCGGCCGTTATGTCCTGGTGGATTTTTTGAGCACATTTCTTGAGCGCTACCCGAAAATGCGTATTGAACTTGTTCTTACTGATGACGTTATTAATCCTGCTTCAGAAGATTTTGACCTGGTGATACGAATCGGCGAGCTTGATAAGAAACTCCGGCTTGCGGCAAAACCGTTGCCTGCATACCGATTTATTGCATGTGCTGCTCCTCAATACCTGACAAAGTACGGTCATCCAGAACAACCTTCTGATCTGAAACATCATGAGTGTCTGGTTTTTGCACCCTGGTCTGCGGGGTTAACCCATTACTGGCCTTTTGCCAGCACTGAAGGTCCTGCTGAAGTGATGGTAAACTCTCGCCTGGCGATTAACGACTGGGGAGCAATCCTTGAGGCGGCATTAAGAGGCACAGGTGTGCTGATTGGTTATGAAAAAGAGCTCAGGCGACTTATCAACAGGGAAAAACTCGTTCCTGTCCTGGAGAACTTCACTATTCCCTCACGGGAAATGCATTTGCTCTACGACCCTTCACGGGTAAATGAAAGCAGGTATCAGGTATTTATTGACGAAATGATTGATTATCTTAGCTAATTACCTTGGAAGTTCTGAAAGAACTATCATCGCTGCCTCAGGTGTCATTGCTTACTGTCAGACTCACACAGTTGATTGAGGGCTTTGTTGAATAAATCAGATTTCGGGTAAGTCTCCCCCGTAGCGGGTTGTGTTTTCAGGCAATACGCACGCTTTCAGGCATACCTGCTTTCGTCATTTTGTTCAGCGCTCGTACCAGGGCCATAGCCTCCGCAACCTGACCATCGTAGTCACGCAGCGTCAGTGAACCCCCGAACAGCTGTTTTACCCGGTACATCGCCGTTTCCGCTATCGAGCGACGGTTGTAATCTGTTGTCCATTTCCACCGCGCATTACTCCCGGTCATTCGCTGATTAGCCACTGCACGGTTACGGTCTGCATATTCACCGGGCCAGTAACCCGCACCTTTTCGGGGAGGGATAAGGGCGCTGATTTTCTTACGCCGCAGTTCATCGTGACAGAGCCGGGTGTCGTAAGCGCCGTCTGCCGATGCTGCCCTGATTTTTCTGTGAGTCTGCCGGATAAGACCCGGGAAGGCTTCTGAGTCCGTCACATTGTTCAGCGACAGGTCTGCGCAAATGATTTCATGTGTTTTGCTGTCAACTGCCAGATGCAACTTTCGCCAGATACGACGGCGTTCTTTGCCGTGTTTTTTGACTTTCCATTCGCCTTCACCAAAGACCTTCAGCCCGGTGGAATCAATCACCAGATGCGCAATTTCACCCCGGGTGGGTGTTTTGAAACTGACATTAACCGACTTTGCCCGCTTACTGACACTGGTGTAATCCGGGCAGCGCAACGGAACATTCATCAGTTTAAAAATGGAGTCCATGAAACCCTGTGCAGCCCGCAGGGTCAGCCCGAATACGCGTTTAATGACCAGAACGGTGGTGATGGCGAGATCAGAATAGCGCTGAGGTCTTCCCCGTGATGAAGGCGTTGCCGACTCATACCAGGTATGAATCGCTTCATCATCCAGCCAGAAAGTTATGGAGCCACGGTTGATGAAGGCTTTGTTGTAGGTGGGCCAGTTGGTGATTTTGAACTTTTGCTTTGCCACGGAACGGTCTGCGTTGTCGGGAAGATGCGTGATCTGATCCTTCAACTCAGCAAAAGTTCGATTTATTCAACAAGGCCGAACTCTGACTGATGGAATACAATAACGATCAGCCTCATGAATTCCTGAATAATCGAATCGGACCTCAGATGAATTTATCCGAAGTCTGAAAAATGTCGGGTTCTCTGATTTAGCTTGGCACCGATATTGAGAAGAAACAGTGTAGAGTCAGTCCAAGATTAAGGTCTGGTGAACAATGAACGGATAAAGTAAGCAGGTGTACAGCTCCATGCATGACAATAACTATTGATTTGCATCGCGCCATAAGGAGATGCTTTCGGATTATGTGGATCGAAGGCTTCCCAGAAGGTATCAACCCCGTACTCTGCCATGATTCCCCAGTATCCAAGCACAACATCCTGCGCACCTTGTTTGTCCCCTATTGTTACAAAAGCCGACACAAGATGATGATAAAGGTATGGAGTAAGTGGAGTTATTGCCTTGGGCATTTTCATGACCCTCTGCAATAAATCCTTTCCCGTCTGATTGTCAACAATACCAGCTAGCACCATCCAAATTTGTGACGCCCAGGATATTTGTGAATTTGGCCCACTGACGAATAATTTGGAATCTGATTTCCATAAATAACGCGTTGCAGCATTCGTCATATGTTGAATCAAACTATCCAGCTTTGCACTTGAGGAATTATCTCCAACCAGTTCCGTCAAACTCTTAACTCGTCGACAACAATAAATCATTAACCCCTGCATTGATGCTTGTTTATCCAATCCATCCTGCCAGTCGATAAAAGTGAATGGTCTATCAGGAATTTGAACAACCCCATCATTATTTACATATCGTTCCGTTATTAAGGTAATTTGCTTCAATGCAACGGGTAATAAATGTTCAAGTGTTTGACGGTCGTTTGTTGCAAAATAATAGTCTGCAAGTGTTGGGCCAAATAACGCAGCATAGTCTAGCATGACTCCTTCCCCGGCGGTGGGAGTGGGTTTTTCGTAAACACATGCCGTAACAAAGCCATCACTATTTGTTAGTCCGGCAAAAAGATATAGACACCTTTTAACAAGGTTGTTATTTTTAAAACTGAGATAGTTTGTCAGCGCTTGTAGCCTTAAATCGCCTAACCATAAACGTTGGTCGCGTCGTGGACCATCTTCAAAAGTGGTCTGCATACACTCATGTAATGTTCTCAGACTTATTTTTTCTATTTTTTTCCATTTTTCTGAAAGACCTAAAATATTTGTTTGTTTGTCTTCACCTGCGGAACTAACTGCGATAGTATGAATGTTACTAAATATTATACCAAAATTTTTAGAACCCGACATAACCTCAATTTTCACATACTTATATGCATGACGTCTCGAAATGGTGACCTCATCCGGAAGATGGTCTATATTTATAATTTCATCAGGTAGCCATGATGCACTCAAAGTTCCATTATATGGATACAATGGTTCCAGTACATCACTTGGGACTTCACCAAAAATCAATCTTAATCTGGTAGGCGCATCATTTCCTCTACCAACCCAGTCCATATTAAAAGTTAAAAATCCTGTTACATGATGTGGAAATTCGACGATAAAAAAATCACCAGCATTGACTGGAGTCTCACTAATTGATTTCAATGATCGTGTTTCATCAGAAACCATTTTATATTGTAAAATATTATTTTTGTCGCTAACACCATTTACTAGCTGTACAGCCTGTACAGTACTTTCAATAAGCGTCGGTTTCAATCTTTCTGCAATGCTGATCCACTCAAGGTTATTATATTCCTTAAGGCGCGAGCCAGAAATCATCGGCTTACTAAGCTTAGTTGATTCTTTGGAATCTGCTTTTTTTAAAAGCAAACCACACGATGTAATCATGACTGCCGTTTTAATAATAAGATCTCGCCTGTTCAAATCTAATCCTCTTAATAATTTCATCTTAAAAACCAAAGGTGATAATCTTCATCAAAAGATGAGACGCCTAAAATAGATATATATTCACCATAACAAAATAACCATTGTAGTCAATATTAAAAATTTTGTTTTGGGTATCAAAAAGTAAGATTGGAGGTTGTAATTAAAATGAAGCTAATATAAAAAATACAATGGTGACTCAAAATTATTCATAGTGCTATTTAGTCATTAATGGAGAATATATTTATCATCTAATCCTCCTGATTCTTAAAACAGCTGCGATTTTCTTACTGACGTGCTAAGTGATGCCCCAGATTAAAACTGTGGTGTTCAATACACTGAGTAGACCTCTTACTGGTCGTGTGTATTTTCTGCCGATCTTCCCGCGTTATCTTACCTCAGTATACATGCATGTAGTTTGTGAGAGTTACTTTCTACTTATCATCCGTTTTTTATTCCTTGAATCATGAAGCTGTGCGTGAAGATAAAGCACGAGGTGAAACTTTAATACTTAGCAATGCGATAAGGGCTACCAGCGCAAAGCCCAGCAGCATTACTGAAATTGGCCACCAATGGTCATATTTTAATAACAATGCCACGGCAATCATTGGGCTGATACCGCCAGAAATTACCGCGCCGATTTCGTGTCCCAGAGCCAGACCGGTATAACGAACTTCCACCGGAAACAGCTCACTCATGATGCAGGGTTGTGCTGCGATCATCGCACCATGGCACAGTGGTAAGCCGAGCATCATTGCCAGCATCATCAATGAAAAGTTCCCGCTGGCCAATAATGAAAAGAAAGGAAAGGCGGTGAGAAGAAGACCAATGACACCAATATAATAAATAGTTTTACGCCCGATTCTATCGGATAACCATCCCCAGAACAGGATAGAGAAAATCTCCAGCATCATTGCCAATGTCACAACCGCGATAATTTTGTCGCTGGCGATACCAACGTGCTTACAGAACACCACTGAAAAGGTGAAAAATATATAGACTGCGCCGTTTTCCGGCAAACGCAGACCAATGGCCTGGAGAAGTTGTTTGGGATATTTTTTAAAAATCTCAATTACAGGTACGTTTGCTTCCGGTTCTGTATCACTGGCCTGTTTCAGCTGCGTAAATTCTTTATTCTCGCGTATGTTTTTTCGAATATAAATACCAACCAGAAAAATGAACACACTCATCAGAAATGGGATCCGCCAGCCCCACGTCATGAACGCGTTTTCCGGTAGCAGCTGAACCAGCCAGAAAGCCAACGCCGAGAGGACAAAACCACCCGAAACACCCACCTGGCTCCATGCGGTATAGTAGCCTTTTTTCTCTTCCGGCGCGTTCTCACTCAACATCAACACCCCTCCTCCCCATTCGCCGCCGGATGCAACGCCCTGCAAAAAGCGCAGGCTAATCAAGGCAATCGGTGCCAGTACGCCAACCTGGTGCCAGGTCGGGAGTAATCCAATGAGAAATGTGGAAGCCCCCATTAGGGTCAGGGTAATAATCAGGGTTGTTTTCCGGCTATATTTATCACCAATATGACCGAATAAAATGCCACCTAAGGGTCTGGCAATAAAACCTACGGCAAAGCCAGAAAATGCCAGCAATGTGCTGATGAGCGGATCGTCCTGAACCGGAAAGAATAATGACCCAAAAACTAATGCAGCGGCAGTACCATAAAGAAAAAAATCATACCATTCCAGTGAGTTCCCAAGGAAAGAACCAATAATTAACTTGCGCATATTTTTTCGGCTGAAATCACCGTTGGTAACGTCATTGCTCATCATCATCTCCGTTCATGCAGGTGAAAAAATCCAAATATCGTCTGTTAGCGGCGTAACAGACGAATATATTCATCGCGATGAATAAATATAAGAAATACTGATTACCTTTTTGAACAGGAAAGAATTTATAGGCTGGCAGCCAGCGTATGATACTGACGATTAAAATAAACTAATCCCTGCTCCCCCTGACCAAAACCGATGTCTTGTACCGGGCAATAAAAAATACTGTGGCTGCCGACCTCATGACAGTCACCAATTGTACAATCAAAGCTGGCGATTGCCGACGTCAGCACCGGTGCGCCAGTGGTCAGAGTCTGCCAGTTATCATGAAGAAAACGCTCATCCGAACGCAATTTGCCATTGGCAAACACCCCAGACAATTCACGATGCTGTGCCGATAGAATATTGACACACAGCACACCATTCTCTTTAAATTTGCTGTTGGCAAAGGATGAACGATTCATACAAATTAATAATGTCGGAGGTTCATCCGTTACACTACAAACTGCAGAGGCGGTAAAGCCATATTTTCCACCAGGGCCATCGGTGGTAATAATCGTGATAGCACTTCCCAGCTGCGCCATCGCATTACGAAAGTCGGTCATAAGATTCATTATTTGCCTCTCTATTTTAGTTTCACGAATTCAAAGTTTTCGATTACCAGACGCTCACTCTTCGAACGTGAACAGCAGAGCAGAATCTGATCGTTATCCAAACGTTCTTCTTCGGTGAGATATTCATCCCGATGCTCCGGGATGCCACTGGCGACATTGGCCAGACAAGTCCCACATACCCCCTGTTCGCAGGAAACCTTTACTTTGATACCTGCTCGCGCCAATGCAGCGACAATTGACTCTTTCTCACTGACGGTGACAGTGAGATCCAGCTCAGGCACTTCCACTTCAAAGGCTTTACCACTGATGGCGAGTTCGCGATTGAAATATTCCCTGTGAATACGTTCATCGGCATAACCTGCTCGCTGTGCCGAGGTGATGACCCAATCCATAAAACCTTCCGGGCCACAAACATACACTTGCCCATCAATATGATGACGGGGCAATACGGCGCTGAGATTCAACTTTTGTTCTTCACCTTCGTCATCCGCATGGATATGCACTGCCTGCGCCCAGCAACAGGTGGCGAGTTCACTGAGGAAGGCCAGACGCTCGCGCGCACGGCCACAGTAGTGCAATTCGAATGACTTCCCTGCCCGGTACAGTTCATCTGCCATAGCTAGCATCGGTGTCACCCCAATACCACCGCCAAACAACAAGGTATGTTCAGCACTCATGTCCAGAGCAAAAAGGTTGCGTGGCGCACCGATGGTTACTTCATCACCAATCTGTAATTGGTGTGCAGCCAGCGAGCCACCGCGCGAAGCTGGATCTTTAAGGATACCAAGACGATAGTAATGACGTTCCTGCGGGCTGCTGCACAATGAATACTGGCGAATAAGTCCGTCGGCAAGATGCAAATCGATATGGGCACCTGCGTTAAAAGCCGGTAAATTAGTCCCATCAATCGCCTGAAGCGACAGCACGACCACCTCGGCTCCCTGCACATCACGTTCGCTGACGCGTACTCTTAATATTTCTGACATTCAATGCTCCTGCATCAGATGAAACCGGATTGGATAACCAACCCGGTGGCATTTAGCGCATGTAAATTCCGCCATTAATGTCCCAAGTCGCTCCGGTAACAAAGCCCGCAGCGGGTGAGGCCAACAGGGCAACCGCCTGCGCGACAAATTCTGGTTCCCCTAATTTCTCAACCGGGATCATCTGAAGCAGCGCCTGCATCTTATCGTCCGGGACCATTGCATGAACCGAAGGGAGATTCATTGGCCCCGGTGCAATGGCATTCACCGTAACGCCATCGTGACTTAGCGCCCGCGCAAACACTTTGGTGAGTGTCAGAATTCCCCCTTTGGAAGCCGCATAATGTGCGCCAGAGGCCGTGCCGCCATTCTGTCCCGCCAGTGAGGCCAGATTGATAATGCGACCATATTGCTGTGTGGCGAAATAACCCCCTGCCAGCTGACAACCAAGAAAGGTGCCGCGCAAATTCGTGGTCATCACCTGATCAAACTCTTCCACCGTGATTGACATGACTGGCGTAGCAAGTGTCAACGCCGCATTGTTGACCAGCACATGCAGTCCGCCAAAGTGCGCCACGCAATGGTCAATAGCATGGGAAAATGCATCACTGTCACGGATATCCAGCTGTACACCCACCGTGCGCTGACCTTTAACATCGATCTCACGGGCCATTTGTTGTGCACTTGATAGTGAAATATCCGCCAGCACAACCGCGTACCCCTGAGACCACAAATAGCGACTTATCACCGCCCCAAGCCCGGAAGCAGCACCTGTCACCAGGGCAACATTTTTCATTCGATACCTCACATGATGTAGCCAATGCTGCGCAGGAAATCCTGTCCATTGATCACCCGAATCACTTTCTTCAGGATCAGAAAGCTTTCGCCCTCTGGCACCAATGTATAGGTGACATCGGCGACATAATGCTGGGCATTACCCTTGCGGTATTCCCACAACGATTGCGCACAGCGGATTTCTACCCGTTCCTCGCTGGCATGCAGCAGGCGGTAACGTGCCAGCATGCGAATGGTTCTGGCGCGTGGCGTAGTGGATATCGATTCCCCGCTGTAAAGCCGGTTAACCCTTTTTTCCCGCATATGCTGGTTGTCGTAGGCATAGTTGAGCGTGTTAGCGAAATCTTCCGTTTTCTGATCGATAGGGATGACATACAACCCTTCCGGTTTCCACAGCGTCAGCCAGTGGTTGAACTCTTCCTGATCCAGCACATCAGCTTCATAATTGATAAAACTGATGGCGGAAAATAAAGCCTGTTGCTCGGTCATTGCTGCCCCCGTGTTTCTGCTGTCATGTACTCTTTCCATTTTTGATAGGCGGCACGCATCCCGGTTTCCGCGCTGACGTCACTGCGCAGGCCATCTTCGGTGGTCACTTCCCCCGGCAACCCTCGGTTTAGCATGATCCACAGATCATCCCCGGCAGATGACCCGCGCTGGACACGTTCCCAGGCTTCGGAATCATCCGGCGTACCAAAACCCATCGGTCCCTGGAAATGTTCGTGCATACGCAGACGTGCCTGGTTGGCTGCTTCCGGTCCGCCTTTCATGGTGATCACTACATGGTGAATTTCAGTTTCTTTAACTGAAATCGGCTGGAGTACACGGAAAAAGGCCATCGAACAGGCCACATTCGGGAAAAGGTTGAGGTTAAAACCGCAGCCGCCTACGGCGCGGACTATGCGGCGGACCTCCAGTTCTGCATGGCCTTCGTCACGTAATACCTGGGCCAGTTCAACAAAACGATCGGGAATCGGCGCATCAAGATTCTCTTCAAGATCAATCAACTCCGGAATCATTACCATCACGCTATGGCCGTTCCCCAGGTCTTCAACAAAGCCACTGCCATCAACAAAATTCAGCATTTCTTCAGTCTGTTTATCCACTGAGCTAAGGAAAGACTTATGAACGATGGGAAAATGATAACCGTCGGTAGTGTTTTCCAGCTGGATTTTCCAGTTCCCTGGGAAACGGAAACGGTGAGCCGTCGTGGCCTGGATCGGGTAGCCGCCACCTTGCTTCATAAATAAATCCATCCATTTTTTCGCGGGTCCAAGGAAATCGACCAGCGACTCGATATCGTCCTTAAAAGTGGCAAAGACCATACCGGCATAACTTTCTGTACGTAGACGAATCATGCCAAGGTTGGCTTTATCCAGCGTATCGGCATAGCTTTCTGGATGAGGTACTCCACGCAACGCACCATCCAGCCCGTAACCCCAACCGTGATAAGGACAAACGAAGTTATTGGTTTTGCCACTCTGGTGTTCGCAAACTGTTGCGGCGCGGTGACGACAGCGGTTCAACAACACATTGATATTGCCTTTTCTGTCACGTACAACAATGACCGGCTGAGTACCGACAAATGAGGATTTGAAACTACCGGCATCCGGTATCTCACTTTCGTGAGCCACCCAGATCCAGGTATTGGAAAAAATTTTATCGATCTCTACATCAAAAATTTCGGCTGAAGTATAGAGAGAGGTATGAACACGGTCCGACTTCACCAGAGCGGCCAGCTCCTGTGAACTGGGCGTACAATCAATATTTTTTACCGGGATATCTTGCATTACTCCATCTCCAATATTTATCAGGCCCGTTTGGTTTCTGGTATGGGCAATCCACTGGGGGAATGCCAATAATCGATCGGGCGACTAAATAGGTTTCGCGTAGTGAAATGGTTTATTAACCAGATGTTGTTTTCACGGCGAAACTCAATAATTAATTCGGCACCGTTTAAATGTGACTGGCCATTATTGAAGGTTGACAATTGCAACATCTTCCAGCGGCCAGTGGCTTCATTTATCTCATTTAGATAAATAAACTCAGAACTTAAATAGTGCGTGTTGATTCTAAAATGGGCCGGATGAGTGACATACTTTCTCATCATCGCTTCTATAGCCGCGCGCCCTTTATAATTCCCCAGCCGTTCGGCATAGAGTTCACCAATGCCTGCCCATTCGGCATTGCAGGTAAAAAGTTGCCCAATTTGTGTAACGCTATCTTCAGAACGCAGGTCATCACATAAATGCATATACTGACTGATAACTCTGCGAATTTCCGCCTCAGACTCCAGCGTATCCAGTCTTGATAAAAGGTGTTGTTGCTCAGACATCTGCATAACAGCCTCTTACTGTTGGATAATTAACTCACGTCCGGTGCGTGCTTCGACTTTGCAAAATTTCCACAGTCGATACGGTCCTTCGCCCACGATGACGGTGCGGAATAAGTTACAGGCAGCGCTGACGGTTGCAAAATCCTGTACATCAGCGAGGACATACGTGGTCCATGGCCAACCTGCGGAAGGTCCCACCATCACTTTGTCATCGTCCATATTGCCCAGCACGGTGATGCCTGGCATGTTTTCAATCCCTTTCATCATTTCGCCAAAGGCTGCCCAAACCTGTTTTGCTACTTCCGGCGTAGCATCAAAAAAATTCTGGTTCACACCAATACAAAACAGCACCCGAATTGAATCTGTCTGGCTCATGTAGTACTCCTGTTGGTTATAAGTAACCGGGCAAAGGTGACTGCCCAAAAAACATATTGCCGGCGTTGATGTAGGTCAGCTCACCCATGAAGGCGTGTTGAGTGATGACCATGGAATCGCGGGCGTAACGTTGTAATGGACTGCGCATGGAGATGCCCGGCATCCCGGCCAACATCAACGTTTTTGAAGTGACTTTTGCGGCAACGCGTGTCAGATGGGTTGCTGAGAGGCGCAGCAAATTGACGTCCTCATCCTGGGGTGCATCGCCACGGCAAAGGGTTTGCCACACCTTGTCGATAGCGTCATAAAACCAGCTTCGAGCCGAATTAAGTTCTGCCTCGCAATGCGCCACATCCCGTTGTGCAAACTGCCGATCCGCCAGCCGCGGCGCCCCTGTTACCGAACGCTGCTGACCGGCAATGGTGTATATTTCATTCAGTGCCGCACGGGCCACCCCGGCGCTTACCACCGCCAGTACCTGAGTCGCCAGTGACAACACCGGATAACGGTAGAGATCGCCCTGAAGATTAAGTTTTCCACCTCGGATAAACGTCCATTCTTCGGGTACAACGACGTTGTCCACAACCACATCATGGCTGCCTGTGCCTGCCAGCCCCACGGTATTCCATACGGGATCAATGGTGGTCTGATTTTTTGGCAATACGGCAATACGTGGCAACGATTTTTCCTCACCGTTTTCCGGCACAATACCCACGCCAATCAAGCTCGCCCCCATACATCCACTGGCAAAACCCCAACGGCCAGAAACAACAAAACCTTTGTCTGTAACCATGGCTTTTTGAGGAGGAAAAATTCCGCCCGCAAAGACCACATCCGGGCCATTGCGATAAATTTCATCCAGCGTTGAGAGCGGTAATCCTCCAAGATAAAAAGGATTCATACCAAAACTTGCAACCCAGCCAGCCGACCCATCAGCGATTGAAATATTTTCAATCAGCTGACAGAATTGCGCCGGTGTCATTTCTGTACCGCCATATTTTTTGGGTACTAATGCCCGATAAACACCGAGTTCTTTGAACTTCTCAATTATGTCATGGGTAATATATTTCTGATTTTCAAACTCCTCCCCTCTGGATTTTAATTCCTGCAGTAAAATACTCATATCGCAGTGGGTATTTTCAGCATTCATAGCTAATCGTGTCTGTAACATATAACCTCCACATACTGCCCTTCCTGAAAACAGGAATAAGAAAAAATCTCGCGTTCAGAAAATATAATCAGGTAAAAGATTCAACCAGCTTCTTTGCATAAACACATAAATTCAAATCATGGTTTTTATGCGTGATAAGCTGCATAGCGACCGGACGGCCATCAATTACGCCAATGGGTAAACTCATAGCCGGGTGCCCGCTAAGGTTAAAAGGTCTGATTAATCGAGTCAGATTCACCACATTTAATGGATCGGAAGCTTCACTTAACGTAGGAGGCAATTCTGGCAATGTCGGTAAAATTATCAGCGGCGTTTCGGCTAATTGGTGGTCCAAAGCTTCAGAAAATTTTTCCCGCACGGCTTCCGCATTTGCCAGCTCCGCAGCGGTGACGGCAGACCCTGCCCGAATACGCGTAACAACATCTGGCGAAATGCCCTCTGCGTCAATGATGGAAGCGTAAGCCTGCCAGTTCTCATGGCTGATTAGGGTCAATCCGGCCTGGTGAGCTTCCGTGAAATAGGTCAAATCCACTGTTGTGGCTGCTGCACTGAGAGGCTGCAGTCGCTGTGCCAACAGAGCATCTATCGCTTCAGTGGCATGGCCTTTCATCACTCCAATAGCAGGCAGGGAGATTGAGCGGTCTGCCACTTTTCCCTGTGCCTTCTCCATCACCTGCAACAGGGTTCCGCACGTCTGAGTAAAAAACCCCACACAATCAAGTGAACTGTGTTTCGGCGTGACGCCGACACGGCTTATCAAACCCCACGTCGGTTTAAGGCCGACAACGCCACAACAGGCCGCAGGCATACGCACCGAACCGCCGGTATCAGTACCGATGGCAAAATCAACACAACCTGCCGCAACTACCGTTGCAGAACCGCTTGATGATCCGCCAGGAATAATATCCGGGAAAGAGTAATTAACCGGTGTCCCACCCCAGTGGTTGATCCCAGTCACGCCAAACGCCAGTTCATGCAGCATCGTTTTACCCAATAACTGACAGCCATCATCGAGAAACTGCTGAACGATGCGAGCGTTGCGGGCTGCGGGTGGTGCATGCAGGAAAACCCGACTGCCCGCCTGGGTGGGATAACCAGACACATCAATGGTGTCTTTCACCGCGAAGGAAAGATTGCCCGTTCCTCGGGTAAATTTTGAAAAAAAACCAACACTATTGCTCATCATTGCAGTATCCGCGACAAGGGGAAAAGTGGCATTCACACGACTGTTGTTGTGGATTTACGCCTGTCACGAATATGTGAATATTCAAGTAATTTGTCACATATAATTTACTTATGTCAGAATACGTTAACCTGACAAGCCTTCGTCTTAAAAATGATTTATCAATATGTTTTTATAGTGAAAAAATAAAAACACCCAATGCAAATATGGATAATTGTTATTGGTTTTACAGGAAAAATGAGACCAAAAAAATAGTTTTTCGGCTTCATTTTTTACGTCATATCGGATGGTTTTTGACATGGGACGCAGAGGAAAGACATCGGAGTGGAATGCTCAATCATCCAGATTGTCGAGTATGCCGGACAGAATTTGGTTCATCTTGCGCGCCTGCGCCGGAGAGATACCTTTAAACGCTTTGGTGAAAATACGCTGGCTTATCTCCATCACAGCTAAAGCCTTGCGAGTACCCGCTTCAGTCAGTATTGCTTCGGTGACTCGCCCATCCTGCTCACTGACCCTGGTTTCAACCAACCCATCGTCGCGCAGCCTGCCTACAATTTTGGTGACTGTCGGCATTTTACTGACGGAATATTGGGATATTTGCGAGATACTGGCTTTACGGTATTGGTGGATCAACATCAACACACGGAAACGTGACACATCCATCGCCACTTTCTTCAATTCAATGTCCATTAACTGGGTATATTTTGCGTGAACATTCACGATCCAGAAAAATGGAAAGTCCTCACGATAAAAGCGGCTTTCATGACTATCAGTCGTGTGATGTTCCACATTGGAAGGGGCCATGCGTTCTCCGAACAGGCACATTGAAACGATAGCAGAATGGTATAGGAAAACCGCGGGCAGCAAAACACCCAGAGTCACCCTTGTGTACTGATGTCAGGGGGTGTCACTCCTTTGTGGCCTGCTACCCATGATGGTTGCTATCCCGATACAGTTTCGGCGTCATACCAAAGTGTTCCCGGAACTTTTCATAGAAGGAGTTTTTATTATAAAAACCGACCTTTTCTGCAATCTCATGTATTGGATAAGCGGAGTTAGTCAGGTAGGTAGCCGCCACCTTCATTCTTTGCAGTAACTGAATCTCTTTGAATGACTTCCCGGTTTTTTCTTTAATCAGATGAGAGAGATATTTAGGATGATAGTTAAATTTTTCTGCCAGCGTAGTCAGACTACATGTCAGATAGTTCTTCTCTATATAGCTGATGATGCTGATTATCTCACCCGTTTTATCAGTTGACAGCTGAATAGTTTGTTTGTTTTTATTGGCATGAAAAATACGTAACAACTCAATGAAAATAATTGACAGATATGAGTCAATCAGTTCGCGTGAATAGAGATTATCACTGCCGTACTCCTCCATGGTAAAGATAAATAACTCCCGTATCTTTTGACTATTTTGAGTGTTAAAGATGAGATAGTTATCATGCTGCCTGGTCGCAGAAATGGCAGTCAGTATAAAACCGGCCAGAATATTTTGCTGGGTTAGGCGACTAAGAAAATAGTTGGAGAAAAAGCTGTTGCTAAGACTAATATTTATCACAATATCATTCTCACCAATGGTCTTTTTACTGCGAATAACATCAGTATCAAAAATACAAACATCATTCTGATTTAACGTAATTTCCTTACCGTCAACCACATAGGTGCATGATCCAGAATAGATATAGTTCATATTGACATTGGTGTGGGTATGCAGCGGCACAGAAGTGAAGCGAGAATCCTTACTTATCTCAATCTCCGTCTGACTGACACGTGGATGTTCGAAACGGTACACCTGCTGTCCATTGACATTTTTCTTATTTATATTCTTATACTTAGGGCTGATTTTGCCGGGATTATTGAGATAAAATCGCTCACTTTCGGTAATCTGCCGTAGCTGAGTGTCGAGATCCTGGTTATGCATCACATCACCTTACTTTTTGTTACTGTGATCGGTCGGTTTGAATATTGTTTGTGCTGTTTTAATACCTATAATCGGGGATGAATTAGTGAAAATCAATTTCAAAAGTAGCAGGGTTTTAAATTATAAGTAAAAGGTATCACTCCTTAACATAATATTATTTTGGAAGACAACAATGAATTATCAGCAGCTCGCAAAAGATATCATTGAGAGAATTGGTGGTCTGAATAATGTCAAAGATGTCACGCATTGTGCTACGCGTTTACGGTTTACACTCAATACAATGGATCCGGTAGATAAAGGAACGGTTTCCGCTCTGCCTGGTGTGTTGGGGGCAGTAGAAAGTAGTGGTCAATTTCAAGTGATATTAGGACAACAGGTTGGCCATGTTTTCTCCGCTATTACGCTTTTAAAAAATAACAAGAGTAACGCCACACCCGCTGAAGTAAGGCAAGATCCTGCGGACGTGCAGAAGATGAAAAAAGAGAATGTTGTCTCACAAGCTCTTGGCATCATCTCGGGGATATTTACCCCGATCCTGCCTGCGATCAGCGGCGCAGCAATGCTGAAAACGCTATTGATTATCCTGACCATGACCGGTCTGATGGAAAAAACCTCCCAGACATGGGTCGTTCTTAATTTTGCAGCGGATACAACCTTCTACTTTTTACCGATCATGCTGGCGTACACCTCCGCCATGAAGTTTGGTATGAACCCGTTTGTCGCCATGACACTTGGCGGGATGTTATTGCACCCCACCTTCACAGCAATGGTTGCCACTCGTAGCCCGCTTAGTTTCCTTAATGTTCCGGTTTCACTGGTTCATTATGGTTCCACGGTTATCCCGGTCATTCTGATGGTATGGATCGCTTCATGGGCGGAAAGCTTGTCAGAAAGATTGTCACCACGCGCTATTTTGTTCTTTATGAAACCCTTTCTGACTCTGCTGATCATGGTGCCACTCGGGTTAACCATTATTGCGCCCTTTGGTGACTTTGTCGGCAAAGGTATTGGCGTCGGCATAACTTATGTTAATGACCATTGTATCTGGCTGTTGCCCTTTATTATGGCGGTCTTCTCACCCATTTTTATCATGACCGGAATGCATTATGCCGTGACCATGCCGATAACCTTCCAGTCGCTTGCCACCAATGGCTTTGACATGATCGGCGCAGGCTTCCTGGTGTCAAATATTGCTCAGGGGGCGGCGGCACTGGCGGCGGCAAGATTCAGCAAGGACGCGGATTTTCGTGCTCTGGCGAGTGGTGCCGGATTTACCGCCCTGCTGGGTATCACTGAACCAGCCCTTTATGGCGTGAATCTGAAGCTGAAAAAACCTTTCTACGCGGTGCTGGTTGCCGGTGCTGTCGGTGGATTATTTGTTGGGATTATGGGGGTCAAACGCATGACTCTGGCCCCAACAGGATTAACCACCCTTCCCGTGTTTATCGACCCCAATAATTCAATGAATATTGTTTTTGCGATAAGCGGGGCGGCGATAAGTTTCTGCGTAGCTTATTTGCTGACCGTGGTCTTGCTACGCATTGAGTCAGGTAATAAAACAGGAGATGTTAAGTGAAAACAGGATTTGATGTAGATTTTTTATTTGGTGGCGCTATTTCAGCTGCACAAGCCGATGGGGGTTATGCGCAGGATGGTAAAGGGTTAGATACGCAGAACATTCGCTATTTTAACCCCAGCTGGAATCGTGCGGAACGTGATCATAATCGTAATATTAATATGACGTCCGAACGTTTCAATGCCGCTTTACACAACATTGAAGCGGTCAACTATCCGTTCACACGGGGTATTGATTTTTATAATCGCTATTCTGATGACCTTGCATTGATGGAAGAGATGGGAATGAAGATTTTCCGCACTTCTATTGACTGGTCACGCATTTTTCCTAACGGAGATGATGAACACCCAAATCCACAGGGAATTAAGTTCTATATCGATCTGTTTGATGAATGTCACAAACGGGGAATGAAAGTCTTCGCCACCATGCTCCATTACAATATTCCGGTAAATCTGGTGACAGAATATGGTGGCTGGAAAAACCGCATACTGGTCGACTTCTACCTGCGCTATGCCAGGGTTTTATTCGAAAAACTGGGTGATCGGGTAGATTTTTGGTTACCGTTCAATGAGATCAATGCGGGAAAATTCAATCCTTATAATGGTGTCTGTGTCATCAAAGACCAGGAAGATCATTATGAATCCGCGATCTTCCAGTGTCTACACCATCAGTTTATTGCTAACGCGCTCACTATTAAACTGGCTCGGGAAATTCTGCCGCAAGCGCGGATCGGCGGGATGATCGCCCGCTTTACCACTTATCCGGCAACCTGTAAGCCTGAAGATGTATTGGAAACAATGCACAAAGAACAATACACAAACTATTTCTACACCGATGTTATGGTCCGTGGAGAATATCCGGCATATATGCAGCGCTACTTCAACGACAACGGAATCAGGATCCACAAAGAATCGGATGATGATGAAATTCTCCGCAACAATACTGTCAATTTCCTGAGTTTTTCTTACTATATGTCGATGGTAGCCACAACAGACAAAACATGGGAAACCACGGGCGGGAATCTGGTCAGTGGTAATAAAAATCCGTATCTGAAAGCCAGTGACTGGGGGTGGCAAATTGATCCCATCGGGTTACGTATCACGCTAAACCAATTTTACGATCGTTACCGTATCCCACTGTTTATCGCTGAGAACGGTATTGGTGCCACCGATATTCTCGAAAGTGATCATCGCATTCACGACCCTTACCGCATCGAATACTTACGTCAGCATGTTTTGCAAATGAAAGAAGCCGTCATTGATGGTGTAGAACTTCTTGGCTACACCATGTGGGGGATCATAGATATTGTCTCCTGTGGTACGATTGAAATGTCTAAACGTTATGGTGTTATTTATGTTGATCTTGATGATGAGGGTAAAGGAAGTTATCAGCGTTACAAAAAAGATTCTTTCTATTGGTATCAAAAGTGCATTGCATCACACGGTGAAGATTTAACTTAACCTTATTATCCTATAAAGCAGCAGGGTAATTTCTGCTGCTGAGTTATTCATTTCTCAATGGCTGTATATTGATGTTTATTAATTTTATATAAAGTAGCGGTGACAATGCCTTTGTCAGCCGCGGAATAGTTCATATCCTTTGTTATGTTTTCATAAATATAAGCATCCTCCCTGTGATGCAACTTAATGATGATAGGAGTAGAAAACTATGTCGAACTGGCAAACCAGGATTACATTATTACCTTTTATTTTGATGTGTTCCGAACCGGTATGGGGGCAATCATTATCCGTGGAGCAACGACTGAGCCTGCTTGAACAAAATGCAAAAAATACGGAGGGTAAATTACAAACTACCGAAGATAAACTCCAAAAAGCATTACATGAACTCGCCATTTATAAAAAGAAAGAGAAGAAAACGAACCACGTTACTGCGGCAAATCCCGCGCTGCTAAACCCGGCCGTGGATACCCATGCACAGGTTGCTCGTCCAATTGATAAGATTCAGCAACAGGAAGCAGAGGCAAAACCAAAGACCAAAAACAGTACCCGGCGACCAGCAGATATGAATATCAAAGAACTGTCGAAAGCCATCGAAGACGAAATTGGTTTTTCATTTCACGGCTATTTCCGATCCGGTTGGGGGACTGCCAGCAATGGCAGCCCGCAGAGCTGGGCCATTGGTTCTCTGGGGCGTTTTGGCAACGAACACGGCAGTTGGTATGACTTACTGTTTAGTCAGAAATTATATGACCAGGATGGGCGAACAGCAAAAGCTATTGTGTTGATGGATGGTAACGTTGGTGAAACTTATGTCAAAGAACCCTTCGATTCAACCAGTGAAAACATGATGCAGTTTTCAGATATTTATGTGACAACAAAAGGATTTATCAGCGCTATTCCCGATGCAACTTTCTGGGTAGGACGCCACAAATTACGCGCTCAGGAATTTAAGATGCTGGACTTCTCTTACCACAAAGGCGCAATCGCTTCTGGTGTAGGGATCGAAGATATTCCACTGGGTAAAGGGACACTGGCAATTGGTTTGGGTCGGGAAGACTTAGATAATTATTCCAAAGATCGCACCACCACCCAAGCGGTAAACACCAACAGTCTTGATGTTCGCCTTCGGAAATTTCCACTGACAACGAATACGACCTGGGATCTGTATGGTCGCTATGCGATGGCGAATAAAAGCGACGGACAGAGTTCATCACAAAATGACGGTGAATATTATAAGATGAAGGATGCATGGCTTCTGACCGGTATCATCAATAATAAACTCTCTCGTGACGGATTCACTGAATATAGTATGCAGGTGGCTAACAACTCCTTCGCTAGTAGTTTCGCTAAAATCTATGATGCGTCATCTAATTTTGGTACTGGACGTTATTATTATGGCGATCATACCAATGGTATTGCCTGGCGTTTCGGTGAACAGGGAGAGTTTTACCCTGTCGATAATGTTATCGTTGCACATACTTTATTATTCTCCGGTGGTAATGACGTCTACAGTTATGAAACCGGTGCACATACCGATTTCAAAAGTGTTCGGGCGGTAGTTCGCCCCGCGTACATTTTCAATAAGTACAACCAGACAGGTATCGAGTTAGGTTATTTTAACCAGCAAAACAATAATAATGGTTTAAAAACCCACGAGTCAGGGGTTAAAACCACTCTTTACCACGCATTAAAATTAGGAAGCAGTGCGTTTAACTCGAAGTTTGAAATACGATTCTACGGCACCTGGTTAAAAGTACTGGATAACGGTATTGATGAATTTACCTTCACAGATGAAAAGAAAGATCAATTTAGCGTGGGCGTGCA
Organism: Mangrovibacter sp. MFB070; assembly: GCF_000705335.1. Lineage (NCBI taxonomy): Bacteria > Pseudomonadati > Pseudomonadota > Gammaproteobacteria > Enterobacterales > Enterobacteriaceae > Mangrovibacter > Mangrovibacter sp. MFB070. The sequence goes on from NZ_JJMI01000045.1 coordinate 56,020, forward strand.
GACGGAACTGTTCTGGTAAACAATATCGCTCCGACCGCTGCTTATCAGCGCAATATCACCTGTCGTTGATGGCAGCGGTGGGATAAGTGTCTATGAGCTGACGGTAAAAATTCGTTGTTCAAGCCGTCGGCCGCTTTCGAAATCATGGGCAAACTGAGTGGTAACGGGTTTGCGTTTACATAGCTCGCGCATCCGGCGGGTTGAGTCACAAGGGAGATGTTCCTGAAGGTGTTAGGTCGAGTCTACTATTTTTCAAAGCATGATTCACATTTATGATTATATATCACTTGAAAAAATACATGACAATATTTCAACGAGTTTGTTTGAAAAGTATTTAATAAACCATATCGTTGCTTATTATTTTGTGGATGTTTTATTTTAAACATTCCCAATTTATTCCTTTATGGATAGGTCTGCATATCTTGCCCGCAAGACTATTAAACAAAAAGAACATGATGCGCACTATGGTTCACAGGCCCCGATATCATTGAAGACTCCGAGCCCCTGCTCGTTCGTCTCCCCCCAAAGATAAAAGTAACTTTTGCGGCGTAAAGGGCTTCAGCCCTGATGTTCTTCATCCTGGGATTTTAATACTGACCCATTAACCGGACAGAAGTCATATGAAATTTTATTTTCGTCGCCGTGCGCTACGTGAAATCTGACGTACTCACCCATCCGTTTTTCTTCAGATTTCGCGTAGCGCAACCTGAACGAAAACCACTAGAAAAGTAACTTTTGGACTGATTTATAAGCCGGTTACTTCCATTTTTAATATTAACATTACACTAACACATGGAATAAACGTTATTATTCGAACTGTAACTAGGATGTTGCATACCTCTTGAAGCGATGGAAATATGAGCATATTTCTCATTATTCCTGAATCCATACATTTTTATTGTTTTTATAGCGACATATTGAAACCTTGTTTTATTTAATAAGCATCAATTTTATAATCAATTGCTGTTATTTTATCGCTATTGACATTTACTATTGTGACTATATCCAATGATATTAGATCGCTTACATCTAAAAGTGACAGTGTCACGGATTGTGCACCCAGAGAGACCCTTTTCGTGAAAAAAGTAGTTCACTCCCATAACGAAACGTGGGCTTCTTTTTTGCAGATCGTATGTGGATGTCTTCAGGTAGCAGGAAGGAAAGTGATGCAGGCATGAAAGGATGACAAACCGGCAAAGGGGCTGCTACTGCTCCATATTCAACAAACCACCCCTGGTTAGTTGAATCCTTTGCCGGTTTTCCTGACAATACCAGACAGGTAAACTTTTTCCATCAGATTTTCTCGTCAACATGTTGCATTCATAGTTTTTCCATAATTGGATGCTTTTGCAGGACAACTACGGTTTTTATCCTTTCGTGCCCGGTAAAAAAATAGTTAAATAGCGATTTCACCCTTTTAAAGGAAAAATTGTCCTCAGGCTCACAGTACTATAAAAGTATCAATAATCAGGAGCCTTACTATGACTATCATGAAAGTTCATTATTCACCAACTGACGGGATCCCTTTGAACTCCCTTTATCTGAAGGAAACTTCAACCACTGAACGATCAGGTTCAGTACTGGGGGGCGGCATTTCGGGAGACTCTGTTATTCTGGGAGGCGGAGGTTATGCCGGTTCTGAAATGCAGCATACGACTCGTTCTACTGTCTTTGCACCACCTGATGAAGTTACTGCTGAGCCTGACAACACAAAAATGGTCCTCCGGATTTCCTGTGTTATCGGTGTGATGATTTTACTTATAATTATTACCTTAATCAGTAATGCTGTTGTTGATATTTTAGACGTAAACGTATCTAAAACAATGTCCTCTTTCCTGGAACATGCTCCCTTCTTTATCATTGGACTATCTGTAATTTGTTCTTTCTTTGTTATAGTAATGACCGATCATGATTACACCCCGGTACTTGAAGAGCATAAAAGGAATGAAGCGTGTTTGCCTGTATACCACAGGCTACGCTATGTCGAAGCTGATAATATTGTTTTTGATCCGCAATCAATGAAAGGATGTTATGCAGTAAGAAAATTCATTGCTTCACTAGTTGAAAGCTGTATCACTAAGTAATATCCCTGATTTCCTTTACTAAGCCTTTCATTTAAGGCTTAGTAATTGCTTTAACCCTCCCTTTGCTCACTGTTTTTATATGCTTACGGTTTATGAGTGTGCTAAAAGTTGCTTTCTCATGTTTGACATTGACTCCGAAAAATATTAAATGTTTTTGAATATTATTCAGAAGCACTATTATATAAATAGGTACTGGCAAGTGAAATAATTACTGATAATATGTCTTTATGTGCTTCCTATTCTCTAAGGATGGTAATTAATGATATCCTCCACGCTTGTCCCGATTAACCCTTTCCAGCGATGTGCAATGGCTTCTATTGCTTCTGTGAATCGCAGAGCTTTGGGACGGAAAACAGGAGAACTGGCCTACGTCAAAGCCTTTTTTTAAAGAACTTACAGGTAAATCGCAAATTAGCTCGAATGATTTGAGAAAGGTCGATCCGAGTTACGATCCATTTGTTCGTGGCGAAGCAACTAAAGTTGAATACCTGCGTGCTATCGATATTCTGATTGAATCTCGTGGAGAGTGTTTTATTCTCCCTCTTTCCTGGTCTCTGGCAGTTTCCATGTTCCCGGAGTTACAGAACAGGGTTTTTCAGCGCCGCGAACACCGTGACCGGATTCATGATCAAAGGGTGGAACACCTGACAAAGAAAGAATCTAACCTATTGAATTATCAACTTGAAATCAACGTTGCAAAATCCAGGCTTTACCTGTCTTTCTGTGTTCCAGGTCAACATAAACGCTGGTTAGAAGAGTGGCGAAACGATACCCATGGACAAGGACTTACAACTAATAATATTTACCTGCTGATTAAGGAATGGTGGTCATCATTCTGGATCACTTCATACAGAAAGGACTATATCTGGTGTTACACACTGGCTGAATTGCTGGACGAGATTGATTATGTTCTTAGCACTATTACAATTATGGAGTTTAACGTCTGTTTTTCGGCGCTACCATTACCCCTTATATATAAAGCTGGATAGAATACAAAGCTTCAATCAGAAAAACTAAATTTTGCAAGCCCAATATTTCTCACTGTTTTCATGGTTTTTTTGTATCATTTAGGGGTTGGTTATTATTATCCAGAATTTATGAACCTGACCTTAATTATTATTGCTTCCGGTGAAAATACCCCCTTGATGTGCCGGTTTGGTTTAGTATGATGGTCTTATTCCTAATCGATCGTACTCATCTAAACAGATATGAGGTTTATCATGGCTGACTATTATTCAGAATGTGCTTGTCTTATTGGAGCAAATCCTACTCAAGCTGATATATTACTTGAGGCAATGAATGAATTGTTTGAACCTGATGATAGTTTTATTCAAAAACTCATTTCATGTGATAACACAAACGGACTCTCAGAAATGGAGATTATTGTACGTCACTGTGTCCTGAACCATCCATGCAGAACAGTTGCAGATATTCCTGAAGACCTGGACTGGCATTTTGACGGGGAAAAATGCCCTGAAGGTTTTCTTATTAACAGTGATCTCGGTGATTTCAATTCTGAACATGGTGCGCTGTTTGCTCAGGCGGCACTTATTGCATTTGACAGGAACGAATTGATAGAGTTCAAAATTGCTTTTACATGCAGTAACTTAAAAAGGCCTGACGGGTTCGGAGGCGCTGCCTGTGTCGTGAGCAAAGATTTTATCCGATGGACAGGGCTACACAATTTTCTGGAGGCTGAACGAACCGCTTTCGCCGAGAAGATGAATTACTTCTTTTGTGAATTTACAGAGGTCGTCGGTGAGCTTGAATATCCAGTATCGTTTATATTGCGTTGCCCGGACAGCGTTAATGCAGCTCATAGGTATGATGAGATTCAGCTTAACTATCGCGATGGTGGGGAAAAAGATGCCGAAGGAGGGATACAATTTAGTTCTGGCTCTGCCATTAAAAAATCCAGTATGAAACCAATCACTCCGGATGAGTTCCGGGTGATGAGATCGTACCTGAACGTCATGTGATTTTCTTTGGTCCGGGCATTCTCCCGCCACTCTTCTGTACTGATCCGTCTATTTTGTGAGGCATTATGACAAAGCAAATATTACCCAATGAACTGGCTGAAATCGTCACCGGTCTTCTTATTAAACCTGAACTGCTGGGTGAGCTTGACTCTCGTGAGGCGCACCAGGCCTTCATGCTGGATATAGGGCGGGTAATTGCTGATCATTGTGGTGGACGGGTCAACGGCATTACGGATGGCGATGTCGCAAAGCCCTATCTTTCAGACATAGAGTGTACTCCCACACTCCACATTGAACCCGATGACCGTCTGCCTTCGACTGAACGTAACGTATGGTCAAATTATCATGTTGAAGCCTGGGCAGACGAGGGACAGGAAACTATCCTCGACAGGGCGATCCGAAACTCTGACAGAGCTGCCCTGCAAACTCTGCTTATTGTGGCCGCACAAAAAGAATCTGTCGGTGCTCCTGTTATTAAACGAATGACGGACTGGCGTATCCCTGAAGGTGAACCGGTTTGCCATGAAGCGGATAGCTGAATCTATACGGCCACCTACCATCTGGATAACCAGACCTCAATCGAGGTGGCGGACGATACAGGTCAGCTTTGCTTAGGTGTATTACTGGTGTCAGCAACACTGATATAAGACCGGAAAACAGCATAAATTTTGTCCACTCCACCCAACATAGGCTTCTCTTAAGGTTCCTACACCAGACGGAGAAGCCGTATGTTAAGCAGAGGGGACCTTCTCATGATAAAGCAGATGCGTATTCACGGCGCGCACATTATCGATATTGCTCACCACATCGGATGTTCTGAGCGCACGGTTCGACGACATCTCACTGAAAAAACCGTTAACGCCCGACGGCGTGAACCCATGAAAAAACTTCGTCCGTTCATGGACTATGTTGATCTGCGATTGCGCGAGCATGTCTGGAACACTGAGGTCATTTATCAGGAGATAAAACAACAGGGTTATGACGGCTGCCGCTCCACGTTGCGTCAGTATGTGCATCCCAAACGCGCCCTGCGTGCGTCCAAACAGACTGTACGCTTCGAGACGCAGCCTGGTCAGCAACTCCAGCACGACTGGGGTGAAATCGAGACTGTTGTCAACAACCAGCGCTGTAAAGTGAGCTTCGCCGTTAACACCCTCGGTTACTCCCGGCACTTCCATGCATGGGCAACTGATAGCCAGGATGCTGAGCATACCTATGAATCACTGGTCAAAGCCTTTGCCTACTTTGGCGGTAGCGTCAAAACGGTACTGGTTGATAACCAGAAAGCAGCCGTTCTCAGGCATGACAACAGTGGCGAGGTTATCTTCAACAATGGCTTCCTCCAGTTGGTAAAACACTATGGCTTCACGCCACGGGCCTGCCGTCCTCGCCGGGCACGAACCAAAGGCAAGGTTGAGCGTATTGTGAAATACCTCAAGGAGAACTTCTTCGTTCGTTACCGGCAGTTCGACAGTCTGGCACATATCAATCAGTTGCTGATGCAGTGGATAAATACGGAAGCTGACCACCGCACGCTTCGCCAGTTCAGCCAGACACCGGCAGAACGCTTTACCCTGGAGCATCCCTGTCTGCTGGCATTACCGGCGGGTGACTTCGACACCAGCTATCACGACATCCGACAGGTCGCCTGGGATGGCTATATCGAGGTTCGTGGTAATCGATATAGCGTGCCGGAAAGCTGGTGCGGGAAAGCGGTCAGCATCCGTATCTCACTGGATGATGAGCTCAGGGTGTATGGAGATGACGCCCTCATCGCCACCCACCTTCTGGCAGAAAAACCGGCGGGCTGGCAGACCGTAGCCGCACATCATCGACCTCTGTGGCAGCAAGCCTGCCGGGTGGCACAGCGTGCGTTGAGCGATTATGAGGAGTTGCTGTGATGAGCGAACTGACAGAACTGATGGCACGACTGAAGATGGAACATCTGACAGATGCGGTAGACAATCTGCTTGAGCAGGCCGTAAAGGAAGAACTTAATGCACGAGAAACACTGGTTCGCGTGCTGAACCATGAATGGAATGGTCGGCGACATAAGGGGCTGGAATCCCGGCTGAAACAGGCCCGACTGCCCTGGGTGAAAACGCTGGAGCAGTTCGACTTCAGCTTCCAGCCAGGAATCGACCAGCGGGTTATCCGGGAACTGGCCGGGCTGGTGTTCATCGAACGTAATGAGAATGTCATCCTGTTAGGACCTCCGGGCGTGGGGAAAACGCATCTGGCGGTGGCGTTAGGGGTAAAGGCCGCAGATGCAGGTCATCGTGTGCTGTTCATGCCACTGGATAAACTGATGGCAACACTGGTGAAAGCCAGACAGGAAAACAGGCTGGAACGCCAGTTGCAGCAACTGAGCTACGTTCGGGTGCTTATCCTGGATGAGATCGGTTATCTGCCGATGACGCGTGATGAAGCTAATCTGTTCTTCCGACTGCTGAACCGGCGTTACGAAAAAGCGAGCATTATCCTGACCTCAAACAAGAGCTTCACCGACTGGGGGGAAGTGTTCGGTGATCATGTACTGGCAACGGCTATCCTCGACAGGTTGCTGCATCACTCGACCACAGTAAACATCAAGGGAGAAAGCTACCGACTGAAAGATAAGCGGAAAGCTGGTACGTTCCCCAAAACCATAGAGGAGAAAAACACCGAAAACTGAATGCTACAAACGGACATCAGAAATGATGAAAACCGGACAAAATAAATGTTGAAAAGCGGTCATTAGACAGTGTTGTTGACATAATATCGTCGATACAGTCCTCCGCTATCAAAACTATATCGAGCAATGAATTGGTAGCTAGAAAGTCGACGGTTTGTTGCGTATGATTAAAAGTCAACCTTAAAAGCTTTTTATATGGACTTGCTATGGCTTTTGTATCAGAAAGAGAAATTGTAAAGAAGGTATTTAGCAAAAAAATTGACTTTGCGATTCTGGCATTATTCTATATTTCCGCGATTTTTTTTCTTCTTTGTAGTGGAGTTCTCTTTCAATATTTTACCGCTGGCTTCACAAAGGGTAATTGTTATGAATGCTCAATGAAACTTGATTATATAAAACAATTTTATTTTTCAAAAGGAACAGCATGGTATCTCATATCTGCTGTTGCAATATTTATTGGCTCTGTCTTTATACAGCATAGGATTAAAGGTTATTTAACCTTATTAGCTCTTACCTGGATTGCACTAACAATAACAGATGTGATTTTAATACGCGCACTAGACGATATAGCTATGAATAATATTTTGCTAAACATACTATACAATCTTTTTGGGGCGATATTATTGTCTCTGTATGTGTGTTTATCAAATTCGCTAATATTTCATCTTAATAAAGTAAAAAACATTCCAATGATATTATCGGCAATGCTTCCATTAATTGCCGCAATAATAATAGCAGTACTTATAACCGCCGTTATATATTTATTATTTGCTAGGCAAGCGGTAGAGATTGAGATGGATATATCTGAAGGATCCGACATCGCTTATGCGGGTGTAAAAAATAATGAAGAATCATTTGGATTTTTAAATGATAAAAAAACAGATACACCAACGTATCTGGATGTAATGAAAAACGGCAGCCTGATTTATAATGATATAAAGGGTTTAAGTGGGGCTGATATCTATATTGTCTCAGGTTGCTATACCCTTCCAAATTTACTTCACAATGTACCACTTGATGCTAAAAAATCTTTTCTGAATGTGAAAAAGATAGAAATCACACAGAAATTTCCAATGATGGGGTTCATACAAGGTGAATCAGCGGATGTAATACCTAAAGCGGCATCAAGGTTAAGTTTGAGCAAACAAGATGATGAATATATGCTAGCCTCAAGTGTTACTGACTCTCAAATAACATTTGAATCAAACAATGCGCAATTAATGGTTGCTTTCGCATTTATGCCAATAACCACAAATGGCTTTTTGCATGATTATACATATGATATTATTATCAATAATGAAAAATATAAAATTGAAAATCATATTGCCCCTTTATCTAGGCTCGATAAAAATAAGAAGATGAAATGTGAATATCAGCAACTATCTGATTTAACTAATACTTATAGCATTAATGCTAATTATTTGACAGGTTTTTTAATTGTCATAAAACCAGATGATATTATCAATTTTAACAATAGCCCCTCCGTGGTACTTAAGACTGACATGGCTTTCTATAAGAAAACATACCAGAAGCTTGATAAAATATATGATGATATAAGTAATGGGAAATTATCTGCTCTGAAAGCAACAGGAATCTCCCAGTTTAGTATCAATGGGAAACATCTGTCGTTGAGGCCAGAATCGGAGATTGTTATTTCTGAAGGGAGTTTGTATGGACTTGTTAATAAAAGTAAAAAAATAAAAATATATGGCACGGCAGATCTTGTTTTCGTTGACAGCAAGATTATGAACCTCCGTAAAATAACTTATTTGCAATCTAAGCTTGAAATTTTTGGTTCTTCTGTTGTGGACATATTAAAGTATATATTTGGTTTAGGTCTGCTAGTCATTTCTATAAAATTCATTCGTTCATACTTTAAGAATGATGTGAATGAAAATTTATTCCTGTAATGCATTTGGCTCCAATTGGAGCCTTTTTTTACATCTACTTATTAAAATGTACCTTTGAAAAAGTAGAGTTTCTGAAGTAGGATTAATCAGTAAGATTGCCTACAATTTTTAATCTAGCTCCCTATGAGAATTTAACATTTGCCATTAAGAATAAGATGACATGAGCAAACTATCTGATGAAAACTTACCTCTGATTTCCGATCATATCATCGATGGTGATTTGTCTCTGGTTCACCCATCATCCAGTCAGGGAGTGATCAATCCAGCTCAAGCATATTTGTTATCGCTTAACTCTCTACGTAGTCGTCAGACAATGTCCTCATTTCTCGGTATTATTGCCCATATGCTTGGCTCAGACAGCAGCCATACCTTCCCCTGGGGTAGTCTTCGCCGGCACCATGTTCTTGCAATTATAGAGTTGCTTAGAGATTCCGGTAGAGCCACAGCTACCGTTAATACTTATTTATCTGCATTAAAAGGAGTTGCGAAAGAAGCCTGGATGCTCCACCAAATTGATGTGGAAAGTTACCAACAGATTATTTCAGTACGAAATTTACGTGGAAGTAAGTTGCCAAGAGGAAGAGCTCTCCACCGTGACGAGATACGTAAATTATTTCAAGTTTGTGATAATGACCACAGCTGTAAAGGACCTCGGGATGCAGCATTATTAGGTGTACTTCTTGGTTGTGGCCTGCGGCGTTCCGAGGCTGTTTCTCTGAGCTTAAAAGACATTATAACTGCAGAACGTGCAATTAAAGTTCTTGGAAAAGGTAATAAGGAGCGGATAGCATTTTTACCTGAAGGCTCATGGCAAAGGTTGCATATCTGGATAGACCAGGTTCGTGGTGAAAACCCAGGACCAATATTCACCAGAATTCGTCGACATGACGATGTAACACTTGACCGCTTAACAGATCAAGCTGTCTACCACATACTTGACGTACGTCAGAAACAAGCCTGCATTGATAAATGTGCACCACATGACTTGAGAAGAACATTTGCCACAGCATTGCTCGATAATGGTGAAGATTTAATAACGGTAAAAGATGCAATGGGCCATGCGAGCGTAACAACCACACAGCAATATGACCGAAGGGGTCAAGAGCGTTTGCGAACTGCTCGTGACCGTCTCAACTTTGAGGACTGACATACTCATAAATTGTATTGGCTCAGTCATGGTCTGATACATTGGAAATGGATGTCACGTTACCAGAGGTTTTACTATATTTACTTTTGTTTGTATTAGTTCAGATTTGGCCTGACAGAGCTATAGCAGAGAGCATAACCTAATCTGGCAGGCAGCCCTGTACCAGAAAAAGATGTAGCTAACATCAGCCTATTTTAATCAACAAGGAGCTAGTCAGATAGTGCATAAAATAGTGAGATATGAATTCAAGAGAGTTTCGATGAGTAATCGTCAGTATTTTTCATTGATCCTTGAAGAAGCCAGACTCTGGCAACAGCAGCAGGGTTCAGAAGGGTGGAATTATCCATTTAATGACGAATGGCTTTTGCCCAGGATCAGGCGCAACGAGCTCTGGTTGGTGTTTGATGGATATCAGCCAGTTGCTGCATTCCGGGTACTTATGGAAGATGTGCCATTTTGGGGTGAAAGGGAAAATGGGAAAAGCATTTACCTGCACTCGTTTGCCGTCTCGCGAAAGGTTGCAGGTCAAGGTATAGGAAATGAAGTTATATCCTTCGTTCGTGATATGGGCAGTGCACAACAGCGACAGTTTATTCGCCTGGATTGTTCAGCTTCAAGTGAACGACTGATTCACTGGTATGAGAAGCAAGGGTTCTATTTTGTTGATACAGTTATAGTAAACAGTAAGAATATGCTGCTAATGGAAATGCCTTGTTAGGTTACCTGGCAAAATGTCCGTTCCTCGCTCAAACCTTCAGTTCAAGTCTGAGCTAATAAAAATTATACAAACTGAATTACCATATGAGATCCCTTGGTCTTCTTGAGTGCTTCTTGGATATATTTCTCTTTAACTTCTTCAGTTACTAATTCATTTTCAAAAGGTGGTTCAAACCTTTTCATTGTCTTTTTCTCCGCAACAAATCCCCCAACAATCATCTCACCCTCAACTTTGATTTTTCGCCCATTGTAGTCGAGTATGATATAGGAGTTAGTTCCAGTAATTTTCACTTTAATTTCCTCTCTCAAATATAACTTTTGATGTTTGATTTAATGGGTCAATAGTTGTTATTTTTGTAACGCTATCATTACTCATCAACCTGGGTAATTCTACATTTTCCCAAATATTCCCTTCCCTCAATGACTCTCCAACAACAGCCCTTATCTCACCAGACACTTGTTTAGCATAGGATGCCGAAACATCTTCCCAGGCTTTTATACTTTGAGGATTATCAAAATCCCATTCAGGCATCTCAATACCTTTATCTTTGATAGTTGATTCTAATGTAACACCACCACGAGATCTAGCTATTGACTCAGCTACATCTGCACCACCTATACCATCGGTACGGCCAGACCAGAAAAAAGCAGTATCAGGGTCGGTTGCGAGCTGAGGTTCTATTTCTTCCAAATTTATAAGACTCTTGGGCGTATTTCTCCATGATTCAAACTCAGCCCCACCTTTCATTCCTACTAGTCCGCCAGCAAAAGACCCTCCTAACGCAAACCATTTCTGTCCGTCACTCCCTTCTCCGTATAAATGACCACCTAAAAGGTCTCCAGCATATCCACCTCCTAATCCTCCAGCAAATCCTAACAATGCAACAGCAGGCCCGACTAAAACTACTGATGCAGCAAGACCGGCGCATAGTAAAACGGTATTTACCCATTCAGGTATTTCGGGGTTTATTGGATCTGTTTGAACTTTCGCTCCTCCAATAAAAACGTTTGAGGAACCGGTATGTATTGTTGCGCTACAAGTTAGTAAATCACCAATTCTCGCAGCAGGGAACCCATTGATATTGACTGAACTCGAGCCTTGAGCAACTTTCTGTACATTAGGACTGTGCTCACTACATTTTCCAATGGATTGATGAGCTATAATTGCCGGCTTACCATTTATAAAGACATTCAATGACCCTTTATAAAGGTTTCCTGTCTCATGGGTAGGAGCCCACGACATGCTACCTAATACTTCTCCAAGCCCTCCACCACCTGCTGCACCTGCTATAGTTGCAGCAACAACAGCAGCACCAACTCCACCCGTCGCAATTGTGAATGCAGCCCCTACAATGGCTCCACCAATTAAGCCGACGACAAGCCAACCCTTGGATGAAGAGTGGGTGATAACATCCTCTTCTCTTGCAGCCCCCCATACTTCTGAGCTGCTCATTCTTGATTCATCCTTTTAACTATATAAGACTCAACATCATTAATAGTTTCAATACCCGGTATCCCTCTTACACTTTTAGCCAGCAACAAACTATCAACAAGATTGGTTCGCTGTTCTCCATCTATTTCCCATAACCCATATCGTTCTGAATCGTCACCTGAATTCACTGGTGCCAACATAAGGGAATGACCATCCTTATCAAAAAACAGATAATCTCCATGTTTAGCTCGTGTGAGGTTTACTCCACGGTAAAGGTCTGGGATTCCCGAAAATACAGATAACTCCCGGGAGTCCCGATCGAAAGTAAAAAATAATGATGTACAATCTGAAGGTATCTGCTTTCTCAGGTTATTGGATAGGTTTGTATTTGAATCGAAACGAATACTGTCAGTTATGCTATTGAAAACCTTATTGTGATATTCATTAAATGCATCTGGACATGTACCTATAAAGCATATTATTTTTTTACCCAGACCATTATCATCAACCAAAACAACTCGTTGCATTTGGAATATCGTGCTTTGCCCTGATTTGAACCTATAAAATATTTCAGAACCATTCTTACCTGATAGGCATATTTCCTTTGAGTGAATGAGTGAAAACTCGTTCATACTTGTCTCTAACTCTTCGACAAGCCTTTTAGACATAGATATTACATCTTCTCCAACGTGTGCTGTTGCTCGAGATATTACAAAAGTGAATTCATTCGCGTTTGTATGACTCAGCGTAAAAAGATTCATAGTTCTATCATGAAATACTTCTGGAACTGTAACGGTACAGTCCTGGAGGGTGTACTCAGGCATCTTATTTCATCAATCCATATCAATTTACATGACTATCTAAAACGTATTAATAGAATACGTTTAAACATGATTGCGACATTAATATTCAGTAAAACACATTTGGCATTTGTAGAAATGCGAGTGCTCAACAGGCTAGTAACTGTAATAAAGTATGGTGTTACTAGAGCAGATGAAAAAATGTTTTTTCTAAACTAACATTGTTTAATGGCTTGATGTTTAAGATTGCTCTTAAAAATTTATGCTTGCGGGATTCAATTTGCGGGCTGCTGTGTTATTCAATTCGTGGATATTATTTTTATAATTTCCACTGACTACTTTACCTGTATTCCGATTCACCCAATATTCCACCCCTGCTCATAACGTATGCCTGATATAGCGACATTTCATTTTAGCAAAATCACATACGGTCTTTGATTTACTTAGTCATGATAATCCATCGACAAGAGCAGCTGATTTCTGAGTTACACCATTTTCAAACTGATACTCCCTAGCCTATAAAACAATACACTTGGCGATTTCACCGTGAAATTACATGAGTAAATTTAGTCTAAACAGTTAGTTAGCTTTGAAATCATGATGGCGAACATGGTACTTGTTCGCCATCATGTACATGACATCAGGATAGCTGCTTTTTCAGGACCTGCTCTATGGCACTATCCAACTCATCCTGCAATTCTTTAGGCAGCCTGTTAAATTCATAGCTAAACATTCTTCCTTTCGAACGTTTTCGTGCATATCTATCCTTATCACTAAATGTCCACAGCATTGTTGTTATCGACTTATCTTTATCAGGTTTGGATGAAAGAACGGAAGCCTCGCGAGAAATAACCTTCAGAATGCGGTTCTTAACTTCATCCTCAGCAAGCACTTCATCAGCTAAAAGAACATCAACTTCCGGTCCAACATTATCTACTAATTGGTCATAACCAATGTTTTTGCTGTCCAGAGACTCAGTAGCCGAAATCAGCACTTTGTAATCCGAAAATGCTAATTCGGACTGAACTGGGAATAAAGAAATTAAATCCTGGGGAACACTTGCTGCCTGAAGTGCCCTTGTAACTTTGGCCTGGGACAATCCTTCCTGCTCGGCAATCTCTTTTTGACTCAGACCAGCATTTTTCAATGCCAACAACCTGAAACCGATTTCTCGAATATTATGCTCACGAGCAGTCTGAATGTCTCTTGCAAGTTTCCTGGCATCTTCTGATGAAATTAGGTTATTAGTCACCATAACATTCAAACCAACGTGACAAAGAATCGCTGATGCCCGACGTCGGGAACCATCGATGATCTCAATTTTGTCTCCTGACTGAACACCAATGCATGGGAAAAATTGCTGAAGTTTCAGTGTTCTTGTAATGTCTTTCAGTGACTCTGGAGTTAATGCTGACTGGTCTCTTCCATTTGTTTCCTGCACAACAAATGTCTTTTCGATGACCTCATTAGCTGGAATATTACGTAAACTGAATGAAGCTCGCTTGCCGGAAGCAAGGACAAATGTCTGGTTTAATGATTCAGGGTTGGCCCGTTCTGAATTCAAAGATGTTTGATTCAATGTTCTGCCGATTGTGGATCTTTTACCGCTCATGGGTCACCTCTAATATCAATTCGTTCTCAGAAACTCAATTCGATCGAATACAGCTTTAGCAAAATCCTCCGCTGCAGATCTCGCATTCTTCAATGCTTCGCTACTCCCCACATATGTTGCCGGATTAGCAGATATAACCGTGTCAAATGATTCACCGCATCGCTCAAAACCATCAAGACGAGGAATGGCAACATCCAGCATGTCACCCCCAAAGATTTCTTTAGCAAGACTATGACAGAGTTTATGGTCTGCTTTATTTGAAAGCTTGGACATGAATCCTATGTTTCCAATCAGACGGCAACCATGGCCAGAATGCTCAATTAAACCAACTAATTCAGGTAACCTTGTTAGATATTTAAGCGTTGAGTGAAAATCCACCTGGGCCGGTGGTATGGGAGTTAACAACAAATCTGCTGCAGCAATTGAGTTATTAAGAAATGCATCTAAATGGGGACCGCTATCTACAAAAATAAAATCATACTCACTTTGCAGCTTGTCGATAATATTCTCTCTTAAAACTGAATGAATGTTTTGTCCAGGAAGATGTTTCTTGCATAAGTCTTCCCAACTTGAAGCAATGAATGCATCATCAATGGAAGCTGGTATAACATCAACACCAGGAACAACAGATGGAACGATGAACTCATTCAACAATTCTTCTTTCGAAACGTTCTGAAGCATAGCTTGTGCTGCCGTCTCCTCAACAATACCTATAGCACGAGTATGATTGAGAAACATTGTTGCCGACGACTGAGGGTCAAGATCTATAACAAGAATTCGCAGGTCTTCATACAATAAATGGGGATGGGTACGTAGAGCATGCGCCAGAGAAACTGTCGATACAGTTTTAGAGACACCACCTTTTAAATTACCAACAAAAATGGTAAATGCGTCTGCGTAGCGATCTCTGTATTTAGGGATACCTCGATGACAATAAATATCGATGATATTTTGTATAGACATTGCGTACTTAGTAGATGAGCCAGCTGGGCGCTTATCGAAAACATATCCCTCAGCTTCCATCTCACTTACTGCATAATCTACGTTAGCCCTAGTCAATTTTGGCAGCTTTGAAAGCGCAGCTTTCGCGTAAACCTGATAAAATTCATGCTCATTCAGCTCTTCTCTTTGCGACTGAATCTGCTCAGTCAGTGAAACTAGCATTTTTCCAGAACGTTGAGCCACTTTTTCAAGCTGATTCAACTTATCCATAGATATTTTCCTTTTATGCAGGATTTATGAGTTTCATCAATAATCCTGCATAAAATTACTTTTGTAAACAGATAAGTTCAAAGAAGCCGAATAAATTGTAAACAACGTGACCGGACACATTTATAGAGGCGACACCTGAAAATGCTATCATGAAGCGAATACTTAAGTAGAAGTGGTGATTTTCGATATGGTGTATACTCGTAACCAAGAGGAGTGTATTGACCATGTCACGGGAAGATCAAAATAGGCTTGGGGAGAATAACAACGAGACAATACCCCCTCAACAATAAACAATAGTACAGCAGGCGGAAATTATGTTTGTGGTTAACTGTTCCATAAGTGTGACAATCAGCCCTCAGTATCAGATACGGTGAACCGGTACATCCTCCGCAGCCCATCCGTGACAACACACCCTCAGTTTGCAGCGCCGTACTGTGACAATCTGCCCTCAGCATCAGACACGGTGAACCGGTACATCCTCCGCAGCCCATCCGTGACAACACACCCTCAGTTTGCAGCGCCGTACTGTGACAATCTGCCCTCAGCATCAGACACGGTGAACCGGTACATCCTCCGCAGCCCATCCGTGACAACACACCCTCAGTTTGCAGCGCCGTAA
>NZ_JJMI01000046.1:0-7512 GCF_000705335.1 Mangrovibacter sp. MFB070
TGTTCGGGTACCGCTCCGAGTCGGCATCCTGCCTCCCGTCGCTCTGCCTGCGTCCTGCAGGCAGCCCCGGCCCGCCAGGCACGCCTCAACGATTTAGAGGCCACACCCACACCCGCCTGTAATATCTCAGCAAGAATCAAAGAAAACAGACAACGCACAAATCCAACAGCCACACCTGACAACACAAACAACCCGCTACTTGCAGCGAGGGTTGTGTCGCGTAAGACCGGTGAACCGCAGAAAGGGAGACAAGGTTATTCCGCCCGGACGGCGGAATAAGGCGAACCGAGGCATGGATGCCGAGTCGAGCCGGCCGCAGGCTGACTGCCCGGAGGTGAACGCAGTGCGCAGCACCGGTCGCCCGCGAAAATGGGGATTGCGAAGGGGGTGAGCCCCCTTTGCCCGTTCACTGGCCGCGAAGCCACATTAATCACATCACTTCCGGTGAACGGAACAGCCACCACCCCGGCACCAGGTGAAAGACCCCATCACAAAGCAACAAAAGCCTGTATAACACTCATCCAAACCAGCCTGGCACACAAACCCGGCAAGACCCCACGTAATTCCCGGGATCAAAAAAGGGGGCAAAGCCCCCTTTAATCAAAATACAAACTGCATCACTGACAACCCACGTGCCAGCAAATTCGCCGGGTCAGCCGCAGGCTTATCATTGTGGTCTTCCACTGGTAACTGGTCCAAATCCCCTTCTACATGGGTGTTTTCCAGCAAATAACGTGTCGCACGAACTCGCGCCCATGGGTAAGCCAGAAACGCAGTAATGCTGCACACAAACAGATTACTGACAACCAGCCAAACAAACGCACCAATACGTGCAGTAGAACGGAAACGGATAGCGCCGTTATGCAGGCTCGCCTGGCTATAGATATAGTTACGTATTGCTACATAACCGTAGCAATAGCACACCAGAATGCCCAGCATATAGAGGATATACCCCAGTAATATTGAACCAGCAGACTGCATGGCAGCCATCAGAACAATGTCTTCCGGGCTACCGGAATACTTCGCCAGATGCAGTATAGGAGCAACAATGAAGTAGCCAGCTGCAATCATGAAAGGAATAAATAACACGATTGCCTTCGCTACAATAATGCCACACTTCTTCGTTTCAAGACTTACATCAAATTTTGCATTACCGTACTGCAAATTATTAATCAGTAATTTTCCCCACTGTGAAATATAAAGCCCCTGAATCAGTACAATGCTAAAAAGGCTAATTAAGGCAATACATACAGAGCCGCCAATAACCATACCTGCACTCATTGCGGAACCCATAACACTCAAAATAGAGGCAATGAGCATCGACATAACCACCACAATCAGCAATGGCTGACCCAGCATCACCCACCAGGCGCGCAACGGGTTGGTGCGGAAGTTAAAACGCACACCATTCAGTGTGGTCATCATGGCCTGATAACGCAGGCCCTGCATGATCAACCATGGGGAAAACAGTATAAACAACAGCATCATAATCAATGACAATACAGCATTGTTATGGGCGATATTCACCAAGAAAATGCCATATAACACGGCGATACACAGCCAGCCGACCAGAATAGATTTGCCTGTTGCATGATAAGCAAATTTTTTACCGGCTAATTCTGTGTTTTCATAGAAATAACGGCGTGAACGAACAAAGGCCCAGGGGAGGAACAACCCAAGAGTAATGGTGGTCAGAATAGCGTTTACCAGCCAGATAACAAAAAATTCACCGCCCGTACCTTTGAAGGACATAGCACGAGCCGGGCTGTTTACCATCCCGTCATTTACGTCTGACATAACAATCCTTAGTTAAAATTTAAATAAAAACAATGAGTTAAGAAGATATATTTTCTCTGTGTGCATTCAGGCCTTTTTATTGTAAAGTGTATTTACAAAAAGAAATATACCTGGATTAACGGGGTTGTCATTCGCACCAACTAATGTTATTAGCAGGGCTGATATTAATTAATAGCCAAAATAATTCAGACAATTCTTAAGAGAAAATAATGAGCAGTGAAGAGTTCATATCACGTGAAATAACCGCAGAAGATAACCCGGCTATCGCAAATGTTATTCGTCAGGTATCTGCCGAATATGGGTTAACAGCGGATAAAGGCTATACCGTTGCAGACCCTAATCTGGATGCACTATATCAGCTATACAGCCAGCCGGGGCATATCTACTGGGTTGTTGAGCACCAGGGGCGCGTTGTTGGTGGTGGTGGGCTGGCACCGCTGGCTGGTGGTGCCAGCGATACCTGTGAATTACAGAAAATGTATTTTCTGCCTGTCGCGCGCGGGAAAGGGCTGGCAAAAAAACTGGCGATCCAGGCGCTGGAATTTGCGCAACAGCAGGGTTACCACCAGTGTTATTTGGAAACAACAAGTTCACTGACACAGGCTATTGGGTTATATGAGCGCCTGGGCTTTAAACATATTGAGCATGCAATGGGCTGCACCGGCCATGTCGATTGCGAAGTCCGTATGCTGAAAATACTATAATGCTCAATTAAACCCGGCTGACCGGTACGCCACTATGAAAACGGAATTCGGGATCTCCCGACTGTATCAATGCGGCCTCGGCTTCGCCAATTTCCTGTACGCGAGCCTGAATATTATCCTCTGATATTTGTTGGGCAAGTGCCAGGTAATCCTGGTAATGGCGGGCTTCCGAACGCAGCAAAGAGACATAAAATTTTTGCAGGTCACCGTCCAGCCAGGGAGCCAGTGCGGCAAAACGTTCGCAGGAACGCGCTTCTATGTAAGCGCCACAAATCAGTTTATCTACCAGCATCACTGGCTCGTGAGTACGGATACTACGCAGTAACCCTTTAGCATAGCGGCTGGCCGTTATTTTCACATACGGGATACCCCGCGCCACCATGGCTTCCCTTACCTGCCAGAAGTGGTGTAATTCTTCTTTGATAAGTAACACCATGCGGTCGATAAGTGCCTGCTCCCAGGGGGAACTGGTTTGTGGCATGGCGCTTTTACTGATCTGTTTATGCAACGCGATAAAATCGGGCTCGGGGCCTTCGCGGAAAGTAAACGCTTCGTAAGGCTTCAGCCACTCAAGCAGCATCGCCGCACCTTGTGAATCGGCCACATACTTGCGAATCAGCAACATGGCGGTTTGTGCAGCTTTCAGCTCGCACACCATGTGGTCGGTCAGCAGCAACGGTAAATTTTCTGGTTTACGGGCTTCTTGTAACCAGGCTTCGGGTGTGGTGCAGTGGAGAAATTGTAATACGGGGGCAAGAATTTCGGGGTAAGTCATCTAACGGTTCCAGGCTTAATACGGCGGGTTACCCCGCCGCTTTATCATGAATCAGTGGCGGACGCCGTCGTCGTCTTCATCCACGTAATCATCATCGTCATCGTCGCCGTCTTCGCCATTCGGGTCTTCGTAGTAAGTTCCCCAGCCGTCATATTCCACTTCGAATTTTTCAGCCAGATCCATTAACTGTTCAACCTGGGTGTCGATAAGCTCAGCGTTTAAAGCACATTCACTGATGGCATCGCAGCAAATAACCACTTCGCCGCCATCCAGTTCCAGTTCTTCCGGGTCGGTTACTTCATAACCCAGTTTAAAGGCTTCCACAGCCACTTTCTCCAGACTCTCAAAGTCATCTGCGGACAGGTGGTGTTCAATGGTGTACAGCGCATCCGGGTCGCTGCCATCTTCCAGTAATTCTTCAATAACCAAACGCGTTTCTTCGCGTTGTTCGTCCAGCAGTTCAGGGTTTGCCATAAGAGAGCCTCCGTAAGTTGGCATACGGCGCTATTCTCCCACAGCCGGGGCCTTGCCTCCACTCTCATGTGCAAAGATTTCTGTCCTCGGGGTTGAAAATGAATATTCATACATATAAAGTGAATTTTAATTCAACTAGTGGTTTTGACCATGTGAGGCAAAAATGTCCTGGTTCTATAAGAAACACTTTCTGAAATTGCTCGACTTCACACCCAGCCAATTACACGAACTACTGGCCCTGGCCGCCAAATTAAAACACGACAAGAAAAACGGCACAGAAGCACAGCACCTGCAGGGAAAAAACATCGCGCTCATCTTCGAAAAAGACTCCACGCGCACCCGGTGCTCTTTCGAAGTTGCCGCATACGACCAGGGCGCCCGCGTAACCTGGATTGGCCCGAGTGGCAGCCAAATTGGCCATAAAGAATCCATTAAAGATACCGCCCGGGTTTTGGGCCGCATGTACGATGGCATTCAGTATCGTGGCCACGGCCAGGAAATTGTCGAAACACTGGCCCAATACGCGGGTGTTCCCGTGTGGAACGGCCTGACCAATGAATTTCACCCCACGCAGCTGATGGCTGATTTACTGACTATGCAGGAGCACCTGCCTGGTAAAGCATTTAACCAGATGGCACTGGTGTATGCCGGAGATGCCCGCAATAACATGGGGAATTCCATGCTGGAAGCGGCGGCATTAACCGGGCTGGACCTGCGCCTGGTGGCCCCTAAAGCCTGCTGGCCAGACGAACAACTGGTAACCGAGTGCCTGGCACTGGCAAAAGCTAATGGTGGGAATATTACCCTGACAGAAGATATTGCCAGTGGCGTGAAAGGTGCAGACTTCATTTATACCGATGTGTGGTTGTCGATGGGCGAAGCCAAAGTTAAATGGGCTGAACGTATTGCGTTGTTAAAACCTTACCAGGTGAATGCGCAGATGCTGGCGTTGAGCGGCAACCCGGATGTGAAATTCCTGCACTGCCTGCCTGCGTTTCATGATGACCAGACTACTACAGGTAAGCAGATGGCTGAGGAATATGGTCTGGTGGGCGGCATGGAAGTGACAGATGAGGTGTTTGAGTCTGCGAATAGTATTGTGTTTGACCAGGCTGAAAACCGGATGCATACCATTAAAGCGGTGATGGTGGCGACGCTGGCGGATTTGTAGTTGGTGGTGGGGGCGTTCGCCTGGTTGGTTATTTCTGGTCACTTTTCACTGTGTCAGTGTGGTGAAAGTTCCGTTCACTTAAAGTGATGTGGCTAATGTGGCTTCACAGCCTGTGAACGGGCTAAAGGGGGCTCGCCCCCTTTGCAATCCCCGTTTTCGCGGGCAACCGGTGCTGCGCACTGCGTTCACCTCCGGGCAGTCAGCCTGCGGCCGGCTCGACTCGGCATCCATGCCTCGTTTCGCCTTATTCCGCCATCCGGGCGGAATAACCTTGTCTTCCTTTCTCCGGTTCACCGGTCTTACGCGAACAGGCCTCGCTGCAAGTAGCAGGTTTTTTTGTGTTGTGTGGTGTGGCTGGAGGATTTGTGTACTGTCTGCTTTCCTTGTTGATAGAGTCAGGCTTACAAACGAGTGGGTTTGAATTGCACAATATAATTTATAATTCCAAATAAATCAGATTGTTTCATATTATTTATTTTGTTAATAATTAGCATATCAATTCATAATTAAGATTATTCTTAGTTTATATCAACAGCTTCGCATTACTATTTTATCGAAATTTCCTCTAAGAGTCTGGTATGAAAAAAACAATAGCATTTCTTTCTGCAGTCATGTTTTGCAGTGTCAGTCATGCAGAAGATTTTATTTGCCACTTAAAAAACAACAAAACACTTACAATAAGTGTAAACGACACTGGAACGCCGGTTTATCAATATGGCACAGTTGATCATACAGATCTCCGCCTGCCTGTGGAGCATAAGGACATTGATTCAATCCGCAATGCGTATCTTTTGGCGCCCGGGGGTGGTGAGGTATCTTACTTACGATTTATAAACGGCACATATTCATATGTTGTTTTTACCAGTAAAGACGCGGCACAGAAAGTACAAAGCGGTGTAGCCATCTGGAAAGCAAGCAATCTTGTCAGCATATTAAAATGTACAAATGAAACAAAACCAATTGAAAACTATCTGGGTAATGCGCAGGTGTTGACATCGGACGATGACGATACGCTTTACGGATATAAATATATAAAAAAATATCTCCCTGAATAAGAAATAAAAAATGGAACATATACAAATAGGATTTCCTGTCGGTCTTGGACAGTTGAATCAAAAACAGGATGTCAGAACCATCCAGGCACTATTGAACAGTGCTACGCAAAATCGGTCTGATAAATTATCTGTTGATGGTATCGTGGGTCCAAAGACCATCGAAAGAATAAGACAATATCAGGCCAGCGTTGTCAAATTAGACCCTCCAGATGGAATTATCTCTCCACATGGAGTAACTCTGAGGTCGTTACATTTTAAGAAACAAGAAAAAAATATTGTCCCTCAATTTCACTCATCAGGCAATGTTATTACAGAAGATTACTTTATTGAAGCAGCCCATACTTTAAAATGTGAAGTTGCTGCAGTTAAAGCGATTGCCATGACAGAAACCAAAGGCAGTCCTTTTTTATCACCAGGAAAACCATATATTCTTTATGAGAGACACATATTCTCTTCCTTAACAAATAATCGTTTCGATGTCTCACATCCGGATATATCAGCTAAAGAACCGTATCCTCATTATGGTACTTACAATCAACAATATACTCGATTAGATGAAGCCAGAAAATTAGATGAGAATGCTGCTCTTGAATCTGCATCGTGGGGAGCATTTCAAATATTAGGTCGCTATTACAAAAGATGTGGATTTAATTCCATACAGCAATTTATTTCAGGAATGAAAACAATTGATGGGCAATTTTACTCTTTTATCAACTTCATTAACAGTGACAACTCATTACTGAATGCATTACAGCAGAAATCATGGAGAAGAGTTGCATATATTTATAATGGAAGAGCATATTATAAAAAACACTATGATATTAGGTTGGCGAACAATTATCAGTTAGCTTTGTCTGCCTGAAAATTTTTATCTGCGGGGACAGAATT
The DNA here is from genome assembly GCF_000705335.1 of Mangrovibacter sp. MFB070. Classification (NCBI taxonomy): domain Bacteria; kingdom Pseudomonadati; phylum Pseudomonadota; class Gammaproteobacteria; order Enterobacterales; family Enterobacteriaceae; genus Mangrovibacter; species Mangrovibacter sp. MFB070. Next base: position 6,865 of record NZ_JJMI01000046.1, read on the forward strand.
AACCAGGTTGAATGAATATTTCGTTCACTTTGCATGGTGTCATGTGTAGTTGTTTCCGTTCACTTCCAGTGGGGTCAGTACCGCGGGTTCCGTTCACCTGAGGTGATATGGCTAATGTGGCTTCACAGCCTGTGAACGGGCTAAAGGGGGCTCGCCCCCTTTGCAATCCCCGTTTTCGCGGGCGACCGGTGCAGTGTAGTACGCTCACCGGGTGTGGGTATTTTCGTTCACTTGCAGTGTAGTTGTTTCCGTTCACCTGAAGTGATGTGGTTAATGTGGCTTCACAGCCAGTGAACGTGTTAAGGGGCCCGCCCCTTAACAATCCGGTTTTTCGCGGGCGACCGGTGCTGCGCACTGCGTTCACCTCCGGGCAGTCAGCCTGCGGCCGGCTCGACTCGGCATCCATGCCTCGGTTCGCCTTATTCCGCCATCCGGGCGGAATAACCTTGTCTTCCTTTCTGCGGTTCACCGGTCTTACGCGAACAGGCCTCGCTGCAAGTAGCGGGGTTTTTTGTGTTGTGCTGAGTGGCTGTAAGTTCTGTGTCTGGTCTGTCTTTTTGATGTTTTTTGCTGAGATATTACAGGCGGGTGTGGGGTGTGGCCTCTAAATCGTTGAGGCGTGCCTGGCGGGCCGGGGCTGCCTGCAGG